>JAWKQN010000002.1:0-300000 GCA_041390125.1 Gemmatimonadota bacterium | reverse complement strand
CGCGGGGATCCACGAGGCCAGGGCGGTCGCGGCGAGCAACAGGGTGGGCACGAGCACCCAGGTCGCCGGATCGGACGGAGCGGTCTCGTAGAGCAGCGTAGCCACCGCACGGGCGCCGCCCAGCGCGGCGAGCACGCCGATCGCCGTGCCGACCAGCGCGAGCTTGAGGCTCGACCCCAACACCAGGCCGCGCATCTCGGAGGGCTCGGCCCCCAGCGCCAGGCGGATGCCGATCTCGCGCTCGCGCCGACGCACCGCCCAGGACGTCACACCGTACACGCCGATCAGCGCGAGCAGCAGGCCGACCACCCCGAACGTGCCCACCAGCACCGCATTGAAGCGCGGGGCCGCCAGCGCCTGCGTCACGTCCACCGAGAGCGGTCGCACCGGAGGCACGGGCAGGCCGGGCGCCACCTCGCGCACGGCCTGGCGGACGGCTGCGCCCACCGCCGGGAGCGGTCCGTCCACGTGCGCCACCACCGTCATGGCGGCCCAGGGGATCTGGCGGTGGCTCCGGAACACCATCGGTTGCGCCGCCTCCGTGAGTTGCACGTCCCGCACGTCGTCCACGATCCCTACGATGCGGAGGCGCGATCCTTCCGGGTCCCCCCAGACGAGGGTGCCCCCCACCGCGTCCTCGCCCGGCCAGAGCTGCTCGGCGAGCGCGGCGTTGATCAGCGTGGGCGTCCCGTCCTCCCAGTCGTCTCCCGGCCCGAACGCACGTCCGTTACGCACGTCGATGCCCATGGCCTCGAACCAGCCCGGCGTGACCACGCGCCAGCCGATGGGCAGGAAGCCGGTGGCTTCGGTGGGCATCCGGTCGGCACGGGCCGCGAAGTTGGCCAGGTTGAACCCGCTGAAGACCTGCACCGCGCTGGCGCCCGCCGCCGTGACGCCGGGAACGCCACGCACCCGCTCCAGGATCTGGTCCAGCAGGACGTGTCGCTGCTCCGGTCCGTACAGCCGGTCGGGCATGTCCACGCGCACCGCGACGCGCTGCTCCACCTCGAAGCCCGGATCCACGGCCGACAGGCGGAGGAAGGAGCGGAGCAACAGGCCGGTGCCGAGCAACAGGAACACCGACAGCGCCACCTGTCCCGTGACGAGCACGGACCGGAGGCGCAGCGCCCGGGCCGTCCCTCCGCTGCCCGGAGTCTCCCGGAGCGTGGAGGCCTGGGGGCGGCGCAGATCCAGCAGCGGTGCCAGCCCGAAGACCGCCGCGGACAGCAGCACCGCACCCGCGCAGGCGGCCAGCGTCCACGGATCCAGGGTCGCCTGGTCCAGCCGCGGCACCTGGCCGGCGCCCAGCGATTGGACGAGCGGCAGCAGCGCTCGCGCCAGCCCGAGCCCCAGCAGCCCGCCGGCGGCGGCCAGGAGCAATCCCTCGGTGAAGAGCTGGGCGCCGATGCGGCCCCGGCTGGCGCCGAGCGCCGCCCGCACGCTCAGCTCACCCGCGCGTACGCTGTTACGGGCCAGGAGCAGGTTGGAGACGTTCACGCAGGCGATCAGCAGGAGCAGAATCGCCGCCACCAGGAGCACGCTCCCGGCGCGGGCCAGGCTCTCGCCGATCAGCACGTCGGAGATGGGCCGCGCCCGCACGCCCCAGCCCTCCACCACGGGATGGATCTCGGCGATGCGTCGGGCCACCCCATCCAGCTCGCGGTCGGCGGCGGTGGCCGACGCGTCCGGCGCGAGCCGGGCCACCACGGCCAGGTCGTGGTCGTCCCGGGGGGCCGACGCGTCCGCACCCAGGGGGACCAGCACGTCCGGCTGGTCCAGGAAGGAGGTCTGCTCGGGCAGCACGCCGACCACGCGGTGGGCGACGCCGTCCAGCACGATGTCCCGGCCGATCACGTCGGCGTCCGCACCGAACGCGTCCCGCCAGAGCGCATCGCCCAGCACCGCCACGGCGGCGGGCGCGCTGGCGCGGTCCTCGTCCTCGGTGAATCCACGCCCGAGCCGCGGCGCCACGCCCAGCGTGGGCAACAGCGAGGCGCTGGACCGGCCGACGCGCAGGGCGCGCGGTTCGTCGCCGCTCAGCGTCCCGATCTGGGAGCGCAGGGCCCCGACGTCCGAGAGGGTGGACGCGCTCGCGCGCCAGTCGACGTAGTTGCCTTCCGCCACGGAGAAGCCCGCCCCTGCCGGCGTGGTCTCGTCCAGCCACACCAGACGATCGGGCTCGCTGAACGGCAGCGGTTGCAGCACCACGGCACGCACGACGCCCACGATGGTGGTGGTGGCCCCGATGCCGAGCGCGAGCGTGGCCAGGGCCACGGCCGCGAACCCGGGACTGCGGCGCAGCTGGCGCACCGCGAACGCGAGATCCTGCGCCACCCGCGAGCGGGCTCGACGCAGCGCCGAGCCGATGCGCTCCCGCCGCTCGATCTCGGCACACTCCCGGTGCCAGCGCTGCACGTCCCCGAACTCCGCGCGTGCGCGCCGCCGGGCCGCGTCGGGGTCGAGACCCTCCTCCATCAGGGCGTCCACGCGGTGCGCGAGATGGGCTTCGATCTCCTCGGCGATCTCGCGCTCCGCCTCCTCCGGGCGACGCCCGCCCAGCCCCCGGCTCACGCGCCCTCCCGCGGCACGTCCGCGAGCACGCGCCCCACCGCGCCGGCGTAGCGGTCCCAGCCGCTGGCTTCCCGCGCCAAGGCGTCCTGACCGGCGGCGGTCAGCCGATAGAAGCGGGCGCGCCGCTTGTTCTCGGACAGCCCCCACTCCGCGATCACCCACCCGCGCGCCTTGAGGCGGTGCAGGGCAGGGTAGAGCGCGCCTTCCTCCACCTGGAGCACCTCCTCCGAGAGCGCCTTGATGGTGCGCGCGATCTGGTAGCCGTGGCGGGGCCCGGCCGTCAGCGTGCGCAGGATCAGCACGTCGAGGGTGCCCTGCAGGATGTCCATCCGGCTCATGCGCAGCTCCGTTGGAGCGGATCGGGTGGGGGCCACGCGTGCCGGACCACAGTGGTCCACGGGGCCCGGGCTGCGGGGGTCAGAAGGCCCGGGCTGCGGAGGCATTCCCCAAAGATGTTTAGGGGAACGCTCGCGGGATTCCCCTAAGATGTCAATGGGAGGGGCGGGGCGGTTCAGCCGCGTGGGCCGCGGATCCGCAGCATCGTGTTGCTCCGCTCTCGGCCGACGACCTCGTAGCCCAGTCGATCGAGGATGGGGAAGCAGTCCCTCTTCCAGGCCGGACGTGCCGAATGCTCGAGCACGAGATGTGAGGGCAGCCGCGTCGGGGCAGCGCTCTCGAGGTACGGCAGCAGCGCCCGATCCTCGAAGCCCTCGATGTCCGCCTTCACCGAGTCCACGCGCTCGAGGCCCGCTTCGCCCACCAGGGCGGCGAGGGTGCGGACCGGGATGGGCCCCGCGGGATCCTCCGCCACCTCCACGATCGCGAGGTCGTCCTTGCGGATTTCCAGGTGGGCACGCCCCTCTTCGTCCGAGACCGCCGCGTGCACGAGCCGCACGTTCGCGCACCCGGAGGCGTGCGCGTTGAAGGCGAGGGCGCGCAGGATCTCCGCATTGGCGTCGACCGCGAGCACCCGCCCGGCGGCGCCGACGTGCAAGGCCAGGGGAAGCGTGTACAGCCCGACGTTGGCCCCCAGGTCCACGAAGACCCCGCCGATCGGCGTGCCGGCAATCAGGAAGTCGATCTCGCGGCGGTTGTAGCCGGGACGGACGAGGATGGCGTCCTCGATGAGATTCCTGCGTCCACGCAAGCGGAAGGCCGCACCGCGCATGCGCGTGTCCACGACACCGTCGGGCGCAAAGCGTCGCACGAGATCGGCCACGCGGCGGCGGGAGCGGCCGCGATTCAGCGGTTGGATGCGCACGATCCGGAGCAGGAGCGCCTGGAGCCCGCGGGGGCGGAAGGCCCCGAAGCCCGGCTCGTCGTCGGGAACGAAGGGCTCGACGTCGTAGAGATCGCTCAGGTCCGGCTCCTCGATCGAGGCGCGGAAAGGCGCGTGTGTCGCCTGCACCATACGCGCGCGCTGGCGGGGATCAACGTTCCCCACGGCGGCCGCGCAGACGCGCATCGGCGCCCGGGCTTGTACGAGAACGCGTGCGGCCCGACCGTGCAGGGTCGTCGTCCGCCGGTCGTGCTGCCCGCACCTCGGAGTCCTCCTCATGTCCCTGCCTGCCCGTTCCGCGTCCGTCCTGGCAGTCCCGTGGGTCCTGCTCGCCGCCGTGGTTCCCCTGCACGGCTCGGCCCAGACCCCCGAGCAACCCTACTTCGCCTGGACCGCCATGGACGAGCCCGCGTCCGAGTTGCAGGCGCGGCGCGACCGCACCCGGGAGGCGCTGACGGCCCTGGGTGGCGCCGGCGCGCCCGTCCTGCTGGTGCCTGGCGCGGAAGGCTTGTCGGACGGGGAGACCTTCCGCCAGGACGACGACTTCTGGTGGCTCACCGGCCTGGAGGTGCCACGCTCGCTGGTCGCGATCGATGCGGAGGGCGCCACGCTGTTCGTGCCCGAGCGCGACTTCCGCTTCGAGAATCCCTCCCGCAGGAACGACTTCCCGGGCCGCGCCCTCGCGTCCGATCCAGAGTTGGCGCGGCGCACCGGCATCGCGCGCGTGCTGCCTGCGGACTCCCTCGACGGATGGCTGGAGCGCGTAGCCACGGCGGGCCGCGCCGTCTACGTGCATGCACCCCCGGAGCCGCCGGCGCCGGCGCTCTTCGGACCTCCGCCCACGCCGGCCCAGCGGCTCGTCGCCTGGCTGGCCGCGCACCATCCGGACGTGGAGCGGCGCGACGCCACGCCCGTCTTCCAGCGCGTGCGCGCCGTGAAGACGGAGGCCGAGATGACCCGCGTGCGTCGGGTCGCGCAGCTCACCTCCTCCGCCATCGCGGAGGCGGCGGCCCTGGTCCGGCCTGGCGTGACCGAGCGCGACCTCGAGGCTTCGTTCGAAGCCGCCTGCAAGCGCGGGGGTGCGCAACGCATCCCGTTCCACCCCATCATCAAGTCGGGTCCCAACTCGCTCTGGCCCTGGCGCATCCTGGCGGCGCACTACGATCGCCGGAACCGCGCGCTCCAGGCCGGCGACCTCGTGATCTTCGACGTGGGCTGCGAGCTGGACCACTACGTCAGCGACGTGGGGCGGACCTTCCCGGTCTCGGGCCGCTTCAGCGCCGAGCAGCGCGAGGTGCTGACCATGGAGGTGGGCGTCTCCGACCGGATCCTGGCAGCGATCCGACCCGGCGTGACGTTCGCCGACCTGCGCCGGGTGGCGGACGAGGCCATCCCCGACCACGAGAAGCCCTACATGCAGGTGGGCCTGTTCTTCGGCCACGCCATCGGACTCAGCACCGGCGATCCGTTCGACGAGACCGAGCCGCTGCGGCCGGGGACCGTCTTCACGGTGGAGCCCTGGTACTACAACCATGAGCGCGGGATCAGCGTCTTCACCGAGGACGTCGTGGTGGTGACCGAGGACGGCGTGGAGGTCCTGACGGCGGGCCTGCCGCGGGAGCCGGCGGCCTTGGAGGCGCTGGTGGGTGCGGTGGTGCCGTAGCACCACGGCCTGGCGACGCGCCTCGCGTCCTTCCAGGCGGCCACCGCGCGTCCGCGATCTGACCGGCGCCGTCCGTGGTGATGCGCGAAGGGCGATCGAGGCCGGCGCTCGTTGCCGGCCGCGGCCGCCGGTCCTAGCATTCCCCGTGTGCACCGACAGGGTGCCCCCGGTCCGCGGGAAGGGCTGCGCCCACCTGTCTCTCCACACGGCTCGACCGGTCACCCTTCTTCGGGGCCGAACGCGCGGACACCGGCCGTACACGAAGGAGGATCGGTGTCCGCTCCACGGCGTCCCCTGCCCGCGCAGCCCTCGCTCGAACAACAGAAGAAGCTCGCCAAGGACCTCCTCCGGGCCCACCGGGCGGCGGATCCCGACGCGACCGCCCGCATCCGACAGCACCTCCCGGACAAGCGCGACATCGGCCTCGCCGACGCCCAGTTCACGCTGGCCCGCGAGTACGGATTCGCCGACTGGGCGGCGCTCGCGGCGCACGTCGCGGCGTCCGAGGCCCTCCGGGACGGTGCTCTGCACGAGACATTTCGCCGTGCGTTCGCGGCCGGAGATCTCTCCGAGCTGCGCGCCCTGTTCGAGCGCCATCCGGTTGCCCGCCGGATGATCGACGCCCCGCTCTTCTCCTTCGACGCTCCCGCGCTGGTCCACTTCGCCGGCCAGGGCAACCTGCAGATGGTGGAGCTGCTGCTGGAGCTGGGGGCCGATCCCAATCGGCGCAGCGACTGGTGGGCCGGAGGCTTCCACACGCTCCACGTGGCGAAGGGTGAGGTCGCCCAACGCCTGTTGGCTGCGGGCGCCGACCCCGACGCCTGCGGGGCCGCGCACCTCGATCGGCCCGACCTCCTGGCTCGGATGATCCAAGACGATCCGTCCTGTGTCCACCAGCGCGGGGGGGACGGACAGACCCCGTTGCACTTCGCCCGCTCGCGCGAGGTGGTCGATCTGCTGCTCGCGCATGGCGCCGACATCGACGCGTTGGACGTCGACCACCGTGCGTCACCGGCGCAGTGGATGCTCGAGCGACGCCGCGATGCCGGTCGCTTCCCTCTGGCCGCGTACCTCGTGCAACGGGGTGCGCGCGCCGACGTGTTCCTGGCCGCCGCGCTGGGCCGGGCCGACCTGCTGCGTGAGATGCTGGAGGCGGACCCCACGCTCCTCGGTGCGCGCACGGGGCAGGGGGACTTTGCCGAGCAGCCACCGAGCAGCGTCCACATCTACACGTGGACCATCGGCCAGAACCTCTCGCCGCTGCAGGTGGCCGCGCAGTTCGATCAGGAGGAGGCCTTCCAGGTGCTCCAGGCGTTCGCCACGCCCAGGCAACGGTTCCTGGCGGCGTGCGTCCGTGGCAACGCCGCCGAGGCCCATGCCCTGCTCCGGGAGCACCCTCACGTCATGGATGAGCTGACCCCCGCGGACCAGCGCGCCCTTCCCGACGCCGCCTGGGCCGGGCAGGCCCGACCCGTGGAGCTGATGCTGGAGTTGGGGTTCGATCCGGCGGCCCGGGGCCAGGACGGGGGCACGCTGCTGCACTGCGCGGCCTGGGAGGGTGCCCTCGAGTGCGTGCAGGTGGCGCTACGCCACCCCGGCGTGCGGGCGCTGCTGGAGGTGCGCGATCCGACACACGGAAGCACGCCGCTCGGGTGGTGCTGTCACGGCTCCCGCTACTGTGCCAGGCCCGAGGGCGACTATCCGGGCGTGGCCCGGCTGCTCCTCAAGGCCGGTGCCGAGCCCGGTCCCAACCGGAACGACGCCACGGAGGAGGTGCTCGCCGTGCTCCGCGCCGCGCGCGGTTGACCGCGGTCGGGGGCCGATGTCCATTGCCCTCCACTCGAACAGGATGGGATGGATGACATCGATGGCCCCGTTCCGGGCCGGGGTGCTGGGCGGTGCGGCCGTGCTCGCGCTGTCGGCGTGCACCGCGACCGAACCCGGCCCCTCCGCCGCAGCGCCCGGCGCGGACTGGACGCACTACGCCGCCGACGCCGGCAGCAGCAAGTACTCGCCCCTCGACCAGATCGACGCCACCAACGTGTCGGACCTGGAGGTGGCGTGGACGTGGGAGTCGGCGGACTACGACCTGCTCGCGCGCTTCCCCGACCTCGACGTGGAGCCCGTGCTGCAGTCCACGCCCATCAAGGTGGGCGGGCGTCTCTACACGTCCACCAACCTGGGCCAGGCCGCCGCGATCGATCCCGTGACCGGACGCACGCTGTGGACCTGGAGCCCCTGGGAAGGGACGGACGCGCGCCCGTCCGGCCGCGCCAATCGCGGCGTGGCCTGGTGGAGCGGACCCGACGGCGGGGAGCGGATCTTCATCGGATCGGGTCAACACCTGGTGGCGCTGGACGCCGCGACGGGAGAGCCCATCCCGACGTTCGGCGACGGGGGTCGCATCGACCTCACGGACGATCCCGACACGCGCGTCACCTTCTACCGCTGGACGTCGGCGCCGCTCGTGGTCCGCGACGTGGTCATCGTGGGGGCACAGCAGCTCACCCCCACGCGCAACTGGACCACTCATCCGCCCAGCTACATCCGCGCCTACGACGTACGCACAGGAGCGCTGCGCTGGCGGTTCGATCCCGTGGCCCAACCCGGGCAGGCCGACAATGTCAGCTCTGCGGATACGCTGTGGTCCCGCACGGGCTACGCGGGCGTCTGGACCCTGCTGACGGCCGATCCCGAGCTCGGCTACGTCTACCTGCCGCTCAAGACCACCACCAACGACTGGTACGGCGGGCATCGTCCGGGGGACAACCTGTACGGTGAGAGCCTGGTCTGCCTCGACGCCACCACCGGAGAGCTGGTCTGGCACTACCAGATGGTGCACCACGGTCTGTGGGACTACGACCTGCCGGCGGCACCGAACCTCGTCGACCTCACCGTTGACGGACGGCCCATCAAGGCGGTGGCCCAGGTCACCAAGCAGGCCTTCGTGTTCGTCTTCGACCGCGTCACCGGCGAGCCGGTGTGGCCCATCGAGGAGCGGCCGGTCCCCGCGTCCACCGTCCCGGGTGAGGTGGCGGCCCCCACGCAGCCGTTCCCGACGCGACCGGCGCCGTTCGACCTGCAAGGCATCACGCGCGACGACCTGATCGACTTCACCCCGGAGCTGCGGGCCGAGGCGGAGCGGATCTTGGACGGGTTCGTCTGGGGCGAGATGTTCACGCCGCCCAGCGTCCGGGACGACCGGCCCGGTGGGACGCAGGGCACCCTCCTCATGCCCGGCTGGGTGGGTGGTGCGAACTGGAACGGTGCGGCCGTAGACCCCGAGACCGGCGTGCTCTACGTCCCGTCGGTGACGTCGCCGAACGTGACCGCGCTCGTGGCCCCCGACCCGGACAGCTCGGACTTCGCCTATGTGCGGGGCCTGCCCCGCGAGGTGCCGATGCCGCAGGGCCTGCCCCTGCTCAAGCCGCCCTACGGACGCATCACGGCCATCGACCTCGACACGGGCGAGCACCTCTGGATGAAGGCCAACGGACCCGGGCCGCGCGACCATCCGCTGCTGCGCGATCTCGACGTGCCCTGGCTGGGACAGCGCGGGCGGCCCGCTCCGCTGCTGACGAAGACGCTGCTGTTCCTGGGCGAAGGCTCCAAGGACGCGCTGTCGGTGCTGCCCATCGCCGGTGGGCGCGCCTTCCGCGCGTGGGACAAGCGCACCGGTGAGGTGGTCTGGGAGACCGAGTTGGCCGCGGGCACGTCCGGTGCGCCCATGACGTACCTGGCGGACGGGAAGCAGTACATCGTGGTGCCGATCGGCGATCACGAAACGCGCGGGCAGTTCGTGGCGCTGCGGCTGCCGTAGGGGCGCGCGGCCGGGGAGGACACCCGACCGGTTGACCCCGGTCAACCCACCCCGATATTCCGGCTCGCATGCCGATCCCGCCCGGGCCGCGCCGCCGGTCATGACCTCCCCCGAGCCCCGCTCCCAGGCGGCCATCCTCCGCTTCTGGTTCCCGCTCGCGGCCACGTGGGTGATGATGGCCGTGGAGGGCCCGTTCGTGGCGGCGGTCATCGCGCGCCTGGCCGATCCCGCCTTCAATCTCGCGGCCTACGGCGTCACGTTCGCGTTCGGCTTCCTGGTCGAAGCGCCGATCATCATGCTGTTGTCGGCGTCGACGGCCCTGGCCACCGACGGCGAGATGTTCCGCCGCCTGCGTCGGTTCGCCTACGCGCTGTGCGGTCTGTCCACCGCGGCGCTGGTGCTGATCCTGATCCCGCCGGTCTTCCATTTCGTGATGGACCGGCTCATCGCCTTGCCGCCGGAGGTGTCACGCCTCACCGCGCAGTCGCTGTGGATCCTGCTGCCCTGGCCGGCGGCCATCGGCTACCGTCGCTTCTACCAGGGCATCCTGATCCGGGACGACCGCACGCGTCTGGTGGCGGTCGGCACGGTCGTGCGGTTGGTGGGCATGGCCGCGACGTCCCTGACGCTGTACGCCTTCGCCCCGCTGCCGGGCGCGGTCATCGCCGCGTGCGCCCTGGTCTTCGGCGTCGTGGGCGAATCGGCGGCGACCCGGTGGATGGCGAGGGACAGCGTCCAGCGCCTCGAAGCGCTCCCGCGCGCCGCGGACGCGGGGCCCGCGCTCGACTACGGCGCCATCGCCCGCTTCTACTATCCGCTCGCGCTCACCTCGTTGATCGGGCTGGCCGTGCAGCCCATGCTCACGTTCTTCATGGGACGCGCGCCCGCCCCCATCGAGTCGCTCGCGGTCTTCCCGGTCGTGCATTCGCTGGGCTTCGTCTTCCGCGCGGCCTGCCTGGCCTTCCAGGAGGTCGCCATCGCCCTGCTGGGGCCGCGCGCGCAGCATCTGCCCGAGCTGCGCCGCTTCACGTGGGGGCTCGCCACGGCCACCACGGCCATCCTCGTGGCGGTCGCCGCCACCCCGCTGGCGCGCGTGTGGTACGAGGGCGTCTCCGGGCTGAGCCCCGACCTGGCCCGCTACGCCTTCCTTCCCACGCTGCTCCTGGCCCCCGTGCCGTTCGCCACGGCGTGGCTCTCCTTGTACCGGGGCATCCTGGTCGTGGCCCACCGCACGGGTCCCATCACCACCTCCACCGCGGTCGAGGTCGCGGTGATCCTCCTGGCGTTCCCGGTGCTCACCGGGCTCCTGGGCGTGGTGGGGGTCACCGCCGCGCTCGGGGCCTTCCTGGTCGGTCGGGTGGCCGGGGTCGTGGTACTGTTCCGCCCGGTGGGACGGGCCCTCCAGGGGGCGTCAACGCCGCATTGACACTGGCACGCCTCTTCCTTTTTCCGTCCGGCACTGTCCGGAAGGCGTGGCAGACGTCCCACAGGAGCGGGCAAATCTCCCGTGGGGGCGTGAGGCGACGTCGTCCCATCCCCGGGGCCCACAGGAACAGAGTATCGGACCAGCGGCATGAAGCACCTTCTCCGCTCCTTGCGCACGGCGCTCCTCGAGGGCTCGGGCGGCGCGATCGTGTACGCCGGCTCCCTGTTCCTCTGCGCCGTGGGCCTGCTGGTGTCGGGAGGGCTCTACATCCGGAGCCGCAGCACCGTGGACGAGATCGCCTCGTTCGGTCAGGGGCTTCGCCTGTTGCGGATGGAGCGCGAGGTGGGGTACGCCGCCGGAGAGGCCGAGCTGGCCCTGTTGTGGTGGATGTACAGCGGAGAGGGCGACGAGGCGTTCCGGAGCAAGCTGGCCCGGTTCGCGCGGGAGCTGGAGCGGGCGCGACAGGACCTGGCCGACTTCCAGCCCGAGCCCGCGTGGCGTGCGACGGTGGACCGTCTCGGGGTGCTGGCGGAGGAGGGCGCCGCCTACCTGGAGGAGGAGCACGACCGGGCGCAGGACCGGATCTGGTTGGAGGACTTCCCGACCCGGTTCACGGGCATCTTCCCCAGTGATCCCCTGGGCCGCTTCTCGACGATGCTCGAGGCGGTGCTCGGGGCCCAGTACTCGATCTACACCGCCGGTCAGTACGGCGAGCTCCTGCTCAGCCGGCACGCGTTCCAGAACGGCACGACGCCCGCGGACGGCGCGCTCGTGGGCGTCTTCACCTCCAACGCCGCCTACCTCGAGCAGCTGGGCGTTGCCAATCCCGGTGCCTTCTCGCCGTTCGAGGACGATCTGGCCCTCGCGCGGGCACGCGATACCGATGCCGTCATCGCGTCCCTGATCGCCGGCGTGCGCGCCGATCCCGCCGTGCGCCGCATCGAGGGCGACTTCGACTACCTCGTCGGTCGCTCCCGCGTCCCCTGGTATCACGACGCATCCGAGATCGTCCCGTTCGCGTCGCAGACCGGCGCTCTCCTGAACGATACCGCCGAACGCGTCCTCGTCCGGGCCGAAGCGGTCCTGGCGCTCGCCCGTCAACGGGCGGTGCAGAACGGGCGGGCGGCGCTCGCCGCGGCATTGGCGGCCTTCGGGCTGGGCACGCTGGTCCTGGCCGGGCTGTCGCGCGGGCGGCAGCGCGAAGAGGCGCACCTGCGCAGCGTGGCCGAGACGGATGCCCTGACGGGCATCTCGAATCGCTTCGCCCTGTTCGCGCGTGAGCAGGCGCGGCTGCGGGACCCGCAGCGGGCGCCGTTCGCGCTGTTGCACATGGACCTGGACCACTTCAAGGAGATCAACGACCGCTACGGTCACTCGGTGGGCGATGCAGCGCTGATCGCCTTCGCCGACGTGTGTCGCGGTGTGGTCCGCCATGCGAGCGACACGCTGGCGCGCATCGGCGGGGACGAGTTCGTCATCGTCCTGCACGAGCTGCAGGATCCGGGAACGGAGGCGGCGGCCGTGGCCGACCGGATCCGCACCCTGTTGCAGGAGCCGCTGGACCTGCTCGGGCACAAGCTGGCCCTGAAGGTGAGCGTCGGGGTCGCGGTCGCGCATGGACCGGTGGAGCTGGAGGCCTTCCTGCACCAGGCGGACGTTGCGCTCCTGGATGCCAAGAAGGATCGAGGCAGCCGCCACACCCTGTTCGAGCGGAACCTGCACGGCAACCTGATCCACGAGCTGGAGGAGGCCCTGGGCGCGGGCCTGGTGCAGCCGGTCTTCCAGCCCATCGTGCGCGCCACCAATCAGCGCGTCGCGGGCTTCGAGGTCCTGGCGCGCTGGGAGCGCGCCGACGGCAGCGCCGTCCCCTCCGAGAGCTTCATCCGCGCTTTGCAGGCGCTGGACGCGAGCGCACGCTGGTTGCGTATCATCCTGGTGCGGGTGGCCGAGTTGAGCGCGTTGGTCCCCCACGACTTCGGGGGGCGGTTCTGGATCAACGTGAGCCTCGCCGACCTGGTGGCCACGGGATCGGAGTCCGTGCCCGCGCTCTTCCGGGCGTCGGGGATCCCACTTCACCTGCTTGGCGTGGAGGTGACGGAGCGTGTATGCTGCGCAGATCTGGCCGCGGTCCGTGACACGCTCGTGGAGCTGCGCGACGCCGGCGTGCAGGTCGCCCTGGACGACCTGGGCAGCGACGGCGTGCCGCTGCGCCATCTGCTGGATCTGCCGCTCGACCGTGTGAAGCTGGACGGCGGCCTCATCCGCGGTCTGGAGCGCTCCGAGAGCGTCCGGCACATCGTCCAGGGCCTGTTCGCGATCGCGGTGCACCTCAAGCTGCAGATCGTGGCCGAGCAGATCGAGACCCCGGAGGAGCATCGTACGCTGTTGCAGCTCGGGGTGACCTACCTGCAGGGCAACCTGCTCGGGCCTCCGATCGCGGCGGCCCACGTGCCAGCGCTGATCGAACAGGGCTACGTGGAGGCGCTGGGCGGGGTCGCCTGACCGGAACGGCCGGGCCGCGGTCGGCTTGACAGGCCGCGGGGACGGCGCCGAATCTGGCCCGGTCCCCAACGGAAGCGAGGCCATGGACTCCCGCCGTCGAGGCCGCCCCCACGCCGTGAGCGCCGGGTGAGCCTGCCCCTCCTGTCGCTGCTGGCTCTGCTGGCGGCGATCCTGATCAGCTCCTTCACCCGCGTCAACGTCGGCGTCCTGTCCATCGCCTTCGCGTTCGCCATCGGTGTGGGGCTGGGCGACCTGGGCACGCGGGACGTGGTGCGCGGCTTTCCCGGCAGCCTCTTCCTGACGTTGGTCGGCATCACGCTGCTGTTCGCGATGGCGCGGCAGAACGGCACGCTCGACCGGATCACCACGGCGGCGCTGCGACTCGCGCGCGGCCGCGCCGGCCTCGTGCCCATCGTGTTCTTCCTGTTGGCGCTGGGATTCGCGAGCGCGGGGCCCGGCAACATCGCCGCGGTGGCGATGCTCGCGCCGGTGGCGATGGCCGCCGCGGCCCGGGCCGGCATCTCCCCGTTCCTCATGGCCGTGATGGTCTGCAACGGGGCCAACGCCGGAGCGCTCTCCCCGATCGCCCCCACGGGCATCATCGCGAACGGGCTGATGGCCGACATCGGGCTCCCGGGCGTCGAATGGCGTACCTACTTCAACACGATGATCGCGCAGTCCTTCGTCGCCCTGGTCGCCTTCGCCGTGCTGGGCGGCGTGCGTCTCCTGGCCCGCGCGGATGGTGCGGTCACGGCCGACATGTTGGGGCTGGAGCAGAAGGGGTGGGACTGGCGACAGCGCTGGACGCTGGCGGTCATCGGGCTCCTGCTCGTCGGCGTGGTCGCGTTCGATCTGGACGTCACCATGGGGGCCTTCCTGGCCGCGGCGGCGTTGTCCGTGACGGGGGCCACCGACGAGCACGAAGCGCTGGCGCGCGTGCCCTGGGGAGCGATCCTGCTCGTGTGCGGGGTGACGGTGCTGGTCGCGATCGTGGGCAGCAGTGGCGGGATCGAGCTCGCGGCCCGCTGGATGGCCGGCGTCTCCAATCCCACGAGCGTCAACGGCCTGATCGCCTTCGTCACCGGCGTGCTGTCCGTCTACGCCAGCACGTCCGGCGTCATCCTGCCCGCCTTCCTTCCGATGGTGCCGGATCTGGTCTCGCACCTGGCCGGCGCCGATCCGCTGGCCATCGCGTCGTCCATCAACGTCGGCGGCCACCTCGTGGACGTGTCGCCCCTGTCGACGCTGGGCGCCATCTCGCTCGCCGCCGCACCGGACGAGGTGCGGGCCCGCCTCTTCAATCAGCTCCTGGTGTGGGGGCTGTCGATGGCCGTGGTCGGGGCGATCGTCTGCTGGGTGTTCTTCGGCCTGCTGGGCTGACGGCATCCCGGCGGCTCGGCGCCGGTCCAGCGCCAGGGCGAGGCCGGTCCGCGCGTCCCGCCGGATCGGCTCAGGGCAGCCGGGGCGCGGTGGGCAGGACGGCAGCGATGATCTCCCCCACGAGCTCGCGCGCCAGCGCCGCAGCGTCGCGTCCCTGGAGCGGGACCCGGCGGGCGAAGACGTGGGCCCCGTCCGAGTGCCGCACCACCTGGACGAAGAGGACCGAGTCGGCCGCGCGCGCGCCCCCCGACACCACGTATCCGGCCTCGAGGCGCGCGCCCACCTCGGCCGCGGTGGCGCCGCCCTCCACCAGCGGACCGGTGGTGAGCGGGCCCACCACCGCCAACCGGTCGGGGCGGGCGGCGGTCAGCTCCGCGACGAGGGCCTCCTCCACGCCCCGATTGAGCCGGTCCAGACCGCCCGGCGAATCCGGATCGGACAGCGGGAGGACGATCCACCGCTCCGGCCCGGGCCCCACCGGGGTGGGGGGCGTGATGGCGCGGTTCCAGGCGAACAGCCCCAACAGGCCCACGAGACCGACACCGGCCGCCCACCTCCAGGGGCGCCTCGGCCGGGCGGACGCGGCGCCCGGGGCGGCGGCCCCGGAGTCGGCCGCGAGCGGCCCGCCGGCGGCGACACCGGGCCCGGCGGCTGCGGGGGAGAGCGCGGCGCCCTCCGTCTCCACCGGCACCAGGAAGCGGTAGCCGCGCCGGGGCAGCGTCTCGATGAAGCGGGGCGCGTCGGCGCGCTCGCCCAGCGCGGAACGGATCTGCCGGATGCAGTAGTTGATGCCCTGGTCGAACTCGACCTTGGTGTCGGGCCAGACCTGCGCCTGCAGCTCCTCGCGGGTGACCAGCGTCCCGCTGCGCGCGGCCAGCACGGCCAGGACGCGCGCCGGCTGCGGTTGCAGGCGCACGTCCCCCTCCGGACCGCTCAGGTCGCCGGTGGCG
Organism: Gemmatimonadota bacterium; assembly: GCA_041390125.1. Lineage (NCBI taxonomy): Bacteria > Pseudomonadati > Gemmatimonadota > Gemmatimonadota bacterium. The sequence goes on along the minus strand of JAWKQN010000002.1, from coordinate 284,409 downwards.
GGATCGAACGCGAAGCCCGCGAAGCGCAGTCGGGAGGGCGTCATGTCCCACGATAGTCGGCGCCGGGGTGCCCGGGACAGCGGGGCCGGCCACGCCTCAGCGTTTCCTCACCGCCCTCTCAGCGCCCGCCCCTTGGACGGGCGCAGTCGCACGCGCACTCTGCAGGAGGCGATCCCCACATCGGGCGGGCGCCGCGCTCCAGCCGGAGGTTCCACCATGGCGGGACTCGCATCGCTGTTCGATCGGCGCTCGTTCCTCACCGGGGTGCTGGCCGCCCCGGCCGTGCACGTCCTGGCGCCGGGCACCGCCTCCGCGCTCCCCTTCTTGCCCCAGGCCGATGCGAACGGCTTCCGGCAGGACCCGGCTCTGGTCCAGGAGGTCGTGGGGGCCTCCCACCGGGACCTGGAGCGGGTACGGGCACTGGTGGAGAGCCGGCCCGCCCTGGCGCGTGCCTCCTGGGACTGGGGCTTCGGGGACTGGGAGAGTGCGCTCGGAGCGGCCTCCCACACGGGTCGCCGGGAGATCGCGGAGCTCCTCATCGCGCACGGCGCCCGACCCACCCTGTTCACGCTGGCGATGTTGGGCCACGTCGATGCCGTGCGGGCGTGGGTGCATGCGCAGCCGGGCGTCGAGTCCATCGCCGGTCCCCACGGGATCACGCTGTTGGCGCATGCCCGGGCGGGACGCGAACCGGCGAGCGCCGTCGTCGACTACCTCGAGGGGCTGGGCACCGCCGATCCCCGCGCGGTCTCCCAGCCGCTCGACGCCCGCGAGCGGGCCGACCTCATCGGCACGTATGCCTACGGCAGCGCCGAGACGGAGCGGTTGGAGATCGGGGAGAACGCGCAGGAGCTCCTGACGCTCACGCCGCCCGGGGGGGTGGTCCGCAACCTCTTCCACCTGGGCGGGCGTGCGTTCCACCCGGCAGGGGTGCCGTCCGTGCGCATCCGGTTCCCGGACGAGGAAGGGGAGGCCCGGACGCTGACGATCCACGACGGCGATCAGCGCCTGGAAGCGCGCCGCCCGTAGGCACCGGAGGTGCGTCCGGGCGGTACGGGTCCTGGCGGTGCGGGTCCTAGCGGTGCGACTCGAACACGCTCACGGTCCCGTCGTGCTCGAACGACAGCACGTCGTACGGGTCGGTGCGGGGGCCTTCCATGCCCGGTGAGCCCATGGGCATGCCAGGCACCGCGAGGCCCGCGATCTCGGGCTTCTCGGACAGCATGCGGGCGATGTCGGCGGCGGGGACGTGACCCTCGACCACGTATCCGTCGATCACACCGGTGTGGCACGACTGCAGACGGGGATCGACGCCCAGGTCCGCCTTGATGGCGCTCAGGTCGTTGAGGTCCCGCGTCTCCACCTCGAAGCCGGCCTCGCGGAGGTGATCCACCCACGCGCTGCAGCAGCCGCAGGTCGGCGTCTTGTAGACCAGCATGGGACCCGCGGCCGCCACGGCGGCAGCGTCCACGGCAGGGGCCGGATCGGCGAAGACGCGGGTGGCGGCGAACGTACCGGCGCCGAGAGCCGCGCCCAGGATGGCGATGGTGGCGACGCGCATGGGACCTCCCTGACGCGCTGAAGCGGGTGGCAGGAACGCCCAAGTCTGTCACCGCAGGCTCGGCGGGACAACCCGAACGGCTCCCGAAGCGCTGCACTCGCACCGGCTCCTGCCCGCCCGGATGCGCCGGCCGCTACGCTCCGGAGACCCGGCCGCTCCCGGGTCCGCCGCGTCTCAGGGCCGCAGCGTGTCGTGCTCGCCCACCTCCGGCTCCGCGCCCACCGCCTTCTTCAGGCGCGCCATCACCGTGGTGGCCGTGCCGGTCGACGCCCAGAACTCGGCGGCGTGCGGTCGCACCTCCAGCGTGCGCAGACGCGGGTCGTCCTTGCCCTCGAACCAGGTCCCGAAGAGGGGATTCCAGTAGCGGTCGATCCGTCCCTCGTTGCGCGTCACCTTCGCCTCGCCCTGTACGACGACGTAGGCGCCGTCGTCGGGGTTGCTGTAGATCAGCGTCACCCTGGGATCCGCTTGGATCTGGTCCGTGAGCGACTGTTGGGTCCCGGTCACGAAGTAGAGCACTTCGTCCTCGTCCAGGATCTCCTGCGTCGTCATCGGGCGCGCGTCGATGCGATCGCCGGACGTGCGTGTGCAGAGCATCGCGAAGCGGATGTCTTCGATGAGCTCGGCGAGGCGCGAGAAGTCTTCCTTCTGGGACATGATGCGTCTTCCGTTGAGCGAGGATTCAGCGAGGATCGGATGGGGCCGCGCTAGGCCAGGAACGCGAGCCAGGCGCCGTAGGCGGAGCCACCCGCCATGAGCAGCAGGGTCAGCACGAGCGCGAAGCGGGCCCCGGTCGAGGTGTGGGTCCACCAGCGTCGACCGCGGGTGAACCAGGCGCGGCCCCGGAGCTCGCCGGCGTCCAGCGCCTCCGCCACGCGCTCGGACTCCTGCCCGATCAGGGCGGCTCCGAACGCGAGGCCCAGGAGCCCCGGACCCGGAACGAACAGCGCGACGACACCGGCCAGCAGGAGCACCACGCCGAGCAGGATCCACAGCACCGACACCCACCGTCCGCGTCGGTCCGCCTGGCGCTGCCGGTACCGGTCGCAGAAGCGCTCGCCGGGCCGGGAGCGCTTGAAGCGTTCCCACGCCCCCTTCACCCCGTCCAGCATGTGCACTCCCTTCGCGTGACCGGACCGCCGACAGCGGTGCCCCCTTGTTGTCTGGGCAACCGACGGGCCGCGTCGCCGAGGCGCGTCCGAGGCGGGGAACCGCAGGGGGAGTGGACGCAGCCGCGTCCGTCTCGTGCGGGTGCCTCCGCCGTGAAACAACGCCGCGCCCGACAGTGGACACGGGCCGCGTCGGGGCACGACCTTCCCTGGAAGGCCCGCGCCACGAGGAGGTCGATCCCATCATGCGAGGTGTCCGCCAGCTCCGTTCCCTTCTGCTCGTCGCGCTGCTGAGCGGCTGCGCCGGCGGGGTCACCGCAGATCCCGCGGCCCACATGGGCGAGCACTTCATGGCGTCCGTGGATCTGCAGACCGCCGTCATCCGGGGCGATCTGGAGGAAGCCCGTAGCCACGCCGAGTGGCTGGCGACGCACGACGAGCCCACACGGATGGCGGCGACCGAGGAGGCCTTTCGCGGCCTGCGCGACGCGGCCCGTGCGGGCGCATCGGCGCGCACTTTGACGGGGATGGCCGAGGCCACGGCGCGCATCGCGTACCAGTGCGGCGCCTGTCACACGGCCACGGGCTCGGGCCCGGAGATGCTGCCCGGCAGCCCGCCCGACCCTGGCGCCGACGCCCAGGCTTCGATGTTCGGGCACATCTGGGGAACGGATCGGATGTGGGAGGGCCTGGTCGCGCCATCGGAGCCCTCCTGGAGCGCCGGGGCACGGGTGCTGGCGCTGTCGCGGCTGGATGCGTCCGCCGTGGTCACCGATCCGGCCCGTCAGGCGCGCCTGCGCGACCTCGAGGCGGAGGTCACCGACGTGGCCGAGCAGGCGGGGCGGACCGGCGATGGCGGGGAGCGCGCCCGCCTCTACGGACGACTGCTCGCCACGTGCGCGCCGTGCCACCAGACGCTGGGATTGGATCCGCTGGGGATGCCGCGCTCGCCCTGAGCGCAGGGCGGGGGAGACGAGGACGGAGATGACGCGCGTGCCCGATGGACCTCGTGGGTGGTTCTCGGTGCGACGGCCGCCTGTGCGGACGCCGTCGCACCGCCGCCGGACGGAGGCCGCGTGGTTGGCGTGGAGCCCGTGTGCGGTCGCGTCGGGGTGCCCAGGGACGCGGAGGTGCGCGTCGGCTAGACCGGGGAGTGGGTCACGGTGGACGTGCCGGCGGTGCTCGGCGGGGGCCCCTGGATGCTGGCGGCCGGAGACCTGGACGGCTGTGATCGGCATCGATGAACTCGACGATCTCGTGCTCTTGTACGAGAATCCTGGGTGAGCTGGAATCCCCTCCGTCCCGCCGGATCGTCCGTCATGGCCCACGCGCTCGACCCCATCCTGAGGCCTCGTTCCATCGCCGTGATCGGTGCCTCGCGCCGCCCGGCCTCCATCGGCTGGCAGATCCTCGACAACCTGGTGCGGCACGGGTTCACGGGACCGGTCTATCCCGTCAATCCGAAGACGGACTCCGTCCACTCCATCCGCACGTTCGCCAGCATCCGCGACGTTCCGGGACCCGTGGACCTGGCCGTGATCTCCATCCCCGCCCCGCTCGTGCTCGATGCGGTGCGGGACTGTGTGGAGGCGAAGGTGGGGGGGCTCGTGGTCATCACCGCGGGCTTCCGTGAGGTCGGAGGCGCGGGTGTGGAGCGCGAACGTGCGCTGCTCGAGCTGCTGGAAGGGACGGGCATCCGACTCGTCGGCCCCAACTGCATGGGTGTGCTCAACGTGGAGCCCGACGTGCGCATGAACGCGACATTCGCGCCGTCCGATCCCCCGTACGGCCCGGCGGCCTTCATGAGCCAGTCGGGCGCGATGGGACTCAGCGTCCTGGATTACGCCGAGAGCTTCGGCATCGGCCTGTCGATGTTCGTTTCCGCCGGCAACAAGGCGGACGTCAGCGGCAACGACCTGCTCGAATACTGGGAAGCGTCCGATTCGGTGCGCATGGTGCTCATGTACCTGGAGAGCTTCGGGGACCCTGCGCGCTTCGTTCGCCTCGGCCGCCGCATCACGCGCAGCAAGCCCATCTTCGTGGTGAAGTCGGGTCGCACCGGCGCGGGCGCGCGCGCGGCGGCCTCGCACACCGGCGCGTTGGCGCAGACCGAGCTCGCGACCGACGCGCTGATCGCCCAGGCCGGTGCCATCCGGGCGCACACGGTCGAGGAGCTGTTCGACCTGGCGTCCGCCTTCGCCCACCAGCCGGTTCCCCACGGACGTCGGGTCGCGATCGTCACCAACGCGGGGGGGCCGGGCATCATCCTGGCAGACGCCTGCGAGACCTACGGCCTGGAGGTGGCACGGCTGGAGCCCGCCACGGAAGCACAGCTGCGCGAACATCTGCCGGCGGAGGCGAGCGTCCGCAACCCCGTGGACATGATCGCGAGCGCGACCGCCGAGGACTACGAGCACGCGCTGCGTATCGTACGCGCGGATCCCGGGGTGGACGCCGCGATCGCCGCGTTCGTGCCTCCCCTGGGCATCCAGACCGTGGACGTGGCCAGCGCCATCGTGCGGGCGTCCGAGGTGGCGCCCGAGAAGCCGGTGCTGGCCGTGCTCATGGGTCGGCAGGGGCTGCCGGCGGGCCAGGCCGAGCTGCGCGCCGCCGGCATCCCCGCCTACGTCTTCCCCGAGTCGGCGGCGCGCGCCCTGGGCGCGCTGTGGCGCTACCGCCGGATCCTGGAGCGGCCCGAGGGCGAGCCGCGGGTCTACGACGACGTGGACGACGCGGCGGTGGAAGCCGTCCTGGACCGGACCGCGGCCGCGGGCCGCGCCAAGCTGAGCGAGGCGGACGCGCTCGCGGTCGCGCAGGCCTACCGGATCCCGACCGTGCCCTGGGCGTTCGTCGAAGGAGCGGGCGCGGAAGCCGCGACGGCAGTGGCCGCGGCCGCGGAGCGGCTCGGGTTTCCGGTGGCGCTCAAGGTCATGAGCCCCGCCATTGCCCACAAGACGGACGTGGGCGGTGTGCAGCTCGACCTGGAGGACTGGAACGCGGTCGCGGACGCGGTGGCGCGTATGCTCGTGGAGGTTCCGCGACGTGTGCGGGAAGCCGGAGCCGGGGATCCCGCCATCGAGGGATTCCTGCTGCAGCGCATGGCGCCCGCGGGACGGGAGACCATCGTGGGGCTGACGCGCATCCCTTCGGTGGGGCTCATGGCCATGTTCGGTCTCGGCGGGCTCTACGTCGAGGTCATGCGTGACGTGGTGCTGCGGCTCTGCCCGCTGACCGACGCGGACGCATCGGCGATGTTGCGCGAGGTCAAGCTGAGCCGGCTGCTGGAGCGTGTGCGCGGCGAGCCGGCCCGGGACCGGGCGGCGCTGGTGGAGACCATCCTGCGCCTGGCGCAGCTGGGAGAGCGCCATCCGCGGATCGCGGAGCTGGACGTCAACCCGCTGATCGCCCTGGAGCAGGGCGCCGTGGCGGTGGACGTGCGCGTGCAGCTGGCCACCTGATCCAGGGAAGGCGGGCGGGCACGGGCTTCCGGCGGCGGCTCCGACCCTGTTAGGCTTGGGTCCATGCCCTCCGGCGCCGCCCCTCCGAACGCGAGACCGCCGCTACGGCTGGGGAGGATCCCCTGGCGCCTCCGGACGCACTGGCGATCGTCCCTCCGCCGCCGCCTGACTCCACCCCGGCTCCTGGCCGGATCGTTCCTCGTGCTGATCGCGTTGGGTACGATGGGGCTGCGCTGGCTGCCGGGTCTCTACACCGGGGCGCGGCTGTCCTGGTTGGACGCGCTGTTCACGGCCACGTCCGCGGTCTGCGTCACGGGGTTGATCGTCGTCGACACCGCCACGGCGTTCACGCCTCTGGGACAGGCCTTCGTCCTGCTTCTGATCCAGCTGGGGGGGCTGGGAATGCTCACGCTGACCACCGCGCTGATCCTGGTGCTGGGGCGTCGACTTTCCCTGGCGCAGCAGGATGCCTCGGTCGTGGGCCCCGACGTCACGCCGGACATCGACTTCCGGTCCTTGCTGCGCGGCGTCCTGCGCTACACGCTCGTCCTGGAAGCCATCGGCGCGGGCTTCCTGTTCGTGCTCTGGCTGCCCCGCTTCGACGCGCCGCAGGCGGCGGCGCACGCGATCTTCCACGCGGTGAGCGCGTTCTGCAACGCGGGCTTCTCCACGTTCTCGGATTCACTGACGGGCTTTCGGACCGCTCCGGTCACGCTCACGGTGGTGATGGCCCTCATCACGCTGGGTGGTGTGGGCTTCCTGACCCTCGAAGAGCTGCGCCTCGCGCTCCGGGCGCGGCGGCATCGGCGGCCCTTCCGGCTCACCCTCCACTCGCGCCTCGTGCTCGTCACCTCCGTCTTCCTGGTCGTGGGTGGCGCCGCGCTGTTCGTGCCGCTGGAGTGGTCCAATTCGTTCCAGGATCTGCCCCCTTGGGCGCGGGTGCTCAACGGGGTCTTCATGAGCGTCACCGCCCGCACGGCGGGCTTCAACACGATCGACTACAACGCGGCAGACGACAGCTCCAACTTCGTCACCATGCTGTTGATGTCGGTGGGGGGCTCCCCGGGCTCGACCGCGGGCGGTCTGAAGACCACCACGCTGGCCCTGCTGATCCTGCTGGCCTGGTCCCGGCTGCGTGGCCACGGTGTGACCAGCTGGGCGGGACGGACCGTCCCGGAGCGCACGGTCGACCGCGCCGTCGGGCTGTTCGTCGTGGGGTTCGCGGCCGTTCTGTTCGGCATCTTCCTGATGGTCCTGTTCGAGCTGGGCACCTCTGCCCCGGTGGGCCGGGGAGACGCATTCCTGGACTACGCGTTCGAGGCCGTGAGCGCCTTCAACACGGTGGGGCTCTCGATGGGGGAGACGGCTTCGCTGACGGTGCCCGGCAAAGTGCTGGTGACCTTGCTCATGTACATGGGGCGGGTGGGCCCCCTCACGGTCGTGGCGGCGTTCGCAATCCAACGCCGCTCGGATCGCGCCCACGAATTCCGCTTCGCCTACGAGGACGTCGTCGTCGGATGAGGATGCCATGAAGCGCTTCGTGATCGTCGGTCTGGGCAACTTCGGCTCCTCGGTGGCCGAGGCGCTGCACTCCATCGGCCACGAGGTGGCTGCCCTCGACCGGACTCCCGACCGGGTGGACCACATGGCTTCGCGGGTGTCGCGGGCGGCGGTCGGGGACGGACGGGAGATCGAGACATTGCGCCGCGTCGGCGCGGAGGGTGCCGACGCCGCCGTCGTGAGCACCGGGGACGACATCACCGCGAGCGCCTTGACCACGCTCGCGCTCAAGGACGTGGGGATCGACGAGATCTACGTGAAGGTGATCTCGTACGAGCACGCGCGCCTGATCGAGAAGCTCGGTGTGACGGAGACCATCTTCCCCGAGCGGGAGTCCGGCATCCGGCTGGGGAAGCGCATCTCCAGTCGCTCGTTGCTCAACTACGTGCAACTGGGCGAGGACTTCAGCGTGCAGGAGATGGCCGTCCCCACCGCCTGGGTCGGCAGCACGCTGCGCGACCTGGAGCTCCCGAAGCGCATGCGGGTCACCGTGGTGGCCGTGCACGACATGCTCATGGGGACGATCACGCCCGTTCCCGACCCCGACGCGGTGCTCAAGGAATCCGACACCCTCCTGGTGGCGGGCACGGACCGCGATCTGGCCCGGGCCGCCAAGCTGACCTGACCCCGAGCGGCGCTGCGGCCCGGCGCTTCCGTCGGGGCCGCGCCCTTGCCGTCCCCGCGGGAGCGGGCCCATCCTGGCCCCCTGCCGTCCGGTTCGAGGCCACCCACCGCCGGGACGCCCGACCGGACCCCCAAGGACGGAGGATCCGATGGGCCGTTCGTCACTCGCCGCCGTTTCGGCGGCTGTGCTGCTCTCCTCGTTGCTGCCCGCGTCGCTGGACGCCCAGCAGCAGCGGCGCTCCCGACAGCTCCGTCAGCTCCAGGACGAGGCGCTGCAGGCGGTCGAGTCCCGGGCCAAGCAGGTCCAGGAGATCGTCGACATGGTCTTCTCGTTCGGCGAGCTCGGCATGCAGGAGTTCGAGACCTCGAAGTACCTGACGGGCATCCTCGAGGAGAACGGTTTCACGGTGGAGCGGGGCGTGGCGGGCATGCCCACGGCCTGGGTGGCGCGCTGGGGCTCGGGGGATCCCGTCATCGCGTTGGGCTCCGACATCGACGGCATCCCCCAGTCCAACCAGAAGCCGGGTGTGGGCTACCGCGAGCCCATCCTCTCCATGGCCCCCGGGCACGGCGAGGGGCACAACTCCGGACAGGCCGTGAACATCGTCGCTGCGCTGGCCGTCAAGGAGATCATGGAGCGCGAGAACATCCCGGGCACGCTGGTGATGTGGCCGGGCGTGGCCGAAGAGCAGCTCGCGGGCAAGGCCTATCTGGTGCGGGCCGGGGTCTTCGAGGATGTCGACGTGAACATCTTCACGCATGTCTCCAACAACTTCGGTGTGTCCTGGGGGCAGTCGGGCGCCAATGCGCTCGTGTCGGCCCAGTTCCGGTTCCGCGGCGAGACGGCGCATTCCGCGGGAGCCCCCTGGCGCGGCCGTTCGGCGCTCGATGCCGTCATGCTGATGGCGCAGGCGTGGGAGTTCAAGCGCGAGCACCTGCAACCCGCGGCGCGCTCCCACTACGTGATCGTCGACGGGGGCGACCAGCCCAACGTGGTGCCGCAGCTCGCCACCATCTGGTTCTATTTCCGCGAGCGCGACTACGAGGGCGTGCAGGCCATGTACGACGCCGCCAAGAAGATGGCCGAAGGTGCCGCGCTCATGACGGGTACCACGGTCGACACCATCATGACCATCGGCTCGGCGTGGAGCGGTCACTTCAATCGGCCCGTGGCCGAGGTGGCCTATGACAACATCAAGCGGGTGGGGCTGCCGGCCTGGGACGAGGCGGACATCGCCCTCGCCAAGGGCATCCAGCGCGAGCTGGGCAGCGAGGAGGAAGGCCTGGCTACCGAGATCGGCGATCTGGGCGGACCCGTGGACATGCGTCGCTCCCTGGGCGGAGGCTCGGACGACATCGGTGACATCTCCTGGAACGTCCCCACGATCACGCTGCGCTATCCCTCGAACGTGCCGGGGACCCCGGGCCACAACTGGTCCAACGGCATCGCCATGGCCACACCCATCGCCCACAAGGGAGCGGTGGCGGGGGCCAAGGTGCAGGCGCTCACGCTGCTGGACCTGTTCCTGCGACCCGACCTGGTGGCGGACGCGTGGACGTACTTCCGCGACGAGCAGACCACGGAGACGACCTACACGCCGTTCATCCTCCCGACGGACGAGCCACCGATCTGGCTGAACGCCGACATCATGGAGCGCTACCGCGAGGAGATGCGGAAGTTCTACTACGATCCCAGCCGGTACTCGACGTACCTGGAACAGCTGGGGATCGAATACCCGACCGTGCGCGGCCGCCCGGTGAGCGACGACGGACGCTGACGTTCCGGGTTCGCCGCGCGCGGGCGGCGGCTGCAGGCAGGAAGCCCGTGGAGCTCCGGCTCCACGGGCTTCTCGTTTCCGGGACGCCGTGGGGGCCGCTCAGGTCAACAGCAGCCGTCCCGCCATCACGAGCACCGCCACCAGCACCACCCGTCGGATCCAGACGTGCCCCTTGAGCACGTTGAGGCGGACGCCGGCCCACCCGCCGACCAGGTTGCCGGCGGCCAGGATGGCGCCCAGCCGCCAATCCACCATGTCGGCCCGCGCGAACGTGAGCAGCGCCGGGAGGGTGAAGCCCAGCACCACCAGGACCTTCAGCGCGTTCCCGCGCACGAGGTCGAAGCCCGCGAAGGTGGTGGCCGCGAGCAGGAGGAAGCCGACGCCGACCTGGATGAATCCGCCGTAGAGGCCGATGCCGAAGAAGGCCGCGGCCAGGACGGCGCGTCCCCGAGCCGAGGTGGGGACCGCGGCCTCCGTGGGGGTGCGCGCCTTGAGGGGGTCCCAGATGGTCCACACCGCGACCAGCAGCATGACCACGGCGATCACGTCCTGGAGCTGCGCGTCCCCCACCCGGGTCGCGAGCCAGGATCCGACCAGCGCGCCGATCGTCGCCGGAACGATGGCGAACCCGGCCCAGCTCCAGGGCACGAGGCGATGGCCGTGGAAGCCCCAGACCGCGCCGAGGCTGTTGACGAGGATGCCGACGCGGTTGGTGCCGTTGGCGACGGTGGCCGGCAGGCCCAGGAAGATGAGGGCGGGCAGGGACAGCATCGAGCCGCCTCCGGCGAGCACGTTGATGGTGCCCGTGACCACGCCCACGGCGAACAGCAGCAGTTCCGACATGGGCCCCGAACCTAGTGATCGCAACGGGATGCACCAGACCGGTCGTGAACATCGCGACCGATCCGGTGGGAGGAGCGGCGGCCTGCGCGGCGCTGCGGTCGTGCCACGACCGGAACGGCGGCACGCCGCTCGCTGTATTGCCCCCCATGGAGCGGATCGCCCTCATCCCCGTGCAGTTCGTGCCGTTTCCCGGCACGATCATCCAGTTGCGTCTCTCCGACGACGCGGCGCTGGCGCCGTTCCAGGACTGTCGCGACCAGGACCGCGCCCTCGGGTTCATCTTCCACGACGAGGCGCGCTTCGGGACCTACCGGGTCGAGGAAGGCGGCGTCGGTTGCACGGCGATGATCCGCGCGCTCCAGGACGAGGCATCGGGCGGGCCGCGCGTGATCGCGCAAACGCTCGCCCGGTTCGAGATCGCGGATGCGCTCGTCGTGGACGGACCCCTGCTCGAAGCGGTCGTGCGCCCGTACGTGGATCGCGGGGACAGGGGGGAAGGGCTGGTGGAGCGCAGGGAGCAGACGCTCGCGCTCTTCCGCTCCGTGATCCGCGCTCTGCCCGGGGCGCGGCGCGCGCTGCCCCGCCTGGACTGTCAGGAGGACGTGTCCTTCCGCATGGCGCCCTCGGTGGGCGCTGGCGCGGGCTGGAAGCAGAACCTCCTCGAGATGCGCGACGAGCGTCGGCGGCTGGACCGGCTCGACACCTTCTTCCTGCAGGCGATCGCCCGCTACCGCGCTCCCGATCTCGACGCCTGAGCGCGCGGGCGGCTCACGCGCAGCCTCCCACCGGCCCTTCCGGCGCCGGCGTGCGCGATCCCCAGCCGTAGAGATCGGGCAGGTGCCGGGTGGTTCCGTCGGGCCCATGCACCTCGAGCTCGTAGCGGAAGACCACCCGGGTGCCGAGCGGGGCATGGTAGTAGAGCCGCCAGGCATCTCCCTCGGCGAGTCCCACGCACCCGTTGGAGACGGCGCTCCCGAGCGTCTCGCGGTTGGTGGTCGGGTGCAGCAGCTGCCCCCAGCGGCGCCCGTCCAGCTCCGGCTCCAGCCAGGGGATCCGCGGCAGGCCGGTCAGCCGACCGTCGTCCCGGCGCGTGACGGTGTAGCGGTGGTTGTCCACCGGATTGCGGAAGACCGCATCGCGCTCGATGCGGACGATGGTGCCGCGGCCCGGGTGCGTGCGGAGATCGACGTCCCGACCGGCCATCTGCAGATACCGGGAGCGATCCTGCCCCACCCGCACCCGGAAGGCGTGGATCTGCGCACCGTTCTCCAGGATGCGCAGCGTGAACTCCGGGATGTTGAGGTCGATCACCGTGGCGGCCAGCACCGCGCGGAGCGAGTCCACCTGGCTCGGGTCCGGGATGAGGAGCGTGTCGCCGGCGCGCAGGGCCAACAGGGCCTGCGGATCCTCCGCGAACCGGCCCTGCTCCATCATCGTGTAGTAGTCGGTGGCGGCGAGGCGGTCGACGATCCAGGGATTGGCCCGGACCAGCACGTGCTCGGTGAGGGGCGCCGCGGGCGTGTCGTAGCGCGCGACCAGGCTGTCGACGACCTCGAACCAGCGGCGGATGGGGACGTCCCGGTCGACGACGTGCCGGCGATCGGTCGGTCCCTGACCCCAGAGCGGCGACACCCCCGTGAGCACCACCGTGACGACCCACAAGCCCGCGCGCCGCACCACGCTCAACTCCAGCGGAACCACCGTAGCGCCAGACCGAAGGCGCCGACGGTCCAGGCGCCCAGGATCGCCAGCATGGGTGCGATGCCCGCCAGGCCCACGCCTTCGAGCATGACCGCCCGCAGCGCGTCGTTGATCGCCGTGAGTGGCAGGGCCTTGATGAACGGTTGTACGACGTCCGGGAAGAGCGCGTAGGAGAAGAACACACCGGAGAGGATCCACATGGGCATCATGACCAGGTTCATGAGGCCCGACACCCCCTCGATGGTTCGGGCGCGGCTGGCCGTCAGCAGGCCGAGCGCCGAGAAGGCCAGGGCACCCGCGACGGACACCAGCACCACGAGTCCGAAGCCGCCGCGCACCGGCACACCGAAGAGCAGGACGCCGAACCCGATCAGGACGCCGACCTCGAGCGCCAGGAACATCAGGCGGAACAGGATCTGCGCCAGCAGGAAGTCGCTCCGACGCATCGGCGAGGCCAGCAGGCGCTTGAGCAGCTTCTTCTGGCGCAGCTGCGCGATGCCGAATCCGACGCCCCACATGCTGGTGCCCATGATGTTCATGCCCAGGAGGCCCGGCAGGACGAAGTCGATGTAGCGGCCTCCACGCTCGGCGCTCCCGATGGTCGCCACGTCGATCGCGGGCGCCTGTCCCGCGGCCCGTTGCAGCGCGCGCTCGGTGAGCACGCGGGCGAGGCGGCTCTCCTCCCGCGTCGAGTCGAACTGCAGCGTGAGCCCGGGAGTCGTGCGCACCAGCACCGCGACCCGACCGGTGCGCAGGGCCTGCTCGGCCTCGGCGTCCGACTGGAGCGATACGACCAGATCGGGATCGGCGTCGAGATCCGCCTGTACGCGCTCGGCGTCGGGTCCTGCGACGACCGCCACCGGGACCGGCTCGGGCGCGCGATTGCGGAACGCGATGCCCAGCGCGATCGCCAGCAGGAGAGGGAAGACGAACACCCAGAAGACGGCTTCGGGTTCGCGGATGAACTCGCGGAAGCGCCAGAGCGTCAGCTGGACCAGCGGCCGCTCAGCCATCGCGCAGGCTCCGGCCCGTCAGGTCGAGGAACACGTCCTCGAGGGTGGCGTGGTGGGTGGTCAGCTCGCTCAGGGCCAGCCCCTCGCGCTCCAGCACCCGCATGAGCTCGGGAACCGCCTGGTGCACCTGTTCGGCGGTGAGGCGGTAGCGGTCTCCGACGCGCTGGATCGCGCGCGTGTGGGTCAATCCCTCCCACACCACGGCGTCCGGAGAGGTGTCGGCACCGAGCGCGAACTCGACCACGTGCTCCGCCTCCAGCGAGCGGATGAGCTCGCGCGGGGATCCCAGCGCGATCAGGCGGCCGCGATCCATGATGCCCACCCGGTCGCAGAGCCGCTCCGCCTCCTCCATGTAGTGCGTGGTGAGCAGGATCGTCGTGCCGCGACGATGCAGGTCTCCGATCACCTCCCAGAGCTGTCGCCGTGACTGGGGGTCCAGGCCGGTGGTCGGCTCGTCCAGGAACAGCAGGTCGGGATTGCCGACGAGGGCGCAGGCGATCGCGAGACGCTGATGCTGTCCACCCGAGAGGGTCCGCACCCACGCGTTGGACTTCTCCCCCAGCTGCACCAGGTCCAGCACGTCGTCTACGGGAAGGCCCACCGGATGGAACGATCGGAACAGCGTGAGGATCTCCCGGACGCTGAGCTTCTCGGGGAGCCGGGTCTCCTGCAACTGCGTTCCCAGACGTTGCCGGAGCTCGGGTTCGTCGTGGCGCCAGTCGAGCCCCAGGATCCGCACCTGGCCCGCGTCGGGCCGGAGCAGGCCCTGGAGCATCTCGACCGTGGTGGTCTTGCCGGCTCCATTGGGGCCGAGGAGGCCGAAGCATTCCCCCCGGGGCAGCTCCAGATCCAGGTCGTCGACGGCCGTGAGCGAAGCGAAGCGCTTCGTGACGCCACGGCACACGACGGCCGGAGAGGAGGCCGGGGCGGGGGACGCATCGGTGGTGGGCATGGGCTCCCGGACGCACGATCGGCCCGACGCACGGTGCGCCGGGCCGATCCTCTACCCGCGGGAGGCGCGGGAGATTCGGGGAGGAACGCCTGTGGGCGTCCGCCTAGGCGGCCATCGCCTCCGGCGTCTCCGTCCGTCGATGCTTGAGGTCGCGGAAGCCGATGAGACGCTGCTGCTCCTCGTCCCACAGCGTCAGGCGCAACAACCGCCACGAGTCGCGCAGCCGGATCTGGGTCGCCTGTTGGAGCTGGGGCACACCTTCGTGCGCGTCCTCCAGCTTGTAGTTCGGGATCAGCGCGCTCAGGTGGTGCACGTGGTGCAGGCCGATGTTGGCCGTGATCCACTGGAGCGGCTTGGGCAACACGAGGTGGCTGCTCCCGTGGATGGTGGCGTCGTAGTAGTTCCAATCATCGTGCCGATGCCAGTACGTGTCCTCGAACTGGTGCTGCACGTAGAAGAGGTACACGCCCATGGTGCCCGCGAACATCGTGATGGGCACCTGCACCAGCAGGAACGCCTGCCAGCCGACGAGGAGCGACATCCCCACGATGACCGCGGCCAGGGCGGCGTTGGTCCACCAGACGCTGCGCCACGCCTGCGTCCAGTCGCGCGGGATGTCCCAGGGGTAGCGATGCTTGATGACGAACAGGACGGTGGGGCCGATCCCGAGCATCACGAGCGGGTTGCGGTAGAAGCGGTAGTACCAGCGCTGCCCTGGCGTCATCGACAGATACTCCGACACGGTCTTGGTCGTGACGTCGCCGAAGCCCCTGAAGTCCAGGTCGCCGGAGTGGGCGTGATGGATGGCGTGCGTGCGCCGCCAATACTGATAGGGCACGAGCGTCAGCACGCCGATGCAGAACCCGACGATGTCCCGGGCCCGGCGCGACGTGAAGAAGGAGCCATGACCGCAGTCGTGCTGGATCATGAACAGGCGCATGAGGAAGCCGGCCGTCGGGAACGCCAGGAGCAGCGTCAGTGCGTAGTGGACCTGCAGGCTGGCGTACATGAGCGCCCACATGCCGAAGAAGCCGAGGGCGGAGATGACGAGCTGGCGGACGCTGCGACGGTCGTCGGCGCCCTTGTAGGACGCGATGAGGGCGTTCCACTGGGCCGGCGTCAGGGCCTTGGGTGCGGGGCCCGAGGATTTGGGTTCGGCCATCTACCAGGATCGGGATTGGGAGTGGATTCTCAACAGGGCTCGGCCGCGCCCAAGGTGGGCGTTCGGGCTGCATTGGTCAACGGGCGGAGCGCGCCGTTCGGAGCCGCGCGCGGCGGTCCGGAACCCCGGTCGCTCGTCCGCACCGAACCCCATACCGGATACCGAGTTGTGACTCGGGTCCCGGAGTGGCCTGCGGTGGGTCAGCACTCGAACGGTACCCGCTGCAGGCGCTCCGGGTCCGCGATCGACCGCAAGATGTGGTCCAGGGTCGGCCCTCACCGGCGACGGCTCGCCAGCGCCAGGATCCCCAGCCCACCCAGTCCCGCCAGGAGGGACGATCCCAGGATCGCCACCCGCACGGACGCAAGCGCCTCGGGCCCGAAGGCCAGCTTGGCGATGAACAGCGACACCGTGAAGCCGATGCCGGAGAGGGTCGCCACGCCCGCGATGTGCCTCCAGCCGACGCCCGCCGGAAGGCGGGCCCACCCGAGCGCCACGGCGAGCCCGGTGGCCGCCAGGACCCCCACGGGCTTCCCCAGCACGAGCGCCACCGCGATGGCCTGGGCCGCCGTGCTGGACACGGCGTCGCGCAGCGCGGCCGGGTCCAGCGCCGTTCCCGCCATGGCCAGACCGAACACGGGCAGCACGACGTAGCTGACCCACGGCCTGAGGCCCCGCGCCGCCCGCTCGGCGGGCGCCTCCGTGCGGGCCACCAGCTCCTCCATCGCGCCCAGCAGGGCGTCACGCGAGGTGGGGCCGCGGTCCAGCCGCTCGGCCAACGCCCGGACCCGTCTCGCCGCCTCCTCGCGGTCGAAGAGCGGACGGGCCGGGAGCACCAGCCCCAGCACCACACCCGCGATGGTCACGTGGACCCCGGAGAGCGCGGTCGATGCCCAGAGCAACAGCGCGAGCCCGCCATAGAGCCACGGCGCGCGCGCGTCGGTGCGTCCCAGCAGGAGCAGCGTGGCCGTCACGGCCCCGGCGGCCGCGAGCCAGCCCCAGGCGATCCCGTGCCCGTAGAAGAGGGCGATGACCAGGATCCCGCCCACGTCGTCCACGGCCGCGAACGCGAGGAGGAACGCCTTGAGGGATGCCGGGATGCGGTCGCCGAGCACCAGGAGGAACGCGAGCGCGAACGCGATGTCCGTGGCCACCGGAACGCCGAAGCCCGACTGGGCCGGTGTGCCGCGGGTCCACGCGAGGTAGACGGCGATCGGCACGGCCATGCCGCCGATTGCCGCCGCGACCGGGAGCGCCGCCCGCCGCAGCTCGGACAGGTGTCCGTGCGTGAGTTCCGCGCGGATCTCCACCGCG
The DNA here is from genome assembly GCA_041390125.1 of Gemmatimonadota bacterium. Lineage (NCBI taxonomy): Bacteria > Pseudomonadati > Gemmatimonadota > Gemmatimonadota bacterium. The sequence continues at coordinate 267,334 of JAWKQN010000002.1, read as the reverse complement.
ATGGTGAAGAAGAAGAGGGGCAGGAGCAGCAGGTCCACGAGATCGCGGAGCGACGCCTCCGCGCTCCAGGCCCCGAGGTCCAGCGCCACGGTCCGGGACCACAACGCCTCGTAGCTCGATCCCCAGGGCGAATTGGCCCACAGCAGCGCAGCGATGCCCGCGAGGATGACCGGCCACCCCGCGGTCTCGTCGATGCGCAGGCGGCGGATCGTGGGCACCCCCACACGCCGCGCGAAGCCGGACCGCCCCGCGCGCAGCCGCAGCCGGCCTTCGGTGCGATTCCGGGCCGGGCGCTCGCGTGCGTCGGGCTGGGCGGAGGGCGGATCCCGGTGCATCGGCGCGCGCGACTGCGGGAGGGGCGGCGGCTCAGCCGCTCCCCGCCTCCACGTGGTAGTGGAGCAAGGCGCCCACTCCGTCGCCGATCCGGTCCAGCCGCTCACCGACGGCGCGCGGCAGCAGGTGCGCGTCGGCGCCGTTCGCCCCGAACGCGGTGCCGATCAAGCGGTCGGCCAGGTCGGGATCGCGCTCCTGGAGTCCCACGGACACCGCCAGGGTGCGTACACGCCGCTCGCGCAGCGCCTTCTCGGTCGCCTCCCGTCCCAGGCACCCGTCCCCCTGGGCTCCGGCCTTCTCCGCGATGTCGTCCAGCAAGGCTCCGAGTCGTTGGGACGAGAGCTCCGAGGCCGCGGACTCCACGCGCTGGGCGAGCTCGGCGCGCCCCATGTCGAAGTTGAGCGAAGGGTCTTCCGCCAGACGATCCTGCAGGTCGGCCGGCAGCGCCCCACGCAGCGCGCTCATCTGCTCCCGTGTGCCGCCGACCACGAGCGATGTCTGGCCATCGTGGATCTCGAGCTCGTCGATCAGCCGCTGCACGAGCCGGCGCGCCCCGGTGTCCAGGACGCTCTGGGCCGCGTCGGTGCCCGTCTTGCCCCGGATCCCACTGCGGTTGGTGGCACGCTTGGCCGTTCCGATGTCGGTGAGGTCCCCGACGAAGGTGTCGGCGTGCAACTGGTCCACGTCGGTGAGCTCGCCCTCCTGGTAGCGGTACACAGCGGCCTTGCGGCGGTCGAGCACCACCAGCAACACCGGGCGGGTCTGCTTCAGCGCCCGCACGTAGGGGGCGATGCGAAGCCCGCGCTCCCAACGCACGAGGTCCGGCATGGGCACGTCGATCCGGTCCGTGTGGATCAACGCATCGGCCGTCGCGAAGCCCACCCAGCCCCGGCCGGGGAGGAAGGACGACGCGGTGTCCGCGTCCAACGCGGCCCGGATGCGCTGCTGCGCGGCGTCGAAGGCCTTGGGCTCATCGTGGGGCGCGCCGTCCAACGCATCCTGTGCCTGGGCCATCCCGCCCTTCAAGCGGATCCTCCAGGCGTCGCGCTGGGCCGGATCGTGTTGGTCGGCGTTGACATACACACTCAGGACCCGGTTCTGCTGATGGGTCCGGTAGAGATCGATCAACTGGTCGCGTGTGAGCACGGGCGCTCCTCGGGAACGGGAGAACACGCACGCGGGCCACCCCGGCGGGTGGCCGGGATGGCGCGCGGATCTTCAGAGTACGCCGAGCGGGGCGTGTCGATCAACGGATCTCGTAGTGGGACTGCGCGACGAGCGGCTCGATGGTGAGCATGATCTGGTCGCCGGCGGTGACCGGAATCTGGCGCGTGACGAACTCGTTGGCGCTCCCGATGGGGTCGGCACGAAGGCGCAGGTCGTTCAGCGTGACGTGGGACGGGAGCTCGTAGACCTGCGTCTGACCCGTGGTCACGGTACCCAGGCGGTAGTCGGCCCCACCCGCGATCGCCTCCACGTTGAAGTCCAGCGTATTCCGGTTCTCCACGGCGACGGTCACCTGCTCGGCGGGCGTCATGTCCCCTTCGTACCCGGGCTCGGGATCGCCGGTCGCGCAGGCGCCGACCACCAGCGCCAGTGCCAGGGTCCACATGCTGCGTGTGCGTTTGATCTCCATCGATGTCCTCCTCAACGTGCGGTTCCAGGTTGGTTGGAAGGGGGTGCAAGTCCCCTGCCGGTCCCGCCCCATGAGGAGTCTCAGGCGACCAGCGCCGGGATCATGGTCTCACAGGCGAAGGCCGCCTCGCGGCAGGCCTCGCTGCAGACGCGACAGTGTTCCATTGCGCCCGCGTGTGCATCGCACTCACGGGCGCAGGCCCGAGCGATCTCCGCGCACGCACGCAGCGCCCGCTCGAGCGCGGACTTGTCCTGGCGACCGGCCCGGCAGAGGAGGCGTGCCGTCATCTGCGCAGCGTCCGCGCACTCCTGATTCAGTCGGATGCACTCCCGGAGGGGCGCCGGGTCGGGCTCCGCCAGGCACGCGTCCGCGCATGCGATACAGACCAGGGCGCACTCGGTGGCGCCGTGGATGGCGGCCATCGCTTCGTCCCCGGCCTCGCTGGCGGGGTGCGGATGATGGTCGAACATCGTCTTGAGGCGTTCCATGGGTCCTCCCGGCTTCGGCATCGTGGTCTCACGCGGGCGTGGATTCGGCCCGACGCCCTTGCATCCGGGGCAACGCGCGGGCCAGACCGGGAGGCCGGACGCGGTCCACCCGAACAGGCGGATGCGGGGCACGGTCCGTGTTTCGCCTCGACGGCCGTTGAACGGAACGCGCGCGGATCCGTGGGTCCCGGCACCCCGTTGCCGTCGCCCGGGGCAGGTACGGCTCCTGCCCTCTCGGAGGAGAGTTCCCGGCCCGCGTCTCCGGGCACGGCTCGCACCCCCACGTCCCGAGGAGGCGGATGGGACCCGGATCGGCTTCCGTGCCCCTGCTCCGCCCGGAGCCCCGCTCCGGTGCGACCGTTCCCCGCCGCCGACGCGCGTGGGTGGGGCCGGTGGGGGCCGCGTTCCTGGCCGCCGCCTGCGCCGGACCCCAATCCACGCTCTCCCCCGCCGGAACCGACGCCGAGCAGATCGCGATGCTCTGGTGGTGGATGGCGGGTGGCGCGGCGTTCGTGTGGTGCACGGTGGTGGGCATCGCAGTCTACGCGATCTGGATCCGCCCGGCGGAGCACGACCGCACGCACGGCGTGCGCCTCATCCTGGTCGGAGGCGTCGTGTTTCCCACCGTCGTGCTGGCCGCGCTGCTCGCATACGGCCTGTCCATCCTGCCGCGACTGCTGCTTCCGGGAGAGTCCGACGGTCTCCGGATCGAGGTGGTCGGCGAGGAGTGGTGGTGGCGGGTCCGCTATCTGGAGCCCGGTCAGGAGGCGGTGGAGTCGGCCAACGAGGTCCGACTGCCGGTCGGACGCCGCACGACGCTCACGCTCACCAGCGCGGACGTCATCCACTCCTTCTGGGTGCCGGCGCTCGCTGGGAAGATCGACATGATCCCCGGCCGCACCAACCGCATCGCGTTGGAGCCGACGCGCACCGGCATCTTCCGGGGAGCGTGCGCCGAGTTCTGCGGGACCTCCCACGCCCTGATGGGTTTCCGGGCGGTCGTGATGGAACCGGACGAGTTCTCGGCGTGGTTGGCCCGCGAGCGCCGTCCGGCCGCCGGAGCGGAGCCGACGGACACCACCGGTGGCGCGCGGATCTTCCGCGGCTACGGCTGTGGCGCGTGCCACACCGTCCGTGGGGTCAGCGAGATGGGGACCGTCGGGCCGGACCTCACCCACGTGGGGAGCCGGGTGTCGCTGGCGGCGGGGATGCTTCCCAACGACTCGGCGGCCTTCCACACGTGGATCGCCTCCAGCAGCACCCTGAAACCCGATGTGCACATGCCCGCCTTCTCGATGCTCACCCCGACGGAGCTCGGCGCGCTGGCGGCATGGCTGGAGCGCCTGCAATGACACCGGAGCCGCCGCGCACCGCCCCCGGCGACCCGGGACCGCTGGAAGGACCTCTCGACCCGGAGCTGCAGCAGGCCCAGGTGGAGCGCCTCCTGAAGGTCTGGAAGGGCCCGAGCGGATGGCGCTACTGGTCCGCCGTGAACAACAGCGAGGTCGGGCGGTGGTACACCGCCGCCGCGTGCTGCTTCTTCCTCTTCGGCGGCATGCTCGCGCTCGTCATGCGCATCCAGTTGGCCGTCCCGAACAACGATTTCGTCTCGGCCGACCTGTACAACCAGCTGTTCACCTTGCACGGCACCGTGATGATGTTCCTGTTCGCGGTGCCGATCTTCGAGGCCTTCTCCATCTTCGTGCTGCCGGAGATGCTGGCGGCGCGTGAGCTGCCGTTTCCCCGGCTGTCGGCCTACGGGTTCTGGTGCTTCCTGCTCGGCGGCATCTTCGTGTGCGGGTCGATCTTCTTCGGGGCCGCACCCAAAGGCGGGTGGTTCATGTACCCGCCGATGAGCACCGACGCGCAGCCCGGCATCGGGGCCGACATCTGGCTGCTGGGCCTGAGCTTCATCGAGATCTCGTCGCTGGCCGCGGCGGTCGAGCTCATCGTGGGCGTCCTGAAGTGCCGGGCCCCCGGCATGCGGATCAACCTCATCCCGCTGTACGCCTGGTACATCCTGGTCGTGGCGGTGATGATCCTCTTCGCGTTCCCGCCGCTCATCGCCGGTGACATCCTGCTGGAGCTGGAACGGCTGCTCGACTGGCCGTTCTTCGATCCTGCCCGTGGGGGCGATCCGCTGCTCTGGCAGCATCTCTTCTGGATCTTCGGTCATCCGGAGGTCTACATCGTCTTCCTGCCGTCGATCGCAATCGTCGCGATGATCGTGCCGACCTTCGCCCGCACGCCGATGGTCGGGTACTCCTGGATCGTGTTGGCCGCCGTGGGCACGGGCTTCCTGAGCTTCGGCCTGTGGGTCCATCACATGTTCACGACCGGCCTGCCGGGCATCTCGCTCGGGTTCTTCTCCGCGGCGTCCGAGGCGGTGGCGATCCCCACGGGCATCCAGATCTTCTGCTTCCTGGCCACCCTGCTGGTCGGCCGTGTGTCGCGCGCGGTCCCCATGCTGTTCGCCTTCGGTGGGCTGGTCACGTTCGTGCTGGGGGGACTCACGGGCGTGATGGTGGCGCTGGTGCCCTTCGACCTGCAGGCGCACGACACCTACTTCGTCGTCAGCCACCTGCACTATGTCATGATCGGCGGGACCATCTTCCCCATCGTGGCGGGCATCCACTACTTCTTCCCGCTGCTCACCGGCAAGCGCCTACGGGACCGGCCGGGGCGCCTGTCGTTCTGGGTGATGTTCATCGGGTTCAACATCACCTTCCTGCCCATGCATCTCAGCGGGCTGCGCGGTATGCCGCGCCGCGTCTTCACCTATCCTGCCGATCTGGGCCTGGATACGCTGAACCTCATCTCCAGCGTGGGCGCATTCGTCCTGGCGGCCGGCTTCCTGCCGCTGCTGTGGGACATCGTCTGGACGCTGCGCAAGGGAAAGACCTCGGAGCGGAATCCGTGGGGCGCGGGCACGCTGGAATGGCTGACCGAGATGCCCGGGCAGCCGTGGGGCACGCGTTCGCTCCCGGAGATCGACTCCCGCTATCCGCTGTGGGATCAGCCGGACCTCATGCGCCACGTGGACGAAGGCCGCTTCTACCTGCCCGACGCACAGGAGCTGAAGCGGGAGGCGCTGGTCACGAGCCCGATCGACGCGATCCCCCAACAATGCCTGCGGGTCTCCGGCCCCTCCTTCCTGCCCATGCTGTCGGCGTTCGCCACCGGGGGCGGCTTCATCTTCGCCACATTCCACTGGTGGTGGGCCGCAGCAGCGAGCGCCGGGGCCGCGGTGGTGCTGCTGCTGGCCTGGGTCTGGACCGGGACGGCGCAGATCCCCGAGAAGGACGACAAGGACGTGGGGCTGGGCGTGGTGCTCCCGACGTACGTGTCGGGACCGGAGTCTGTCGGGTGGTGGGGGGTGCTCATCACGATGCTCGGGGACATCACCGCGTTCGGATCCCTCATCTTCGGCTACTTCTTCTACTGGACCGTCCATCCCGACTTCCTGCGGCGGGCGGCGTCGGCGCCCCTGACGACCGGGCTGCTGATCGGTGGGGGGGCGCTGCTCGCGTCGTGGCTCCTCACGCTCTTTGCGCGTCGTCTGAACGGGCGCCCCCGCGGGACGGCGTTCTATCAGGTTCTCAGCGGTGGATTGGCCTGCACGCTCCTGGGAGGCAGCGCGCTGGTGCTGACGCTGCTGCGCTCGGGCCTCGACCCTACTGCGCACGCATACGCCGCCATCGTGTGGGTGATCACGGTGTGGACGGTGCTGCACGTCGCGCTGGGCGGGCTCGTGCAGGCGTATTGCCTGGCGCGCCGGGCGGCCGCGCGCCTCACGCCGCGGTACGACATCGACATCGTCAACACCACGCTCTACTGGCATTTCCTGGCGCTGACCGTCGTGGTCACCGTCGGCGTGCTGGCCGGTGCCCCCTGGCTGGCGTAGGCGGGACGATGAGCGATCCCCTCCCGAGCACCGCGGAGCGCGACCAGACGCTGTGGCTGCTGGTCCTCGGGCCTTTCATCTGGGTCGTACACTTCTTCGTGTGCTACCTGAGCGGGGCCCTGGCCTGCGCGCGCGCGGCCGACCCCGCCCACTCGCTCGGCACCGTGCGCTGGATCGTGGCCGTGGCCACGATCGTCGCGTTGACCGGGATCACCGCCGTCGGGCTCTACGGCGCGCGCCGCCATCGCCTGGAGGAAGCGCCGCTGCCGCATCACCACGATACGCCCGGCGATCGCACCCGCTTCCTCGGCTTCGCGGCCGTGCTGCTTGCGTCCCTGAGCGGCGTGGCCACCCTGTTCGTGGGGATGGTCGCGCTCTTCGTGGAGACCTGCCGATGAGGGGCCGCCTCCTGACGGGGACGCTCGCGCTGGGACTGCTGGCCCTGCTGTGGTCGGGTGTGCTTCCGCGGCTGGCCCCGGGGCCGTTCTCGGCCCACATGGTCGTGCACATGGGGGTGGTGGCCGTCGTGGCTCCTCTGCTGGCCTTCGCGCTCGCCGGCTCCGGGCTGGACCCCGTCCGCGGTCACCCTGCGCGGCTGCCGGCCCTGCCGCTCACGGCGGTGGAGTTCATGGTCGTCTGGGGATGGCACCTGCCGGTGTTGCACCACGCCGCGCGGGCGGGCGGAATGGCACTGCTGCTGGAACAGGGGTCCTTCCTGCTGGCCGGTCTGGCCGTCTGGATGTCGGCGCTGGGCGGGGACGCCGCGGAGCGTGCGGGGCGCGCCGCCGTGGGAACCGTGGCGCTGCTCCTGACGTCCATGCACATGACGCTTCTCGGGGCGCTGCTCGGCCTCGCGCCGCGACCCCTCTACCATGCGGGCGCCGCGCGCGCTGCGCTTCGCGACCAGCAGGTGGGCGGGGCCTTGATGCTGGGGGTGGGTGGTGTGGTCTACCTGGTCGCCGGCGTGGCGCTCACCGCGGCATTGCTCGGCGGCCGACGCGTGCGCCACCCGATGGAGGAGGCATCGTGAGGGTGACCCGCCGCTGCGTGCTGTGGGCCCTGGTCGGCGTGGTCGGCGTGGGCGCGCTGGCTGTGCTCGCAGGCGCGATCCCCATCCGCGCCAGCGTAGGGCACTGGCCCCCGACCCGGTGGCTGCTCCAGCTCGCCAAGGGGCGGGCGGTCGCCACGCAGTCCCTCGCCGTGGAGGCTCCGCCGCCCCTGGACGATCCGGCGCGGGTGTTGCGCGGCGCTGGCCACTACCAAGGCGGTTGTCGCCCGTGTCATGGGGCTCCCGGGATCGAGCCGAGCCGCATCACCGAGGAGATGACGCCCACGCCGCCTCTCCTCGCGGTGCACCGCATCGACGAGCGGAGCGATCGTGAGCTGTTCTTCGTGGTCAAGCACGGCATCAAGTTCACCGGCATGCCGGCCTGGGTCGCTCGCGAGCGCGATGATGAGGTCTGGGACGTGGTGGCGTTCCTGCGCCGGCTCCCGGACCTCGACGAGGCCGGGTACGCCGGGTTGGTGTGGGGTCCGCCCCGGGACGCCGTGGAGCCCGCGGCGGGCGACGCGGGGACGGAGGAGGCCGCTCCCGGGATCGTACGGGAGATCTGCGCGCGCTGCCACGGTCTGGACGGCACGGGACGAGCGGGAGACGCCTTCCCCCACCTGGCGGGGCAACGGGCGGCGTATCTGCAACACAGCCTCGCCGCGTATACCAGCGGCGCCCGTGCGAGCGGGATCATGCAGCCTATCGCGGTCGCCATCGAGGCGAGCGAGCGCGCGGCGGCCGTGGCGTGGTATGCGAGCCGTGCGCGTCCCAGCGAGCCCACTCTGGGGCCGGCGGATACACTGCGCGTCCTCGGGCGGGCTCTCGCGGAGCAGGGAGATGCCGCGCGCCGGATCGCGGCGTGCGACGCCTGTCACGGCAGCGACGCACCCACCCCCGGGGTCTACCCCCGGCTGAGTGGACAGCCGGCCGACTACCTGGAGCGGCAGCTGGAGCTGTTCGCGCGCGGTGTGCGCGGTGGCTCCATCTGGTCGGCGATCATGCGCGAGGTGGCGAAGCCGCTCACGCCCGCCGACCGCGCCGCGCTGGCTGCGTGGTACGGCCGGGACGGCGCCACCCCGCCGGAGTGAAGAGGGCGCTGGAGCAGGCCGGACCCCGCTGCGGACGGGAACGGGTCAGTCCGGAGGATCGCCCCCGGTCAGGGCGCGCCATCCACGGCGTGCGCCTCGTTGCGCGAGCAGCCGGGCCACGCTGGCCCCGGCCGCGCTGAGCAGCCCCCACCCCAGCGCCTCCTGCCAGCGCACGTCCTTCGCGTCCGGATCGACGGGGGGATCGGCGTGCAGGGCCGCCTTCCACCCTTTGCGCAGGATCAGCCGGGTGAGCGCGCCAGCGGCCATGATGGAGAGGCCGGCGGCGATCCTCCAGCTCAGCGAGCGTGACATGCAACACCTCCAGGGGCGCGAAGGGAATGGGAGCCCGCCGACCAGGGGGTCGGACGGATGCCGAACGTCTGCTCCAGCGCCCGGTCGGCCGCGCGCGCGCCGCACAGGCCGTGGACACCGCCTCCGGGCGGCGTGGAGGACGAGCACAGGAACAGCCCGGGCACCGGCGTGCGATAGGGATCCCACCGCACGGCCGGTCGGAAGACCGTCTGGCGGAGCGTCTGGGCGCCTCCGCCGATGTCGCCTCCCACGAGGTTGGCGTTGTCGCGCTGCAGCGTCTCAGGGCTGCGCACCGCACGGGCGCGCACGACGTCGGTGAAGCCCGGCGCGTACCGCTCGACCTGCGCCTCCATCTCCGCCACGCGGTCTGCGTGCGAACCGTGGGGCACGTGACAGTAGCCCCAGGCCGTGTGCATCGAGCCCGGTGCCCGTGTGTCGTCGAACAGGCTGGGCTGCGCGAGGATCAGGAACGGCGCATCCGGCAGCCGCTGGTGGTGCGGCGCCGTGACGGCTGCGTCCACGTCGTCGAGCGTTCCGCCGACGTGCACGGTTCCGGCCCCGCTCGCTGCTGCATGACGCCACGGGATCGGCTCCGACAGGGCCCAGTCCACCTTGAAGACGCCGGGACCGTAGCGGTATCGGCGCAGCGCGTGGGCGTAGCGCGCAGGGAGCCGGTCCCCCGCGACGCGCAGCACCTGCCACGGCGTCAGGTCGAGGAGCGTGGCCCGGGCGGGCGGCAGCTCGTCGAGGGAATCGACGCGGTGCGAGGTCTCCACCGCGCCCCCGAAACGCTCGAGGATCCGCACCAGCGCCCGCGTGAGCGCCCCCGCGCCTCCGCGCGGGAACGGCCACCCCACCGCGTGCCCTGCCAGGGTCAGCACGACCCCTTGCGCCGCACTCCCTGGCGCGCTCAAGGGCCGCACCGAGTGGGCGCTCACGCCGGCCAGCAACGCCCGCGCGCGGCGGCCCCCGAAGCGGCGCTCCGCGAGCCCGCGCGCGGACCGGAGCGCGGAGAGCGCGAAGCGTCCCGTGACCACCGGATGTCGAGGGATGCGCAGGGGTCGCAGGATGTCGTCGAGCAGCGCGTCCCAGTCGCGCAGTAGAGCGGCCGTCCAGCCGGTCCAGGCGGCCCGGTCCTGCCCGTCCAGGTTGTCGGCCGTCTCGTCGGGGGAGACATGGAGGAGCACCGGCTCCTCGCCTTCGAGCACATGGGCAAGAGGGACGCGGGGGTGGACCCATTCCAGGCCCGCGCCCTCGAGATCCAGGCTGTCCAGGAAGGGAGAGGCGACGGCCAGGGGATGCACGGCCGAGCAGAGGTCGTGCACGAAGCCGGGTTCTGTGCCGGCGTAGGAGCGCACGCCCCCACCGGGATCGGGCTGGGCCTCGAAGACGCGGACGGCGATCCCGTGACGCGCCAGCTCGATGGCGGCGCACAGACCGTTCGGGCCGGAGCCCACCACCACCGCGTCCACGCTGGACCCGCTCAGCTCCGGGGCTCCAGCCGGATCTGCACGTCATCGACGTAGTAGATGCGCGTCACCTCATACGTGCCCCACACGCCGATGCTCACCCACAGCGAACCGTCCGCGTCGGAGCGTGCGGTCAGGCCGTAGGATCTGTCCACCCAGACGATGCCGCTCCCGAGACCTTGCTCGTGACCGGTGTCGCCCTGGAAGGTCAGGTCGGTGCGTGTCTCCGGATCGTGCCCGTGTGCGCCGGCGATCACGGTCCAGAGGTTGATGCTCCCGCCGTCTCCGGTGCCGAAGGCGAAGGTGAGGTCGATGTCGTACTCTGTTTCGGGCTCTACGTCGAAGCGCCGTTCGATCCAGATCTTTCCGGCGTCGTTCAGATTCTCGAGTCGAAGTCGCACGGCGCGATCGCCGTCGTCCGCGAACCGCGTGGTGGTGTCGATCTCCCAGGAGATCGGCGGATCGTCCAGATCGGTGGCGTCGGGCTCCCAGTTCCCCAAGCCGCTCTCGAAGGAGAACGCATGGACGTCTCGACCCGGGCCCACCGGGTCGTCGTCACCGCCACATGCGGCCACTCCACTGAACACGAGCAGCGCGGCTCCCAGGTGCAGAAGGGAACACCGTACAACAGCGGTCGAGGTGTCAGACCCCATTCGAGGCTCCTTCGGGGGACCGGCGACAGGCAGAAGGGTGGCACCGTGCTGCGGTCGATGGCGGCAGGGCCCGTGCCGGACATGCGTAGCCCTGTGGCTCTCTCCCTCCCGCTCTGGACCCCCGGAACCGACCCGCACACGACTCCGGATCGTGCACGAGGCCGGTGGCCGAAACAATCGCGAAGCAGGATGGCGAGCGCGGCGGCGCACCGGGGTTGGCCGGGCGCGGAGTGCTTCTTGCGCGCAGCGTCCGGCATCCCGGGTTTCCCGCTTCCGCGGCTCGATCCCCGTCCGGAGGATGCTCCATGCGCCAGAGTCCCGTCCGCCTCCATGGCTGACATGAACCCCACGCCGCCGTACTCCGCATCCCGGTACGAGCATCTGCGCGAGCAGCACCGGGCCACGCTGTGGATCCCGTGGACACTGATCCTGCTGGGGATCTGGATGATGCTCGCCCCGGTGACGTTCGGTCACCTGAATCCGGCGTTGTGGGTCGAGCCGAGCGGCGGTCGTGGCGTGTGGTTCTCGGATGGGACGCACACCGCCCTGCGCGCCAGCCTGATGACCTGGAGCGACGTCCTGTCGGGGGTGCTACTCGTGGGGTTGGGATGGCGTCGCCTTCGCCCGGATCGGCCCATCAGCGGGTGGCTCGCCTGCGGTGTGGGCGCATGGCTGAACGCAGCGCCGCTCCTGTTCTGGGCTCCGACCTCCGCAGCCTACCTGAACGACACCCTCGTGGGGATGTGGGTCATCGCCTTGACCATCCTCATCCCGCGCATGCCCAACATGACGTTGTTCATGCGCATGGGCGGGGCCCGGCCTCCCGGTTGGACGTACAATCCGTCGTCGTGGCCGCAGCGCTGGATCATGATCGCCACGGGGTTCCTCGGGTACCTGGCCTCGCGGGCCTTGGCCATGTACCAGCTGGGCTACGCTCCCGGCATCTGGGATCCGTTCTTCGGTGAAGGCAGCCGCCGCGTGTTGGACTCGGCCATGTCGCACTCCCTGCCCATCTCCGACGCCGGCCTGGGCACGCTGGCCTACACGTTCGAGTTCCTGATGGGCTTCATGGGTGGAGTGAGCCGCTGGCGTACGATGCCCTGGATGGTCGCTCTGTTCGGTGTGCTCGTGATCCCGCTCGGCCTGGTGCACATCGTTCTGGTGATCTCCCAGCCGCTCGTGGTCGGGGCCTGGTGCACGCTCTGCCTGGCGGCGGCGGCCATCATGCTTCCCATGATCCCCCTGGAGGTGGACGAGGTGGTTGCCATGCTCCAACACGTGACGCGGGCCCGGGACCGCGGCGAAGGCACCTGGTCCGTGTTCTGGAAGGGCGGCGACCCTTCCGCCGCGGAGGAAGACGAGGGTGGCATCGAGCTGGTCGAGCTACCGGAGAGGCCCGGGGTGGTCCTGCGCGCCTCGGTGCGGGGGTTCAGCGCACCGGTGCCGCTCCTGCTCACCGCGCTCGGGGGCCTGGCGTTGATGGTGCTCCCTGGACTCCAAGGCGTCGGAGGCACGGCGGCGGATGTGTTCCACCTCGGAGGCGCGCTCCTGCTGGTCGTGGCCGTCATCGCCATGGCGGAGGTGCTGCGCAGCGCCCGCATGCTCGCCGTCCTGCTGGGTGGGAGCGTGGCCGTGGCCGCGTGGGTGGTGGACGCTCCACTGGGCTTCGCGCTCGTCGGTACGCTGATCGCAGTCACCGCAGCGGGCGCTGCGCTGCCGCGCGGTCCGGTCCTCGACCGCTACGGCACCTGGGACCGCTTCATCCGATGACGCGCGAGCAGACGCCACCGCGTGCCGCGGGCCGGGCATGACGGCGCTGTTCCTCGACCGCTCTCCGGTGGTGCAGGCGCTCCTGGCCGGCACGTTCACCTGGGCGGTGACGGCCGTGGGCGCCCTGGCCGTGGTCCTCGCGCGCGATCCGGGGCGGCGGATCCTGGACGTCCTCCTCGGGTTCGCCGCGGGCGTGATGATCGCGGCCAGCTTCTTCTCGTTGCTGCTCCCTGCGGTGGAGCAGGCGCGCGCCGCCGGCGGATCCGCATGGTTTCCCGTCACCGTCGGGTTCCTTCTCGGCGGCGGCTTCCTCGCCGTCCTGGACCGCGTGCTCCCCCACCTCCATCCGAGCCTGCCGGTGGAGCGCGCAGAGGGACCGCGAACCGCCTGGCAACGCTCCACGCTGCTGGTGGCGGCGATCACACTGCACAACATCCCCGAAGGGCTCGCCTTGGGTGTGGCCTTCGGTGGGGCCGCCCTCCAGGGCGGCGGTGCAGGCACCACGCTGGCGGCGGCCGTGGCCCTGACCGTGGGGATCGGTCTGCAGAACCTCCCGGAAGGGATGGCCGTCGCGCTGCCCTTGCGCGGGGAGGGCATGGGGCGGGGAAGGGCCTTCCTGTACGGGCAGGCCTCCGCCCTCGTGGAGCCGATCGCGGCCGTGGGGGGCGCCGCAGCCGTGCTGACCTTCCGCCCGGTCCTCCCCTACGCGCTGGCGTTCGCCGCGGGCGCGATGATCTACGTGGTCGTGGAAGAGCTCATCCCCGAATCGCACGCGCACGGACACCCGGATGCGGCGACCGCGGGGGCCCTGTCGGGCTTCGCCGTCATGATGTGCATGGACCTGGCGCTGGGCTGAGCGACGGATGCCGATCCGGTGGCGGACGGTGCACCGGCATCCCGTGCGAAACAATCTCGACCCGATCGTACGCGACCCGGCCGCGGGGGGCAGGCTCGCGCCCCACGGACCCGATGCGCCCTCCTGCAAGGGCTCGCGAGGGCTCGTCGGCCTGTGCGCGCGTCCGAGCGCGCGCGGACCGGCGTGGAGCGCTTCCTGCTGATCCGGGAACGGTTGCGCCCGTCCGGGCGTGTGGCCGAACACCGACGTCCCGGGAGACGCCGATGGAGCCGACGGAACCGAAGGGCATGAACGAAGCAGCCGGTGTGGACCCCGAGCGCGCACCCCACGGGGCGGAGCGGATCCAAGAGTGGTTGGATGGTCTGGTGGAGCGGGTACGCTCCGGGCGGGCCTTCAGCACGAGCGCGGGGGCCGAGCCCGACCGCGACTACGCGTACCTGGAGGTGCACGACGACACGGGACACCACTCGATCCTGCTCTTCTCCCTGAGCCGCGATGACGAGGGGGTGCGGATCCGCTCGCATCACTTCGTCGGTGCCGCGGACGAGGTGCGTGCACGCGTGGACGACGTGGTCCACCGTCGTGACGGCTGACCGGAGCCCGTCGGCCCCATCGTCGCAGGAGCCGAGCGCCGAGGATCTCCAGGAGTCGCACAGCGGCTCCGATCAACCCAGCACGTACGGCGAGATCCTGGCGGAACAGATCTGGACGGCGGTCCACGAGTTGGAGCGTCCGACGGGAGGCCTGATCCTGTCCGGCTTCTCGGCCGGGCTGGACGTGGGGTTCAGCGTCTTCTTCATGGCCATCGCGTTCAGCATGTTCGGCGCCGACTTCTCCGACGTCGGCGTGCGTATCTTTGCGGCCAACCTGTACTCCTTCGGATTCATCCTCGTCATCCTGGGCCGCTCGGAGCTGTTCACCGAACACACCACGCTCGCCGTGTTTCCCGTGCTCAACCGGCGGGCTACGGTGGGGCAGCTGGGTCGGCTGTGGGGGCTCGTCTACGCGTCGAACCTGGCTGGCGGCGTCGTGGCGGCGATCATCGCCACGCAGGTCGGCTCCCGGCTGGGCGTGGCCGAAACCCGTGCGTTCGGGATGATCGCGGAGCATCTGCTCCGCCCGGACGGCGGGGTCACCTTCGCGAGTGGAGTCCTCGCCGGGTGGCTGATGGGGCTTCTCTCGTGGCTGCTCGCGTCTGCCAAGGACACGATGAGCCGCATCGTCATCGTCTGGATGATCACGACGGGCATCGGCCTCGCCGGCCTCCATCATTGCATCGTAGGCACGGTGGAGGTGGTCGCCGGAGTCCTCGTGGATCCCGCCCTGACCTGGAGCCAGTATGGCGGGTTCCTGCTGTGGGCGACCCTCGGCAATACGGTCGGTGGCACCCTGTTCGTGGCCATCATCAAGTACGGCCATGCCGTGAAGAGCCGCTGAAGCCCCTACGGCTCCGCAGGTGACGGAAGGCCGACCGGCCCCGATACGGGATCGGGTGTACACGCCAAGTGGGACGTGGGGGATGCCCTCCGGGGCTGCCGAGGTGTCCGGCCGCGTCGACGATGGACGAGCCCGGGCGCGTCGACGACGGACGAGCCCGGGCGCCCCCTGGGTCAGATCCCGTACTTGTCCCGCACGTGGCGGGGTAGCTCCCGCAGGTAGTCCTCGAACATCCCCCGCTGGTCCGACGCGCCGGCTCCCGATCCGAGGCGGGAGGACACCTGCTCGAAGTCCACCCCCGCTTCGCGGAAGACATCGGCCAGCGAGCGCCTGGGCACCTCGTCCTCCATGCCGAGGAACCGCGCCGCCTCGTAGGCGCTCAGGTCGCCCCGCACCTCGTCTCCGTGGAAGACGAGGGGTGAGGCGGTCCAGCCCTCCGACCGTATCCGGTCGATCGCCTGCTGCACCTCGGGCGAATGCTCCACCTCCGGCGTGGGGCGCTTGATGTCGCCACGGTCGGTCTCGGAAGGGTCAACGGTCATCTTCGGCACCTCCAGGTTCAAGAACGTTCACTCGACAGGGTCGGGGTGGGCGCACGCGCCTCGCGATCAAGGCGCGATCAGGGAGAGCGGGGATGGTCGCGGACCCGAGGGATCGTCGCCCCGGGATCGTCGCTCCGGGGGATCGTCGCCCCGAGGATCGTCGCTCCGGGGATCGTCGCCCCGGGGATCGTCGCTCCGGGGATCGTCGCCCCGGGGATTGTCGCGGATCCGGGTCGGGGGCCGGGCAGCGGGTGGCAGAGCCATCCCTCATCCGAAGAGCACCCAGGCGCCCCCTCCGATGGACAGCAGCACGAGATTGCAGATGAGATACAGGACCTCGTAGAACCAGCCCTGGCTCTCGTCGCCCCAGAAGCCCGTCTTCCAGACGAAGACCTTCTTGTAGATCGCGCCGAGCATCACGCCGATGAGCAACAGCGCGGCCCACCGGACCCACAGTCCCAGCACGAGCAACACGGCCGCCCCGAGCTCGATGGCCCCCAGCAGCGCGGTGGCCGCGACGGGAAGGCCCACGCTTTCGGCCCGCTCCCGTGGCTTGCTGAGGTGGGACCAGCCGCTGCTCCCGAAGAGCAAGGCCAGCGCCAGGCGGAGAAGGAACAGGGCCAGCCCGCTCAGGAGCGTCGGATCAAGGACCACGCCGGCCCCCGTGCATGTGGGTCGCCGTGGCGTCCCCGCATGCCGACCCCCGGTGGCCGGACGGGGTCGGCAAGCTCGGACCCTCGTGGAACGCGATCATCGGGCACCGACCGGGTCGGGACGCGGGGTCCGGGCGGGGGACGGTTCGCCCGCCGCCGGGGACCGCGTCCGGTCCAGGGCCAGCGCCCCGGGGCCACCGAGCACCAACGTGAGGAGGCCCGCGACATAGAGAAGGTTCACTTCGTAGCCCGGCATACCGAACTGGGGGCCGGCCTCCGTCATCCCCGTGATGTTCAAGAAGTTGAAGCCGTGAGGCAGGTGAACCAGGAACATCGCCGCCAGCTGCACCAGGATGTTGAGGGTCGCGAACAGCCCTACCAGCCCTCCCAACAACAGGCTGACGCCCCCGAAGGTCTCCACCGCACCGATCACCCACGCGCTGAGGTCGGGAGCGGGAACGCCCAGACCCGCGAGCATGCCGACGAACGCGACGTGACCTTCGGCGGAGAAGAGCTTCGGGACCCCGTGATAGAGGAGGCCGGCGCCCAGCATCACGCGTAGTGGGAGCGGAGCCCAGGGTCTCGAGAACGCTCGGGTCGACATGGTGCCTCCGGCGTGGTGGAGGAGAGATCAGCCGTCACCACCCGGATGGGGCACATCGCGTACCGTGCTTCGTGCCTTCGTGGCGTACCTCGCGGGATCTGGCGTCTCGCGCAGGACGGAGTGGGCACAACGCGTACCGTGCCTCTGTGTCGTTCGGATAGGAGGGATGCGGCCGCGATCGGAGGCGCGCTATCCCTGCGCGTCGTCGGCGCGCTGCCCCTGCGCGTCGTCGGGAGGCCGCGCCCCGGTCCGCCGGGGTCCAGGTACGGAACGCCAACCGTTCAGGCGCGACTTCGGTGAAACACGCCCCCTCGTCATGCGGCGCCGTCGGCGTTGAAACACGACACCACGGTGCCATCTTCGACGCCACACCACCCCCGAACGGCAAAACCATCGGCAACGGCGCGATCGCCGACCTCCGACGTACGGGCAACGCAGGTGGGAACGACGTTTGCCCCCAGGGACGCAGACCCTCACCCACCCGGAGCCCGCCCGAGACCGCCGTCCGACGTCGGCGGGCTGGAGGAACGATGTATAGACGACTGACTTGTTCGCTTTCGATCCTTGCTTCCCTCGTACTTCTACCGGCCGCGTCGGCGGCCCAGCAACCGACCACCGTCACCGGCGTGGTCACGACCACCGAAGGAGAGCCCCTGCCGGCGGCCAGCGTACAGATCGCCGATCTCAACCTGGGGTCCCTGACCAACAATCAGGGGCGCTACCTGATCCTGGTCCCCGCCTCGCGCGTGACGGGACAGGAAGTGGTGGTGACGGCCAGCCTCATCGGGCGGGCCGCCGCGACGCAGCGCGCAACCCTGGCCCCCGGAACCGTGACCCTGGACTTCCAGCTGGGCGCGGATCCCCTGCGACTCGAGGAGATCGTCGTCACCGGCGCGGGAACCACCCAGGAGCGGCAGAAGCTCGGCGTCTCCATCAACACGGTGAGCGCCGACGAGATCGTGGAGAGCCAGGAGGGAAACATCGTCCAGGCGCTCGCGGGTAAGGCGCCCAATGTCGAGGTCACCAGCTCGGCCGGCGATCCGGGAGCGGGCTCGTACATCCGCATCCGGGGCGTCAATTCGCTTCTCGGAGACGGTCAGCCCCTGATCGTCGTCGACGGAGTTCCCATCGACAACTCGTCCAACACGATCGAATCGAATGCCGGTGGTACGGTGGAGCAGAACCGCGCTGCGGACCTGAACCCACAGGACATCGCCGACATCCAGATCCTGAAAGGTGCCTCGGCGGCGGCCATCTACGGCTCCCGGGCCGCCAACGGGGTGGTGCTGATCACCACCAAGAAGGGCCGCCCGGGCACGAACCAGGTCCAGTACAAGGTCTCCTACTCCTTCGACGAGGTGACGGAGACGGTGCCGGTCCAGACAAGCTTCGGGCAGGGGATGAGCGACCTTCCGTTCGGCGGTACGACCAACGACGCCTGCCAGGACGTCTACGGGTTGCCACAGCGCCAGTGCCCGGTCAGCTGGGGGGGCGAGATCCCCGCCGGCACACCGGTCTTCAACCACGCCGATGAGGTGTACCAGACGGGCAATCGCCTGGAGAACTTCCTGAGCCTGTCGGGCGGGAGCGAGACCACCAACTACTACCTGTCCCTGGGTCGCCTG
The DNA here is from genome assembly GCA_041390125.1 of Gemmatimonadota bacterium. Taxonomy (NCBI): domain Bacteria; kingdom Pseudomonadati; phylum Gemmatimonadota; species Gemmatimonadota bacterium. The sequence goes on along the minus strand of JAWKQN010000002.1, from coordinate 248,913 downwards.
GACCACGATGGCGTGATCCGCGGCAACTCCTCCTATGAGCGCACGACCGTGCGCCTCTCCGGTAGCCATCTCTTCCGGGAGGACTTGCGGGTCGGAGCCAACTTCCAGTACTCGGACGCGTCGGGAGACCTCATCCAGCAGGGCTCCAACATCAGCGGGATCCAGCTGGCCGCCCTGCGAACCCCGCCCGACTTCGACAACCTCCCCTATCTGACCGACGACGGCCTGCACCGCTCCTACCGTCTGCCCGACCCGAACACCGTGGCCCAGAGCCGTGGGTACGACAACCCCTTCTGGGTGGCGAACGAGATCACGAACAGCACCGAGGTAGGACGGACGTTCGGGAACATCCAGGTCGAGTACACCCCTACCGACTGGCTGTCGGTCAACTACACGCTGGGCGCCGACTACGCGAACGATGAGCGCCTGACCGTTTTTCCCAAGAGCTCGTCCGACTTCCCGGACGGCCGCCTCATCCGGGCGGACCTGCTGAACTTCCAGGTGGACCACAACCTGGTCGCCACTGCGCGTCGGACCTTCAACGACGACTTCGCGGCCTCGCTGGCCGTCGGGCAGAACCTCAACCACCGCGAGTTCAAGCGGTACCAGGTAAACGGCCAGAACCTGATCCTGGGCACCGACCAGCTCGACTTCACCGTGGACCGGATCCCCAACGAGTTCTACTCGCGGATCCGCACCGACGGGTACTTCGCCCAGGGGACGGTCGATCTCTGGGGCCAGCTCTTCCTGACCGCCGCCCTGCGCGTGGACGGTTCGTCCACGTTCGGAGGGGACGGTGAGCGCTTCGCCTATCCGAAGTTCAGCGGCGCGTGGGACTTCACGCAGTACCTCGGTGGCGGGGAGGGCGTGGTGAGCTTCGCCAAGCTGCGGGCCGCGTATGGCGTGGCCGGGAAGCAGCCGGATCCCTACTCCAACGCGACCGGCTTCACCACCGGGACGATCACCGACGGATGGCTCACGCCCAACGGGCTGGAGACGATCTACTCGGGCCTGGAGGGTGTCGTGTCGCAGGCAACCCTGGGCAACGCCAACATCGATCCCGAGCGCACCGAGGAGTTCGAGGTGGGCGGTGACCTGGCCCTGCTGGACAACCGCGTATCGCTGGCGCTGACCTACTATCGCCAGAACACGACGGACGCGATCCTCGCGGTCGACGTCCCGCCCAGCACGGGGTTCACCTCCAAGTTCGAGAACGCCGGTGAATTCGAGAACTGGGGTTGGGAGGCCACGCTGGGCCTCGACGTCTATCAGGGCGACGCCATCGACTGGAACGTGGATTTCCAGTGGGCGACCAACGAGAGTTGCGTGCAGAGCCTGGCCGGCGCCGAGACCTTCGGGCTGGCGGGCTTCACCGGCGCGGTGGCGTCTGTGGTGGCACCGGAGCGGGATGCCAACGGGAACATCACCCAGTGCTATCCGTTCGGCGTGTTCTACGGTGATGACTTCATCCGCTTCGGACGTGGCAGCACCGTGAACGGCGTGGCCATCGACGACTCCTTCTCCGGCTGGAGCGCCGGGGATCTCTACATCGGAGCGGACGGCTTCCCATTGTCCGACCCGCAGACGCGCGTCATCGGAGATCCGAATCCGGACTGGACGGCGAGCATCAGCAGCTCCGTGACGATCTACGACAACCTGCGTCTTTCGGGCTTGTTGGACTTCAAGATAGGGGGTGACGTGTGGAACGGCACCAAGGGCGCGCTCTACTTCTTCGGCACGCACGAGGACACGGAGCCCTACCACGGGAATGGTCAGGCCGAGGTCTTCGGCGAGACCTACTATCCGAATGAGGGCGTCGCCGGACCCGGCGCTGGACAGGAAGTCCAGCTCAACTGGCTGACGTGGTTCTGGAACGGCATCGGCAGCAGCTTCACCGGGCCCAGCATCCAGTCCATCGAGGACGGTGGCTTCGTCAAGCTGCGCGAGCTCGGGCTTTCCTACACGTTCCGCGATCAGGACTGGTTGGAGCGCAGCGGCTTGAGCAGCCTGGCCCTCTCCGTCTACGGCCGGAATCTGATCACGTGGAGCGACTACTCCGGCGTGGACCCCGAGACCAACCTCTGGGGCCAGAGCCTGGGCCGCGGGATCGACTACTTCAACAACCCGCAGACCCGATCGCTCGTCATCAACCTGACCGCCACCCGCTGAGCGAGGACCGGAATGAATACACGACGAATCCCACGACGCTCACGGGTGGGCGCGGCCCTGATCTTCGGGGCCGCCGCCCTCACCGGGTGCGACTTCATCGAATCGACGGCGCTGGACCCCAACGCCGTACCTTCCGCGACACTCGACCAGCTGTTCACGGGTGTCCAGGTGAACACGTTCTACGTGAGCGAGAGCCAGATCGCCCGGCTCGCGGCCATGTGGACGCAACAGATGGCGGGCACGGACCGGCAGTTCGCCACGTTGGACCAGTACATCTTCACGGAGGAGGAGGCCGACGGTGAGTTCAACTCCATCTACGGGGGTGGAGGCCTGATCGACATCCGGAACGGCATCCTCCTGGCGGAGGACCAGGGCCGCACGACGTACGCGGCGATCCTCAAGATCCATGAGGCATACCTCATCGGGATGGCGGCCAGCGTCTTCGGCGCCCTCCCGTACTCCGAGGCCGTGGACCCGGATGTGACCGATCCTGCGCTGGACGACCAGCTGGCCATCTACGACATGGTCCAGACCCGGCTGGACGAGGCCATCGCGGAGTTGCAGGGGGGCACGGGCTCGGGGCCCGGCCTCGTGGACCTCAACTTCGGGGGCGATGTGGCGGCCTGGACGGCCGTCGCCTGGACCCTGAAGGCCCGCTTCTACCTGCACACGGCCGAGGTAGATGGCCTGCCGGCCTATCAGGCGGCGCTGCAGGCGGCGCAGAACGGGATCATGGACCCGTCGAACAACTGGACCACGGTGCACTCGACCGCGGCGACCGAGCAGAACCTCTGGTACCAGTTCCAGCGGGACCGCTCGGGATACATCAGCGCCGGGGACTACCTGATCCCGCTCATGATCGCCGAGAACGATCCCCGTCTGCCCTTCTACTACAGCGCGGTGGATGGCAACATCCTGCCGAGGCAGTCCGGTCTGTCGGAGCTCGGCTACGGCGGACGCGACTTCAACATCCCCATCGTGACGTGCGCCGAGAACGAGTACATCCGTGCGGAGGCGCTCTACGAGACCGGGGACGAAGCCGGAGCACGTTCCGCGGCGGAATCCGGTCTGGCCTGCCAGGAGCAGCGGTGGGACGTGGATCTGTCGGGCTACGCGGACAACCTACCCGGTGTGACGGGCGCCGACCTGCTCGAGGAGATCATCGAGCAGAAGTACACGGCGCTGTTCCTCAACATCGAGGTCTGGAACGACTACAAGCGCACGTGCTATCCGGCCATCACGCCGAAGGCCGCCGGTGGAGTGCCGCCGCGGCTCTTCTACGGCCAGACGGAGCGCCAGACGAACTCCAACATCCCGGTCCCGGCGAACCAGCAGGATCGCAATGAGAACGACCCGAATCCCTGCTGAGGCAGGGTCGGGGCCGATGCGCGCGGACGGGGGCGGACGCAGTCCGTCCCCGTCCAGGCGTATCCGTGCCCTGCTCCTCCTCGCTGCGTTCGCGACCGGCGGCTGCTACGGCTATCGTCCGGCGGAAGGCCCCTTTCCGCAGGGGACCCCGGTGCGCATCGGAGTCGAGCCGGGCCGGGACGTACCGCTGCGCAGCTTGACCGCGCGCGACGTTGTCCGGGTGGAGGGTGAGGTGGCGCGGTGGCCGAGCGCCGACGTCGGACCGCTGTCGCTCTCCGCCTCGTGGGTGGAGTCCGCGACGGGCTACGGCCTGCCGGGAGAGGGATGGACGGTCGAAGTGCCCTTGGATGCGGTGCGGTCGGTCCAGGTGAAGGAGATCTCCTGGCTCCGCACGGCGGTGTTGGGCATCACGGCCCTGACGATCGGTGTGGTCGCCTTCGATGCGTTCGAGCTGGGTGGCGGAGGCGGATCCGGAGATGGCCCGGGGGGCGAACCGCATTGATGGTGGGGTGCCGAGGCGCCGAGCGGCGTCAGCGCTCCCCCCACACGTGTACCGGCTCGCCGAGGGTGCGCTTCAGATAGAGCACCTGGATCCCCACCACCACGGTGAGCGCCAGCGGCGTGGCGAACATGACGCCGCCGATCCCCAGCAGCGTGCCCATCCCGATCTGCGCGGCGATGAGCACCACTGGAGGAACCGAGACCATGCGCTTCTGCACCTGCGGAGTGATCAGATAGCTCTCCAGGAACTGCACGAGCGCGTAGAGCCCCAACACCTGGAGCGCCGTGGTCGGTCCCTGACCGAGCGCCACGAGCACCGCCGGGGCCGTGGCCGCGAGCGGGCCCAGGAACGGCACGAAGGAGAAGAGGCCTGCGATCAGCCCGAGCGCGAAGGCCAACGGGATGCCCAGCAGGAAGAGCCCGACCATGGTGAGGATGCCCACCAGCGTCATCGACACCAGACGCCCCAGGAGCCACCAGGTCAGTGCCCCACCGAGATGCTCGAAGAGGTCTTGCGTGGCTTCCCGTCCACGAGGCGGGACCAGCCGCACGATCGCTCCCGAGTAGCGGTGGAGGTCCGCGGCGAGGAAGACCACCAGCACCGCCCACGCCACGAGCGCGAAGAGCGTACCCGTGGTGACACGGAACGCCGTCAGGAGGCTGCTACCCGCGGCGCCCTCGCCCTCTCGGAACTGGGCGATCAGGCTTTCGATCTCCGCCGTCAGCGGCTGCAATACGGGGTTCGCGGTCAGGCTGTCCCGGACGCGGTCGAGTCCCGCGGGAATCCGTTCGGTCAGCACCTCGAGCTGGGACGTGAACCGCAGCCCGGCGAACCACAGAAAGGCGGCCACCAGCACGACGGCGCCCAGCAACACAAGCACCAACGCCCAGCCCCGACTCAGCGGCGTGGCCCCAGCGAGCGCCTCTGCTCCACGTGAGGCGGCGGCGGCGAACAGGGCGGCCGCGAAGAGCAGGAGGAGATCGTCCGCCAGCTGCCAGCCGAGAAGCAGGAGGACAACGAGCCCGATCCCGGTGAGCAGCAGCCGGAACGGGCCGGGTGGGACCAGCCGGTTCAAGCCTGGGGCGACGGCGGAAGGTCCGCGGTCACACGGAAGCGCCTCATCACGGTGCGGACGATGAGGAAGATGACACCCCAACGGAGCGCGCGCATGGGGTGCAGTAGCGTGAAGGTGCGCACGGGACTCTTCTTGTAGGCGTAGAGCTTGCCCAAGGTCTTCAGCACAGGATCATCCCTCCGGACACGGTTGTTTGCGTCGGGAGGGAGCAAGACACGCACCACCGGCGGCGGCAACGCGGAGCCGAGCGTAGCGGGGCCTTGGCGTGTCGAGCACCCGCTGTCCCGTGACGATCGTGTTTCGCCAGGATCTTCTGCGCGCGGCCCGTGCGTTCTTGTCGGTACTTCGCCGCCGAGGTCCGCCCCGGACGAGGCGGGGGCTACTCGATGTCCCGGTCGCCCGTGCCGCGCGGGTCCAACGGTGCGTTGAGAGCCGCGCGGAGATCTTCGAGCGCGACGGGCTTCGTGAGGTGGAGATCGAAGCCGGCCGCGAGCGCCCGCGCCCGATCCTCGGCCCGCCCGTACCCGGACAGGGCGATCAGCCGCACGTCGGTCAGCTCGCGGGTGCTGCGAATGCTCCGCGCAACCTCGAAGCCATCGATGTCGGGAAGACCCAGGTCGCAGAGGACGACGTCCGGCCTTGCCGCTTCCACTGCGGTGATGCCGTCACGGCCCTGGGTCGCCACCGCCACCTCATGGCCGGCCTGCTCCAGAAGCTCGCGGAGCACGTCCGCAGCGTCGGGGTTGTCCTCGATCAGCACCAGGCGGAGCCGCGCGTCCGCTCCGTCCTCGGCGGGACGTCCAGCCCGGGCGGGTGCAGATCCGAGGGGAAGGCGAACCTCGAACTCGGATCCGCGTCCCGAACCCCCACTCTTGGCCGTGACTTCCCCCTCGTGGAGCTCGACGAGCGAGCGGACCAACGCCAGGCCCAGTCCGAGTCCGCCGGCCGAGCGAGCCAGCCCTTGCTGTGACTGCCGGAATACGTCGAAGACGTGCGGCAGCAGCTCCGCGTCGATGCCGATCCCGGTGTCCGTGACCCGTAGGATCGCGTGCCCTCGCCGCGTGCTGAGCGTGACCTGGACGACCCCCGCGTCCTCGGTGTACTTGACGGCGTTGGAGATGAGGTTGTCCACGATCTGTACCATCCGCACACGATCCGCGAAAACCCATACCGGCGTCTTCGAAAGGCGCGATCTGAGGTCCAGGGGACGGTCCCCGAGTTGTCGCCGGACATCCTCCAACACTTCCCGGCACACGGCGGCCAGGTCCACCGGGCGCCGCTCCAACGCGATGCGGTTGTTGACGATGCGGGAAACGTCCAACAGGCCGTCCAGGAGCCGGGCCATGTGGTGGGTCTGCCGCTGGAGGATCTGCTGGGCCCTCTGGAGCGCCGGATCCAGGGGTTGCAAGCCGATCAGGTCCGCCGCCGCCCGGATCGCCGTCAGCGGGTTACGTAGCTCGTGGCCCAGCATGGCCAGGAACTGGTCCTTCTGCCGGTCCGCCTCCTTCAGCACGCGTTCGGTCTCGAGCAGGCGGCTGATGTCTCGATCAGTGGATGTGACCCCGACCACTGCGCCTTCTTCGTCCCGGACAGCCGAGCTGCGCACGGAGACGTCCACGGAGGACCCGTCCGCGTGGAGACGCACGGTCTCGTAGGGGTCCATGACCTCGCCCCTTCGGATCCGCTCCCGGGTCTCGTCGATCTCTTTGCGCCGCTCCTCCGGGACGATGCGATACACGGGCGTCCCTACGATGTCGTCCCGTACGAACCCGAACAATGCCTCCGCGCCCGCGAGCCAATCCGTCACGATCCCGTTCAGGTCATAGCTGAGGATGGCGTCGTGCGAAGACTCGGTGATTGCGGCCAGGCGCCGGGCCCGCGCGTGCAGGTCCGCCCTTCCGACGAAGTCCCCCACGGCGCGTCCGATGTTCTCCAGCGAGTGGAGGAAGAGCGGGTCCGCCAGCAGGCGCCGTGCAGCGAAGAGGCGCACCACGCCGATGGCGTTGCCACCCAGAAAGACCGGAAACGTGAGCGCGGATTGGAGCCCGAGCGGCTCTGCTGCGGGAACGAGGTCGGTCAGGGACGGGCGCCCCAGGTCGGTCCACCAGCGTGCGCGCCGCTCCTCCAGCGCCTGCTCGACCATGCGGGTGCTGTGGGTATCGTGCCCGCGCAGATGGTGCAACACCTGTCGCCGGTCGCAAGGCGGAGACGTATGGAGGATGCGGCGTTCCGCGGGCCGGTCTGCGTCGGGGCGCCACCACAGCTCTCCTACCGGCGTGTCCAGCGTCTTTGCGAAGCAGCGCAGCACGTCGTCCAGGAGGGTGTCTACATCGCCGGAGCCGGCCAGTACCTGGGAGACACCCAGCTCGATGGCATGCCGGCGGCGGGTCTGGAAGCGGCCGATCGCTGCCCCGACCACCCCCGCTACCGCGGCCACGAAGTGGGCATCCTCCGTTGTGAACGTCCGCGGCCTGCGCGTGTGGACGCCGAGCACGCCGTAGACGTTGTCTCCGTCGCGGATCGCGGCGGAAACGCCGCTGACCACACCATGGTCCCGCAGCAGCTCCGGTCCTGAGAACCGGCGCTCCTGAGCCAGGTCTTCGACGACGACGGGACCGCCGGCCTCCAGGGTGTACCCGGCCTGGGAGTCGGGGCCGGCCCCCACCGCGCGCTCGCCCACATAGCCAGCCGCCCATCCCACGCCGGCCCGCAGAAGGAGCTGCCGACCGCCGGGCTGCACCTCCAGGATCTTGCAGAAGTCGGTCCCGAGGGTCTGCTGTACGTCGCGGACGGCCTGGTCCAGGAACCCCTGGAGGTTCGACTCCCGAAGCGCGTGTACGCCCATGCGCGCGATGAGCGCTTGTTGCTGTTCCCGGAGCTGGAGCCGGGCGGCGGCTTCCCGGATGGCGGTGATGTCCGTGAACGTGACGACGATCCCCTCGATCCGGCGCGATTCGGTGCGGTAGGGCAGGATACGGCGGTCATACCACCGGTCGCCCTGGCTCCGCAGCTCGCGGCCCACCCCGTTCAGGCTGTCGAGCACGTGCCGTGCCTCGGCTTCGAGACCGTTCTGCAGCAGATCGCGCGCCATAGTGCTCACGAACCGACCGAGGTCCGTGTGATCGATACCCAGGAGCTCGGCCGCGGCCGGGGTGAAGCGCTTGATGCGCAGCTCGTCGTCGAGAAAGATCGTCGCGACCTTGGTACTGGTGAAGAAGTTGTGGAGGTCGTCGTGCGCCTGCTCGAGCTGATCGATCTTCTCGCGTAGCTGACTGTTGACCGTGGTCAGCTCCTCGTTGAGCGACCGCAGCTCCTCCGTGGTGGCCTCCAACTCCTCGTTGGCGGATTGGAGCTCCTCGTTCATCGACATGGATTCCTCGTTCGAAGACCGCAGCTCTTCGTTCGAGGTCTCCAGCTCTTCGATTGTGCTGCGCAGGTCCTGACGCGTCGCGTCGAGCTCCTGCGCCAGTTGCTCGATCACCGCGTCGTCTCCCGTGCCTGCCTCCGGGACCTGCTCGGGCTCCGCGTCCTGGAGAAGCTCGAAGCTGATGGCCACAGCGAGGTCGCCGAGGACCGGCGCCGGGTGCGCCGTGATGCGGACGCGCTGCTGTTGCTCGGTCGGGCTCGACAGCGCGACCACGGGCCTTCCTTCCCGGCGACAGCGGTACAGTACCGAGCGGGTACGCGTGAGGAGATGGGATCGGAGCAGGCCGAGGAGCTCCAGGGTCGGATTGTCGCCCTGAGGGAAGGCGAGGAACGGGCCCAGCTCACCGTGCATATAGAGCACGGAGCCCTCCGCGCCGACGACGACGCTGGGCGGCACCCAGGCATCGAGTAGGGCTCCGCGCGGTCGGTCCTCACGGGGGCCGCCATGTAGGCCCGGGTGCGGGTGCGCCTGGGCCACGAGTGGCTCCGGGAGGGTCTGAGGCAGACGGTGCGAGCCGCGCTCGACCGGCAGTGGGGTGGAGGGACCGGTCTTCCGGTAGATGCGCCAGGACTTGGAGAGCGCACTGAACAGCTCCCGCTGCGCTCCGTGGGACTCCGACGGGCCCAGGAAGAGATATCCGTCGTTGTGCAACGCGAAGTGCAGGACGCGGAGCACCTGACGTTGCGCCTCCGCGGTGAGGTAGATCAGCACGTTGCGGCAGCTCACCAGGTGCATCCGCGAGAACGGTGGGTTCTTGGTGAGATCGTGCAGCGCGAACGACACGGTCTCCCGCAGGGGTTGACGGACGCGGAAGCCGCGGCCAGGCAGAGGTTGGAAGAAGCGCTCGAGCCGCTCGGGCGACACCTGGTCCGCGATGGAGAGCGGGTATTCGGCCCCCCGGGCGATGCCTATGGCCTCGGCGTCGACGTCCGTTGCGAAGATCTGTAGACCCAGCCGGGCGCCGCGGGCGTCGATCGCCTCCAGGAACTCCATTCCCAGGCTGTAGGCCTCCTCCCCGGTGGCGCAGCCGGCAACCCATACGCGCAGGGTCGTACCTGCGGGGGCGGCACGTACGAGGGGATCGACGACACTGTGTCGCAGCGTCTCGAAGGCCTCCGTATCCCGAAAGAACTCCGTGACGCTGATGAGGAGGTCGCGCAGCAGGGTCTGTTGCTCCGCCGGATGGTCGCGCAGATGACCGAAGTACTCGTCTGCCGACTCGAACCCGGAGAGGACCATCCGGCGGAGCACACGCCGCTGGATGGTCCCGGTCTTGTAGACGCGCAGGTCGAAGCCCTGTTGAGCCTCCAGCAGCGCCGACAGACGCGCCAGTTGAGCCGCGTCCAGCACCGGCACGAGTCCGGCCCGCTGCTCGCGGTCCAGTACGAGCTGCTCCTCCTCGCGGGCGAGGATGTCGGCGTGGACGCCCGGGGGAAGGCTCGCGAAGCGCTCCAGGGCGTCGGGGATCTCGTCGATGCCGAGAACGAGATCCACGAGACCGGTGTCGATGGCGCTGCTCGGCATCCCCGGTTGACCGCTCTGCTCGGGCTTCTGTGCGATCGCGAGTCCGCCGACCGCTTTGATCTCCCGCACGCCCGCTGTTCCGTCGCTGCCGGCGCCCGACAGCACGACTCCCACGGCGCGTGGTCCGAACTCACGCGCCAGGCTGCGAAAGAGATGATCGACCGGCAGGCGGATCCGGCGGTGTGTGCGAGGCGCGCTGAGCTCGATCCGACCGTCCCGCACGGCGAGGGCCGTGTCGGGCGCAATGACGTACACGGTGTCGGGCTCGAGGACCGTTCCATGCGTGGCGTCCTGGACGAGCAGCGTCGTGTGCGACGACAGCAGTTCGGCCAGCAGGCTCTTGTGGGTCGGGTCGAGGTGCTGCACCAGCAGGAACGTCATGGCGGAGCCGGGCCTCACGGCCCGCACCAGTGTCCGGAACGCGTCCAATCCGCCCGCGGAGGCTCCCACCCCCACGACGAGACGGGGCTCACTCACAGCCGCAGCCGACATACAGGGTTCCTTGATGGAGGCGGTGTCCTGGCGGGAGCGTGGGGGAGCCGCACCGCATGCCGGGAGGCGAGAAGAGCAGGCGGGACCGCACGAGGGTGTGGGGGTGGCAAAGCGGTTCGTTCCCCGCACCGTGACCCGGACAAGCATGCCGAAGGTGGGCCGGGCTCCAGGCTGGCGCAAGCCGAGTACGGGCTCCCGAGCGTCGTGACGCGGCGCGCGGGCGGGAGGATCGTGTCGTGGCGCGCGCGGACGGAAAGGCATCCATCCTAGGCGTTGTCGGCGGTGACGCGTGGCACGTGAGTGGGGACCCAGCCGCAAGCACGACCCGTGCAGGATCGCGAGGGGCAAGGCTACCGCCGAGTGTCGCCATCCGGGCTCGCGAGCTCGCGGCCGTCGCGTGACCAGGCCACCGCGAATCGCGTCAGCCGAGCGGAATTCTCGAGCTTCAGCTTGCGTCGGATCTGCTGTCGGTGGACCTCGACCGTGCTGACGGATAGCCCCAAACTCAACGCGATGTGGCGGGGCGCAAGGCCGTCTCCGATGAGGCGGAAGACCTCCATCTCGCGTGCCGAAAGCGGCTGCACCGCGACGAGATCGTGCGAAACGGGAGCGCGTCGGGTGAAGGCGTCCCCGCCCCCACCCTCTGGCTGGCCCACCCACCGCTCTCCCCGCAGCACGGCACGAACGGCGTCGACGATCCGACCGGGGCTGTCGCTCTTCAGTACACAGCCACGGGCGCCGACGCGCGCAGCATGGGACAGGTGTACGAGGTCACGCTGCCGAGCGAAGAGGAGGACGGCAAGCGTCGGGTCACGCTTGAGCAGAGCCGGGATGAGGCGGATTCGCGCGAGGGCGTCCAGCCCCGGATCCAACACGACAAGGTGGGGTCGCTCCCGCTCGAGGATCTGCGCCAGCCCGGACGGACCCCGGAGTGCGGAGACGACCCGCACCCCGTTCTCGGCACCCAGCAGGTGGACGAGGGCCCACAGCAGCAAGGGGTTGGCTTCGATCAGAGCGACGCGTCGGGTCACGGCATCCATCCGCCTCACAGGCGGCCGGTGGAGAGGATCGCGGCAGAGATGTGGGGCTCAGCTGCGTGCAACGGATATGCCCGGCACGCGCACGGCGCGGGATGTACCCCTCTCCGTTGGCGCGATCCCGGCCGCGCGACTCGCCCCCACCTTGCGGCGCCCGTCCGCAGGCCGAGCCGGCGCCCGTCGGCCCGCCCCGCCGGCGTCCGCTATCGGTCCGAGCAGGCGCGCCCGCGCGTCCGCCCGTCGTGCAGGTGTACGCACGCGCGAACACGACCCGAGGCCGGGGGCCACACGAGTCAGGCGCGCCCATGGCCTCTGCCGAAGGCATGTCGCTTGCTTTGCAGGGCGCGGCCAAGCCCCCACGAGGAAATCGGTTTCATGAGCATCGTCGTCCCGGGACCTGCGTCACGCACCGCTCGAACGCACCCCCACCCGTCGCACCGCAGGCACCACACGTCGTCGGACGCCGCTCCCCGGATCGTGGTCGTCTCCAACCGCCTTCCCGTTCGTGTGCGCGACGACTCGCACGAGTTGAGGTTGGTTCCCGCAGACGGCGGTCTGGTCACAGCCCTCGGTCCGCTCGTGCGACGACGCGGGGGACTGTGGATCGGCTGGCTTGGACTGGCCACCGAGGATCGCGAGGCAGGCCCGCGGGAGTACCGGCTGGCTCTGGAGCGATTCGCTCGCGATGCGGGGTTCGGGATCCACCCGGTCCATCTGTGCGCAGACGAGATCGACGACTACTACGCCGGTTTCTGCAACGGTGTCCTGTGGCCCCTCCTCCACGGCTTTGCACCCTCCGATTCGCTTTCCGAGCGTCAATGGAAGGGGTACCGCCGCGTGAACGAGCACTTCGCAGAGGCTGTGCTGCGGGAGGTGCGGCGCGGCGACGAGGTCCTGATCAACGACTACCACCTGCTGCTGGTGCCGGGCCTGCTACGGGGTCAAGGGCTGGGCAACTCCATCACGTGCTTCATCCACACGCCGTTTCCGCCCGGAGAGCTCTTCGAGCGGCTGCCGTGGGCGGAAGAGATCACCGCCAGTCTCCTGCAGGCGGACCGGGTCGGGTTCCAGACCGCATTGGACCATCGGAACTTCGTGAGCACGGTGGAGCGACGTCCCACGCGCGAGCGCCATTCGGGGGTCTATCCCATCTCCGTGGACGTCGACGAGTTCCAGGCGCTCGCCCGCAGCGAGCAGACCCGGGCTCGGGCCTCGGCCATCCGGGCGGAGATGGACGTGCCCCATCTGCTGCTCGGCGTCGATCGACTGGACTACACGAAGGGGCTGCTGGAGAAGCTGGCGGGGCTCGAGTCTCTGCTGGAGGAGCGCCCTCAGCTCCAGGGGAGCGTCTGTCTGACCCAGCTCGTCATCCCGAGCCGGGAATCGGTTCCCGAGTACCGGGCGCTCCGCGACAAGCTCGAGCGCCGGGTCGGCGAGATCAACGGCCGGTTCTCGGCGAGGGGATGGGTGCCGGTGCACTATCAGTACGGTCGGTGGAGCCGGGAAGAGCTGGTGGCACAGTACGCCGCCGCGGACGTCGCGCTGGTCACGCCGGTGCGGGACGGAATGAACCTGGTGGCCAAGGAGTTCTGCGTCTGTCAGCCGGACGAAGCCCCCGGAGCGCTGATCCTGAGCCGTTTCGCGGGCGCGGCGTCGGAGTTGCGTGAGGCGCTGGTGGTGAATCCGCACGGCGCCCGGGCGGTGGCCGACGCCCTGCACACGGCGATGACCATGCCGGACGAGGAGCGCCGGCGGCGGATGTCGACCATGGTGCGGAGGATCCGCACCTGGGACGTCTACGAGTGGGCGCAACACCTCCTCCAGGTGGGGGAAGGAGCGCACGCGGCGCGGCCGGCACTGCAGCCGGTGGGGTGACGGAGCGACGGCTACCGCCTCGGGGGAGCCGCCCCCTTTGCCGGTGGCGAAGGAAACGCCGGGCGGGCCGTGCGTGGGCGGGCCGTTCCGTCTCCACCGACAAAGGGCCGGCGCGCGGCCCTCTCCGTCTTTTCCTGCACGATCCGTAGCGGTCGAACAATCCCTGCAGCTTCCGGCTCCCGAGAATCCCGTCACGGTGCGGAAACGCGCTGGCGTGCACCCTGCGCCCTGTAGGGGAGCAATCCCGGAGTTCCGCGGCGGCTGCGCCGCGCGGATGGGATCTTCGATGACGAACGGGAGGATACGGATGGATAGCAAGACGATGAAGGCGGCTACGGCCGCGGCGGCAGCGGCTCTCGCGATACCGATGGCCCTGTCGGCCCAGCAGGAACGCCCCCCCATGGAGGGCCAACACAACGGAACGGTCCGCGTGGAGATGCGCGCCCTGAGTGACGAGGCGGTCATGGGTGAAGTGCACCTGAGGACCGGGAGCGACGCGGCCGCGGGGGATCGGATGGGGATGGCCCACCCCGTGGAACTGGAGTTCGACGTGCGTGGCCTCGAGCCCAACCAGGAGGTGGCGTTGCTGGTGCATCGCGGAGCCTGCTCGGCCGGCACGACCACCATTGCCGAGCTCGGCCGCTTCACGGCCGACGCGACCGGTCAGCTGATGCAGACCGAGACGGTGAGGAACGAGGAGCTGTCGACCCTCATGACGGATGAGGCCCGAGAGATGGATCACGACCGCATGATGGACGATGCGAGTCGCGACACGATGGCCATGTGGGACAGCACGCAGGTGCGCGACACCACCCGCGTCAGCGACACCACGGACGGGAGCGCCTGGAGCGGTGCCGATGCGACCTCGCAGCAGGAGGACACGTACCATCTGCAGCTCGAGGCGAATGGTGAGCCCCTGGCGTGCGGGAACTTCGAGTCGGCTGAAGGCGAATACGGCCTCAACTGATCCGATCACGTTCTCTCCCGGCAGTGCTGATCGCTGATCGGGAGCGGATCGTTGACCGGGAGTAGAAGGCGACGGCCCCACACCGCAGTCGGTGTGGGGCCGTTGGTCGTGGGATCGTCCGGACCGTCAGGAGTGCTGCCGGATGGCGGCGATCAGTTCCGACTTCTTCATGGAGCTACGTCCCTCGATGTCCAGCTCCCGGGCGCGGTTCCTCAGCTCGTCCACCGTGCGGTCTTCCAGGCTGCTGTTGGGGTTTCCCGTGCCCTGGGTCGTCTGGTTGGGGGTCCGTCCCTCCTGACGCCGCTGCTTGTTCACGGTCCGCGCGGCGATCTCCTTCGCCCGCGACTCGGAGCGGCCTCGCTCCTGGGCGCTCTCCTTGATGTGCTCGTACTTCCGCTCGTCCTTGTTGCTCCATTTGCCCTGAGGCATGGGACCTCCTCCGGTTCGTCCGTGGGGGACGGCCCCACTGGGCGCAAGCGGGGTGCCGGATCCCAGGCCCACGTCCGTCCGCATCGTCCGTCCGAGGCCTGGTCTTCGTTCGCCGCGACACCACCGCCCCCTCGCGCGGCGCCTCCGGCGGGATCGTGCAGCCGCGGCACGCGCGGAAACACGATGGCGCGGCAGGGGGTCCGCGCGCCGGCCGCAATTCCAGCAGCCAGGCCACAAGGAGGACGGCGTCCCACGGCACGCCCCCTGCCCCCTGCACCCCCCAGCCACACTCCCGACCACAGGAGGTGACGCATGGGGAGCGGTGTGCCAGGCGGCGCCTGGCGTCCGGGAGAGACGGTCCACCCGTCGTGGGTGCGGCGCGCCGAGCGCATGGCGCGCGAGGGCGCCACGGCCGACCTCGATACGTGGACGCACGAGGAGCTCTTCGCCCGAGCCCGCCTGGTGGAGCTGCCGGGCCGGTCGCACATGACGCGGCGGGAGCTGATCGAGGCCCTGCGCGAGCATTGAGCCGGAGAAGCGGACCGGAGTGAGGGACGTGGGCGACGCGCCCACGGGCGCCCTCAATCCGAAGTTGCTGGCCGAGCGCGCCGAAGCGCTCGCCCGGCGCCACCGTGAAGCCGGGGTCACCACCGGCTCCCCACGCGGGCTCCTGCGTGAGCTCGTCGAGGCCGGGGCATCCCTTGTCGACACGTACGAGCTCTTGGCCCGCGCCGCAGCGCGCGGCGTGGAGACCGGTCCCGCAGCGCACTGGTTGCTGGACAATTTCTACGTCCTGCGGGATCAGCGGCGCGAGGTGATCCGTCACCTGCGCGGCGCCTTCTTCCGGGAGCTGCCGTACCTGGGTACGGGCCCGTCCGCGGGACGGCCGCGCGCGTACGCGCTCGCGGACGACTTCGTGGCCGCGCTCGACGGTTCCGTCGGCGCGACGAACCTCACGGAGTTTCTGCTCGCCTACCAGCGAATCCTGCCCCTGCGGCTCGCGGAGCTGTGGGCCTTGCCCGATGCGCTGCGGATCGTGTTGTTGTTGCGGCTGCGACGGCTCGCGGAGCAGGTGCGGCAGGATCATCTCACGCGCCGCCAGGCGCGCCAGTGGGCGGAGCGGATCGCGGCCCAGGCCGAGGCCGGGGCGATGGAAGCGTCCTGGGAGCTGAAGCGGCTGCTCGATCAGGAAGGAGCCGAGGTCCTCTCCCCACCGTTCCTCGTCGCACTCATCGATCGACTGCAGGTGCAGGGCCCGGACGTCATCCCCATCCGAGAGTGGCTGGAGGACCGGCTCACGACGTTGGGCGTCGAGGTGCAGGACCTGACCCGACAGGAGACCCAACGTCAGGTGTCCGTCGGCAACGCGGTCGCCGCGTTGCGCTGGTCGGCGGATGCACGGTGGGGCCCGCTCATCGAACGGGTCTCTGCGATCGAGCATGCGCTCCAGGACGATCCGTCCGGCGTGTATCCCCGCATGGACCTCGAGACGCGCAACCTGTATCGCCAGCGGGTGGAGCGTCTGGCGCGTCATGCGCAGCGGGAAGAGGAGGAGGTGGCCGCGGAAGTGGTCGCACGGGCCCGGGGAGCACCGGGTGGTCACCCGTCTGCGCTCGACGGCCGCCACGTCGGTCACTACCTGGTGGGAGAAGGCGCGCCCGCCTTCGCACGCGAGCTGGGCAGCCGCCCCCCCCTACGCCTGCGGCTCCTCGCCGCGGCGGAACAGCATCCGGGTGTCGCCTACCTGGGCACCGTGGCCCTCACGACCACGGTCGCGCTCCTGGCCGCGTTGGCCGTCGCCGCCGGTCGCGGCATCTCCGCCGGGATGCTCATCCTCGTCGGCCTCGCGGCGTTCCTGCCTCTCCTGGACCTCGGGGTGGCGGCCACCAATCGCCTCGTGGCCTGGCTGGTCCCGCCCCGTCGCCTCCCGAAGATGGATGCCGACACGGGCCTCGACGACGCCGATCGCGCGTTGATCGTCATCCCGGGGCTGTTGCGCTCGGTGGAGGAGGCGGCCGAGCTCGTCGAACAGCTGGAGATCCACGCGCGCGCCAACCCGGCCGGCCGCTTCCGGTTCGCGCTGCTCACCGACCCTCCCGACGCCGAGGCGCGGGTGATGCCGGGGGACGCCGCGCCCGTCGAGGCGGCGCGGGCGGCGATCCGCCGTCTCAACGCCCACGACCACGACGATTGGGGCGACCGGTTCTTCCTGTTGCACCGGGAGCGACGCTGGAGCCCCAGCGAGCGCGTCTGGATGGGTTGGGAGCGCAAGCGGGGAAAGCTGGAGGAGCTGAACCGGCTGCTGTGCGATCCGGACGCGGAGACGTCCTTCACCGTCGTGGAGGGAGGCCTGCGCGCGCTCCTGGCCCGCACGCCGATCCGGTACGTTCTGACCGTCGATGCCGATACGCAGCTGCCGCCCGGATCGGCGCTCGACCTGGTGCGCACGGCAGCCCATCCGCTCAATCGCCCTGTCTACGACCGGGACGCACAGCGGGTGACGCACGGCTTCGGGATCCTGCAGCCGCGCGTGTCGATCCATCCGGCCAGCACCCACCGCTCGCGCTTCGCCCGTATCTTCTCGGGCCTGACGGGCATCGATCCCTACACGACCGCGGTGTCGGACGTGTATCAGGATCTGTTCGGGGAGGGCATCTATACGGGCAAGGGCCTGTACGACGTCGACGCGTTCAGCTCCGCTCTGGCCGGAGTGGTGCCCGCCGATACCGTCCTCTCCCACGACCTTCTGGAAAGCGTGTTCGCGCGCGCGGCCCTGGTGACGGACGTGGAGGTCTTCGACGACTACCCCTCCGGCTACCTCCCCTGGGCGCGCCGCCTGCACCGCTGGGTGCGAGGCGATTGGCAGATCGCGCGTTGGCTGCCGGGCAGCGTCCGGGGCGCGGCGGGCGAGCCACGGCCCAACCCCATCACCACGCTCGGTCGCTGGCAGATCGTCGACAACCTGCGTCGGTCGCTGACGCCGCCGGCGATGCTGGTCTTCCTGCTCGTCGGTTGGATCGCCCTGCCGCGGTCGCCGCTCTTCTGGAGCCTGGTGGCGCTGGCGGTGCTGGCGTTCCCGGTCTACGTCAACCTGACCAGCGCCGTCTTCGCCCGGCCCCGCGACGTGACCTGGCGCAGCTACTTCGCCGGCGTCGATCGCGACCTCGAGCGCTACCTGGTCCAGACCGGGCTGACCATCGTCTTCCTCGCCCACACGGCGGTGGTGTCACTGGATGCCGGGGTGCGCGCGCTCTGGCGCATCCTCGTCACCCGACGCGGGCTGCTGGAGTGGACCACCGCGAGCGACGTCGAGCGCTCGGCCCCGGCGACGCTGGGGGCATATGTCCGCGCCATGGCGCCGTCGATCCTCTGGACCGTGGCGTCCCTCGCCCTGGTGATGCTGCTCGAGCCGGATGCCTGGATCGCGGCGGTCCCGTTCCTGACGGCCTGGATCGCGGCCCCCTTCCTGGGGTGGTGGCTCAGTCAGCCGGTGGAGGAGCGCGAGGCGGCCCTGGGCGCGGCCGATCACAGTTGGCTGAGGGTGCGCGGGCGGCGTACCTGGTCGTTCTTCGAGCGCTTCACCAACGCGCAGACCGGATGGCTCCCCCCCGACAACGTGCAGGAGAACCCGCTCCGGGGGGCGGCGCCGCGCACGTCTCCCACCAACATCGGGCTGGGTCTGCTCGCTACCCAGGCGGCGTGGGACTTCGGATGGGTGAGCCAGGAGGAGCTGATCGAGCGTCTGGAAGGTGCGGCGCGTACGATCGACGGTCTGGACACGCATGCAGGGCATCTCTTCAACTGGTACGACGTCCGGGATGGTCGCACGCTCTGGCCGCGGTACGTCTCCACCGTGGACTCCGGCAACCTGGCCGCCTGCCTCGTGGCGTTGGCCGGCGGCCTGCACGATGTCCTCGAGGCGCCCTGGCCCAACCCGGAGCTGGCCGAAGGCGTTCGCGACACGCTCGCGCTCTGCGCCGAGCACCTCGAGTCGCGGGGCAGCGGGCGGCGTCGGAAAGGAGAGCTGGCCGAAGCCCTCGCGGATGCCATCACCAAGGCGCTCGACGCGCGCTCCGATAGCGCCGCCGGCTGGGCGCGCAGCGTGGCTCGTCTGCGTCCCGCCGTCGCTCGTCTCGAAGCGGCGTGTGGATCCTCCCTCCCGGGTTCCGCCACGCTGCCATCCGAGGGGTTGGGCGATCCCCTCGCGGCGTGCGTCCGCTCGCTCGGACGCCTGCTGCGGGACGAGCAGCGCGATCTCGGCGCGTTCGTGCCCGCCTCCGACGGATCGGAGCACGACGGGGCCGCGGGGCTTGCGGAGCGGCAGCGGCGCGTGAGCACCGATCCGCCCGACGATCCGGTTCGCAAGGCGCTCTCCGCGCGCGTGGAGCGGCTGCAGGCGTTGCGGCGCTGGTGCATCGACCGCACTGCCGCCACGGACTTCCGGGCGCTCTACGACACGTCCCGGGACCTCTTCATGATCGGGCTCAACCTGGAGACGCTGCAGCCCGACGCGGGTCACTACGACCTGTTGGCGAGCGAGGCACGCCTCGCCTCCTTCCTCGCGATCGCCAAGGGCGACGTGCCGGTGCGCCACTGGTTCCATCTCGGTCGCGCCGCGACCCGGACGATCGACGGCAGTGTGCTCCTCTCGTGGAGCGGCTCCCTCTTCGAATACCTCATGCCGCGGCTGCTGCTGGGGTCGTGGCCTTCGACCCTGCTCGACGAGACCTGCCGCGGGGCCGTCACGGTCCAACGCCGGTACGCGGAGCGCCACGGCCGACCCTGGGGCATCTCCGAGTCCGCCTACAACACACTGAATCTGGATCTGGACTATCAGTACCGGGCGTTCGGCGTCCCGGGGCTCGGGCTCAAGCGCGGGCTGAGCGGCGACTACGTCGTGGCGCCGTACGCGACGGCTCTGGCGCTCATGGTCACGCCGCGCGCGGCCCGCGCCAACCTGGACCGTCTGGAGCGGGAGGGGGCGCTGGGGCCGTGGGGCTTCTACGAGTCGCTGGACTACACCTCGGAGCGCCTTCCCCCCGGTCGGAGCCACGCGGTCGTATCGACCTGGATGGCGCATCACCAGGGCATGGTGCTCGTGTCGGTCGCCAATACCGTCCTGCAGGACGTCTTCCGCAGACGGTTCCATGCCGCGCCGTCGGTCCGTGCCACGGAACTGTTGCTGCAGGAGCGGATCCCTCGGCGTGTCGAGATGTCGGATCCGCACCCCCTCGAGACCACGGTCGATCCCGGGGATCGACCCGCCCGCGCGCCCGCCGTCGCCTACGTGGGTCACGAGCGTCTCCGCGACCCGTCCCCACGGGGGCATCTCCTCTCGAACGGGCGGTACTCGTCGCTCTACACGCAGGCCGGCACCGGCGGATCGTGGTTCGGCGACTGGGATCTCACCCGTTGGTCTCCCGACCGTGTCCAGGATGGTCAGGGGGTCTTCGTCTATGTCCGGGATCTGGACTCCGGCGCGGTCTGGTCGACCACCCCCGCACCGACCGATCCCGTCGCCGATCGGCTCGACACGTGGTTCCATCTCAACAAGGTGGAGAGCGCGCTCGTCCACGACTGGATCGAAGCCTTCAGCCAGGTCTGCGTCTCGCCGGAGGACGACGTCGAGGTGCGGCGCATCACCGTCACGAACTACAGCGATCGCACCCGCAGGCTCGACCTCACCAGCTACGCCGAGCTTGCGCTCCAGCAACGGGGCGCCGACGCGGTGCACCCCGCGTTCTCGAAGCTGTTCGTCGAGACGGAAGCGCTGCCTCGCCACTCCGCCCTGTTGGCCACCCGCCGGCCCCGCGCCGATGACGATCCCACGCTGTGGATGTTCCACACCGTGGCGCAGGGAAGCGATCAGCCCGCTCCGGAAGGGCCCGTGGCCTTCGAGACCGACCGGGCCCGCTTCCTCGGACGTGGGCGCAGACCGGCCCACCCCGCGGCGCTCGACCTCCCCCCCGCGCTGAGCGGCACGACGGGCCCGGTGCTCGATCCCGTCTTCTCCCTGCGGGTGCCGCTGACGCTCGGCCCCGGAGAGAAGCGGGTGGTCAGCTTCACGCTGGGGGTCGCTGCCAGCCGCGACGCGGCCATAGCGATGGCGGATCGCTACGATCACCCTGCGGCCGCCGCCCGCGCCCTCGATCTGGCCACGGCCTACGGACCCGTCGAGATCCAGCATGCCCAGCTCGCTGGCGCCGAAGCGCTACGACTGCAGGAGCTCGGCGCGGCGATCGCGTACCAGGATCCCCGACTGCGGGCTCCGGCGGAGGTCGTGCGGCGCAATCGCCGGCAGCAGTCGGCGCTGTGGGCCTACGGCATCTCGGGAGACCGCCCGATCGTCCTCGTGCACATCGCCTCGGTGGAGGAGCTGGATGGTGCGCGCGACGCGGTGCGCGCCTTCGAGTACTGGCAGCAGAAGGGGTTGGAGCTGGACCTGGTCTTCCTGAACGAGCATCCCCCGTCGTACGTGGAGGGCGTGCAGGATCTGCTCACCGAGCTGGTGCAAGCCTCGGCATCGCGCACCACGGGACGGCGGCGCGGTGCGCTGTTCGTGCTGCGGGCCGACCAGTTGCCCGAGGAGGACCGCGTACTCCTGCAGGCGGTGGCGCACGCCGTCTCGCGTGCCCGTCTGCCCGTGCTGCGCGCCGAGCCGCGCGCGGTGGCGCCCGCGGGCGGCGTCGCCCTGGAGCCGCGTTCCCCCGGGACCGGTCCGGTGGAGCCGCCGGGCGCGGAGGACCGGTTGGCGTTCGACAACGGCATCGGCGGGTACGATGCGGACGGGGCGTACGTGATCCGGCTCCGCCCGGGCACGCGGGGGCTGACGCTGCCTCCGCAGCCGTGGAGCAACGTGCTCGCCAACGAGGCCTTCGGGACGCTCGTCACCGAAACCGGTATCGGTGCGACGTGGGCGGGCAACAGCCGCGAGTATCGTCTCACGCCCTGGGCCAACGACCCCGTGCTGGATCGACCCTCGGATGTGGTGTACGTGCGGGACGAGGAATCCGGACGGTGGGGCAGCGCCACCCCCGCGCCCGCACCGTTCCAGGCTGGGTACGAGACGCGCCATCGGTTCGGCAGCACCCGCTACCGCGTAGACGCCGAGGAGCTGCGGGTGGAGACCACGGTCTTCACCGCGGCGGGAGCGCCGCTCACGGCCGTACGACTCCGCCTGCGCAACACCTCGGACCGGCCGCGGCGCCTCACGGTGTACCGCCTGCACGAGTGGGTGTTGGGCGTATTGCGGGCTCCGTCCGCGCGAATGGTGGTCACGGAGGTCGATCCGGAGACGGACGCGCTGCTGGCACGCCGTCACTACCACCCGGACCAGCCCGAGCACGTGGCCTTCGCGCACGTGCTCGCCCCCGCCGATGCCACGGTCCACTGGACGACCGATCGGGCGGAGTTCCTGGGCCGCATGCGCGACCTGTCGCGTCCGCGCGCGGTCGAGGCGAACGCCGCCCTGGAAGGGCGTTCCGGCGCGGGCCTCGATCCGTGTGCGGCCTTCCGGGTGGAGCTGACGGTGGAGCCGGGCGCGGAGCGCTGCCTCTACTTCCTCACCGGGGCGGCCGCGGATCTTCCCGGTGTGCACGCGCTCCTGTCGGACTACGGGACGCACGCGGCGCTGGACGAAGCGCTCGACGAGGTGGACGAGGCCTGGCGCGGCCGGTTGTCGCCCTGGCGGGTCCACACACCCGACCCCGCGCTCGACCGGCTCTTCGACGGGTGGCTGCTCTACCAGACGTGGGCGTGCCGGCTCTGGGCGCGCTCCGCGCTCTATCAGTCGTCGGGTGCCTTCGGCTTCCGCGACCAGCTCCAGGACGTGATGGCGGTCACCTACGTGCGGCCCGCCCTGGCCCGTTCGCAGATCCTGCTCCATGCCGCCCACCAGTTCGTCGAGGGCGACGTCCTCCACTGGTGGCATCCCGGGACGGAGCGGGGCGTGCGCACGCGCTTCTCGGACGACCTGCTCTGGCTCCCCCACGTCAGCGCGTGGTACGTCGACGCGACGGGCGATGCCACCCTCCTGGACGAGCGCGTCCCCTTCCTGACCGGCCGGCCGCTCGATCCGGGCGAGGACGAAGCGTACCTGTCTCCGGAGGTGGCCGACGAGGTCGCCGACCTGTACGAGCACTGCTGCCGGGCGCTCGATCGATCGCTGACGGAAGGTCCCCACGGTCTTCCCCTGATGGGAACCGGGGACTGGAACGACGGCATGAACCGTGTGGGTCGAGAAGGCAAGGGAGAGAGCGTCTGGCTGGCGTTCTTCCTCCACGCGACGCTGGGCGCGTTCCTGCCGCACGTGGAGGCGCGCTCGGATGCTGTCCGAGCCACCCGTTACCGGGAGGCTCGGCAACGCATCGAGGCCGCCGTGCAGGAGGCGGGATGGGACGGGGACTGGTATCGCCGCGCCTACTTCGACGACGGCACCCCGCTCGGCGCGGCCGAGAACCCCGAATGCCGCATCGACGCCATCGCGCAGGCGTGGGCGGTCCTCTCCGGAGTGGCCCCCCCGGAGGAGTCGAGGACGGCGCTCGAATCCGTCGAGCGACACCTGGTCGATCGGGGTGCCCGTCTGATCCGGCTCCTCGATCCGCCCTTCGACACCTGGGAGAAGGATCCGGGCTACATCAAGGGCTATGTCCCCGGGGTCCGCGAGAACGGAGGGCAATACACGCATGGAGTGCTGTGGCTGGTGGCTGCCTGGGCGGAGCTGGGCGACGTGGATCGGGCCCTGGACCTGCTGTCGCTGCTCGTGCCGGCCTCGCATGCCGCCGATCCCGCCGGCGTGGCGCGCTACCGGGTGGAGCCCTACGTGGCCGCGGCCGACGTCTACAGCGTGGAGCCCCACCGCGGCCGGGGCGGCTGGACGTGGTACACCGGATCGGCGGGGTGGATGTGGCGTATGGCGTTGGAGGCGGTCCTCGGCGTCCGGCTGGAGCGGGGGGACCTGCGGATCGAGGCGCGTCTTCCGCGTGGGTGGGACCGCATTTCCATCGAGTACGCGCCGGAGACGGGAACGCGCTACCGCATCGAGGTGCGCCGGGAGGAGCGAGCCGACGTCAGGGCCGCGCTCGACGGCGAGGCGCTCGCGTTGGACGCGGGGAGCGTCCGCGTGCCCGTCCTACGGGACGGCCGCGATCACCACGTGTTGATCGTGGTTCCCTGAGGGGCGCAGAGCCACCGGAGCCGAGAACGGAAGCAGGTCGGCTGGCGGGCGGCACCGTCGCCTGGACCGGGAGGTCCAGGGGGTGCTCAGTCCACGCTCGGCGGCACGACGCCGCGGCCCCGGCGCCAGAGCGAGCGGCGGCGTGGTCGCGGCGGGCGCATCGACTCGATCGGAGCCGGGGGTGTGGCCGCCGGCCCCGCGTCGGGCTCGAGTGCGGCGAAGCCCAGGCGCGCCAGACGGGCCACCGCGAGCGCGGGCACCACGGCGCGCACCCGGATGGCGATGAGCGGATCCCAGCGATGGATGCCGATCACCTCCGGGTCCACCCCGGCATCGAGGAGTGCCCGCACACAGCGGTTCACGCCGGGCTGACTGTCGATCAGATAGACCGTCGCCTGTTCCATGTGGGTTCTCGGAAGCGTTGAGGGACACGGGGGCCCGACTGGCGAAGGGCAATCCACATGCCTCGTGCACGAGCTGCGACCCGATGTGCAGGGGGGAGCGCAAGTCGTTGTCGGGTCGGGCGGTCGGTGGCGGGCGGCCGCCGGGAGGGGTGGCGAGCGACCTCGCCATCGTGCGCGCGCGAACGGTGCTGAAACACGGAAGCGAAGCGGTCGGAGCGCCCGACGGGGTCGCCGGGCGCTCCGGAAGGGTGCCCGAAGGCCTCCGCTCACTCGGCAGCGGCCTGCCGATTCACTTCGCTCTCTGCGATCTCCGTGAGGAGTCGATCCGCTTCCTTCTCCTCGTCCAACGTCTCCTCCAGCCGCTCGGCCGCCTCGGTTTCCCCGAGCAGCCGCGCCAGGCTACGGGCGGTGCCGTACCCGGCCATCTCGTAGTGCTCCACCTTCTGGGCGGAGGCGATGATGACGGCGTCGCGGATCGCGCCTTCCTCGGCGTCTTTGACCGACTCCGATCCCTCCTTCAAGATGCCGGCCATCCCTTTGCACTTCTCGCCGTCCACGTCGAACTCCAGGCTCTCGGCGATCTCCTCCAGCCGCGCCTTCTGGTCCTCGGTGGCATCCAGGTGATCCTCCAGCGCGTCTCGCAGGCTGGGATCGGTCGCGTTCTCGATCATGGTCGGGAGCGCTTCCAGGATCTGGCTCTCGACGCTGTAGAGATCCTGGATCTCGTGCTCCAGCAGGTCCCGCATGGATTCCATGTCCATGGTGCATTCCTCTCGTACGGAAGGTGTCGGTGCCGCTCGGCGGCGGAGGTGCCCGGGCAGGAAGCGGTCCACCGGCATCGACAGGTCCGTGGACTCCCAAGTGCCGGTGCAGGCGGACGATCGCGAGCCGGACCGTTGCGCGTGCCGCCCTCTGTCCGTGCACACGGCTCGGAGCGTGAAACACGAACCGTCCCGCATGCGGCGAGTTCTCCACGCGAGGAGCCTGCGTAGCTTCCGGTCCTTTCCTTGCCCCGCCTGCCTTTGCCCGCGTGAACCACCGGAGATGTTCGCGGAGCCACCGGAGAAGGGAGCGAGACGATGGGTGACGACCACGACCGCAAAGAGCAGCGACCCGACCTGACGGCGGGCATCGCCGAGGCGGAGATCCCGGACGATCGCCCCCTGACCGGTCGCGTCGGAGACGAGTTGGTGCTGCTGATCCGCACCGGGGATGACATCCACGCCCTCGGCGCCACCTGCAGCCACTACGGAGGTCCGTTGGGCGACGGCCTGGTCGTGGACGGGACGGTGCGTTGCCCCTGGCACCACGCCCGCTTCGACGTGCGCACCGGAGCGGCGGTCGGCGGCCCCGCCCTGGACCCGGTCCCGTGCTGGGAAGTGGAACGCGCGGACGGCCGCGTGCGGGTGCGCGACCGCCGGAAGGAACGTGCGCCGTCGGGGCACCGCCCGGCGCAGGAGCCGGGATCGGTCGTCGTGCTCGGTGGCGGGGCCGCGGGTCATGCGGCGGTGGAGACGCTCCGGACCGAAGGCTATCCGGGGCCGATCACCGTGATCGATGCCGACCCCGACAGCCCCTATGACCGCCCGCAGCTCTCGAAGACCGTGCTCTCCGGGGAGCAGGGTCCCGAAGCGCTCCCACTGCGGGACGATGCCTGGTTCGAGGCGCACGAGGTACACCGGGTCCGGGCTCGGGCGGAGGAGCTCGACGTGGACGGTCGGCGCGTCCGTCTTGCGAACGGGGACGACGTCGCCTTCGACCGGCTGTTGATCGCGACGGGGGCCGAGCCCCGTGACCTGCCCGCCGAGATGCCGCCGGACGCCCGTGTGCACACGCTGCGGAGCTGGGCGGACGGGCGCCGCCTGATTGCCGCGGCGGAGGCAGGTCGGCGTGCGGTGGTGGTGGGCGCGAGCTTCATCGGCCTCGAGGTGGCCGCGGCCCTGCGGGCCCGGGACGTGGACGTGCAGATCGTCGCGCCCGAGCCCCTTCCCCTGGCCGCGACGCTCGGAGAGGACCTGGGTGCGTGGCTGCAGGGTCTCCACGAATCCCACGGCGTGACGTTCCACCTGGGCCGCCAGGTGGCCCGGGTGGTCCCGGACGGGGTGGTCCTGGACGACGGCCGGGAGCTTCCGTGCGACTTCGTCGTCGTCGGCATCGGCGTGCGACCCCGCGAAGAGCTGGCCGCCCGCGCCGGCCTCGACACCGACGATGGCATCCTCGTGGATGCGCGGCTGCAGACCTCGGCGCCGGGGATCTTTGCAGCCGGGGACGTGGCGCGCTACCCGGACGCGCATGCAGGCACGCGGGTCCGGATCGAGCACTGGGTGGTGGCCCAGCGCATGGGCCAGCATGCCGCCCGGGCCATGTTGGGCGCCGAGGCTCCCTTCACGGACCCGCCGTTCTTCTGGACGCGCCACTACGGGCAGACCGTGTCGTGGGTCGGGGCGGCGCCGGAGTGGGACGACTTCGTGGCCACCGGGGATCCCGCCTCGTCGTACGCGATCCGCTATCTGCGGGGTGGAAACGAACGGGCGTTGGCGACGGTCGAACGCGACCTGGAGAACCTGCGGTTCGAGGCGGCGCTCGAAGCGGATGTGACCGATGTCCGCCAGGCGGGTGCGGAGGCATCGTGATGAGCGCATCCGAGCCGCAGGAGCCGCCGCGTCCCCCCTTTCCGGAACAACCCCTGTCCCCGCCGGGCATCGAGGGCGACATGGATCCCCGCCCCCGCTACCTGGCGCGGGAGTGGCGAGGATCGGGCAAGTTGAAGGACGCCGTGGCGTTGATCACGGGAGGCGACTCCGGGATCGGACGGAGCGTCGCAGTGCTCTTCGCGCGGGAAGGGGCCGATGTCGCCCTCGTCTATCTGGCCGAGGAGCGGGAAGACGCCGAAGAGACGAAGCGCGCCGTCGACTCCGAAGGGAAGCGTTGTCTGCTCCTGCCCGGAGACGTCTCCGATCCGGACTTCTGCGAGGAGGCGGTGCGGCGGTGCGTGGAGCGCTTCGGGCGTCTGACCATCCTCGTCAACAATGCGGCCGTGCAGCAGCACCGCGACTCGATCGACGAGCTGACCGTGGAGGACTGGCGCACGACCTTCGACGTCAACATCCACGGCTATTTCCAGATGGTGAAGGCGGCGCTTCCCCACCTGGCGCGTGGCGCCTCGATCCTGAACACGGGGTCGATCACCGGCCTCGAGGGAAGCAAGGGGCTCCTGGACTACTCCGCCACCAAGGGAGCCATCCACGCCTTCACCAAGTCGCTTGCACAGGCGCTCGTGGAGCGGGGGATCCGGGTGAACTGTGTCGCGCCGGGACCGGTGTGGACGCCGCTCAACCCTGCCGAGCGCGAGGCCGAGGAGACGCGCCAGTTCGGCGCCGACACGCCCATGGGACGGCCGGCGCAACCCGAGGAGATCGCCCCCGCCTACGTCTACCTGGCCTCCAACGTGGCCGCCAGCTTCGTCACCGGGCAGATCCTCACACCGCTGGGCGGGGAGACCCGGGCCGGATAGGCCCGCGGCGCGGGGCTGCGGACGCGGCTGTCGTGCAGGTCAGGCCCCTCCTCCAGTCTTCCGCGCCAGATCGTCCAGGAGTGCCAGCAAACCGGCCTCCTCCGGAGACAGGCCGCTCTCCCGCGAGCGTCCGGAGGCTCGCGTCCGCAGCTCGCCCTCCGCGTGAAGGTCGAGCACGGCCGGGTGGATGTAGGCACTGCGGGCCACGGCGCGCGTGTTCCGGAGCCGCTCCGCCACCGCATCGACGGCCTCGACACACTGCTGGGCGCGTGCCTTCTCGTCGCCCTCCTCCTCACATCCACACAGATGGCAGAACGCCTGCACGGTCCCGAGCCAGGTCCGGAAGTCCTTGGCGGTGAAGGGCTCGCCCGTGATGTCACGCAGGAACTCGTTGACGTCCCGGGACTTCACGTCGTGCCGCTCTCCCTCCTCGTCCACCCACTTGAAGACCTCGTAGCCGGGAAGCTCCCGGCAGGCGTCGACGACCCTGGCGAGACGCGCGTCGCGCACCACCACGTGCGCCTCCTTCCCGCCCTTGGCCTCGAAGTCGAACTCGATGCGGTCACCCTCCACCACCACATGCCGCCGGCGGATCGTCGTGAGGCCATATGTATCGTTCTCACGCGCGTACTCGTCGTTGCCGACCCGGATGGCCGTCATCTCGAGGAGGGCCACGACGGCGGCCAGCACCCGCTCCCGGCTGAGGCTGCGCTGGCGCAGGGCTTCGTCCACGCGGTCGCGTACCGTCGGCAGGGCGTGACCGAAGGCCCGCAAGCGCTCGAACTTCACGGTGTCGCGCACCTCGTCCCAGATCGGGTGGTACCGGTACTGCTTGCGTCCCCGATCGTCGCGGCCGGTTGCCTGCAGGTGGCTGCGCCGATCGCTCGCGATCCAGACCTCCGTCCAGGCCGGCGGAATGGCCAGCGCACGGATCCGCTCCTTCTCCTTCTCGTCGCGGATCAGTGAGCCGTCGGGCCGGTGGTAGGACCAGCCCCGTCCCCGGCGCTTCCGCCGCAGTCCCGGCCGTTCGTCCGTGCCGTAGCGGAGGCCCGCGGCCTCGGCCGCTTCGCGCTGCTCTTCGGCGACTGTCGTGTCCGTACCGTTCTCGGCCATTGCACCCCTCGCGCTCCACGCGGAATCCCCGCGCCGCGAGCGCAACCGGCGTGCCCCGGCGACCTGCAGGGTCCGGCGGTGCGGCGCCGACCTCGCGCGCGGTGTGGCGCCGGCTGGATCGTGCGCGTGCGCTGCCCGCGAAACACGCGCGCGATCTCATGAGGCGTGGCGGAGGGTGGGCCCGGAGGCCTCATTCGCCCTGTTCTCGCTGGCTTTCGGGCCAGCCCCGTCGTACCAACGGGTGCGCCTGGCACATCGCCTGCGACTTTGTATCCACTCGACCCGCGTCCTTCCCCGGGACGCGATGCGCTGGACCCCTCGATTCCCCCGGCAGGAACGGCGCGAGCCCGACATCGAACCTCGCAACGACCAGAGGCGAACCGATATGAGCACAGATAGACACTTCCGATCGCACGGCAGACGCGCTGCGTTCCTGAGCGGACGCGGCAGGGCGTTGACCGTCCTCGGCCTGGGCCTGGCGCTGGCGGCCTGCGGTCCCCGCGGAGCCGACGATGACCTGAACGCCGAGGAAGCCCCCGGCGAGACGGCACCGATGACCTCCGAGTCCGGTGCGTACGCCATGACGGCGGACACGATCTACACGACGGACCTGGAGGGATCCGATCCCGCGGCCGGAGAGGTCGAGGGCGAGGTGGCCATCGTCGCCGGCGCGGCCGGAAGCGCGCTCGCGCTGAGCATCGACGGCTCCGGCCTCGCGCCCGGTGCCCATGCGTGGCACATCCACCAGGGCGCGTGCGGCACCGACGGGCCGGTACGGATCCCGTTGAGCGAGACGTCCGACATGGAGGCCATCACCGGGCCCATCGACGTGGACGACATGGGCTCCTTCCGGGCTACCGTGGACGTGCCGGCTCTCGATCGCAGCTTCGTGGGTGAGGGCGAGCACAGCCTCCACATCCACATGGAGCCCGGCGTGGACCACGGTCCGACGGTCGCCTGCGCGACGATCTAGGCACCCGGAGGCAGGAAGCCGTAGGCGCGCTTCGGCGCGCGCATGCGAGCGCGCCCTCCCCCCTGTCGGGGGAGGGCGCTGTCGTATCCGCCACCGTAGGGGCAGTCGTGGCGGGACGCCCTCAGCGTTCGCTGCCCGACCAGTTGATCAGGCCGCCCAACAGCGCGCCCGAGGGCGCGATGCCCATGAGCGCGGGACCCATCCACAGCGGTCCGCCCCCGGCCGCGAAGATCCGTAGACCGACTCCGACGCTGACGCCCAGGACGATCGCCACCAGCGCGCCGGAGACGAACGGGTTGCCCGGAGAGATGCGTCCGGCCACCCAGCCCCCGAGGACGGCGAGAGCCGCCAACACCAGGAGGAAGCCGGACAGGGCACCGAAGGACAGGGAGGCCACGCTACCGGATGTCAGCGAGAATCCGATCCACACCGCGGCGGCCATGGTAACCAGCGTCAGCGCGGAGCCGATCACGACGCCTTTCACCAGTCGTCCATGTTCTGCCATCTCCACCTCCAGATCGGGTTGCACCGAGCGGGAGAGGTTCACGAATCGTTCCAGCCGCACGAGGTGGAGGGCAGCGCTCACGACGCAGACGACGTACCGCGCGAACGAGCGCCCGCTGTAGCGGTCAGGAGGCTGGATCCGCCGGGCCGGGCTGCGGCTGCCGCCGGATGGTTCCTGCGGACAGCGTGCCTCCCGCCGGGTCACCGGAAGCGGCGCATCCATCGCTGGTCGATCCAGTCCTTGAGGTGCATCATCGACGATCCCGTGAAGTGCGCGCGCCCCCACGCGCCCGCCCCGATCCCGTTCCCGAGGTTGAGCAACACGAGCGCCCGCCGCTGCGGGTGGTACGGGGAGAGCTCACGCGCCTCCAGGAACGCGCACAGATTGCGCGCCAGCACCGGGCCCTGGCGTACCGCGAACACGCCCGCCTTGGGCGTGTCGGGTGCGTGGGTCAACGTCGCACAGTCGCCGACTGCGAAGACGTTGTCGGTGCCCTCGACCCGCAATGACGCGTCGACGCGGAGGTACCCCTCCCCGTCCACCGGAAGGCCGCTCTCCCGACCCAGCGCGGGCGCGGTAGCGCCCGTCGCCTGGATCACCAGGTCGAAGCGCTCCCTCTCGGGGCCCGTCGCCTCCGGGCCGAAGGCGGTCCCGAGCCTGAGATCGACGCCCCGGCGCGCGGCCCACCTCTCCACCGAGCGGGCCAGGCCGAGGGGAAGTCCGGGCAGGAGCCGGGGGCCGCGCTCCCACAGCGTGATGCGGTGGGCGCGGCGGCCCGCGGCGAGCGTACAGGCGATCTCGACGCCCGCCGCGCCGCCGCCGACGATGGCGAGATGCGCGGCCGGGGTGGGCAGGCCCTCGAACGCATCCAGCAAGGCCGAGCCGGGACGGGCGGAGACGACGACCGAGCCCGCCTCTGCGGTGCGTGCGGGGCCTGAGCCCACATCCAGCGAGAGCACATCGAACGGCAGCCGGTCTCCCTGGGCCGTGCGCACCTCCTGCGCGCCCACCTCGACTACCCGTGCGCACGTGAAGGCGGCCCCGGCGCGGGCCGCGAACGAGGCGAGATCGATGCTCGCGGCGTCCGGCTCGTAGCGTCCCTCCAACACGCCGGGCACCATCCCGGAATAGACGGCGAACGGTCGATCGCTGACCAGGCGCACCCGCGCCACTGGAGCGCGCCGCGCAAGCCGCAGCAGGGCTTCGAGGTGGGCGTGCCCGCCGCCGACGAGCACGAGATCCCGCATGCGGGACCGTCAGATGCGCGTGAGCAGGGAGTGCACCGCGGCCAGGAGGTCGGACGGGCGCACGGGCTTGCGCAGGACCGCGTCGAACCAGGCCTCCACGCCGGATTCGTCGTCCATGTCTGTGGCGTGGGCGCTCACGAGAATCACCGGCACCGCTCGCTCCCCGCCCTCGTCGGTGAGCGCTCGGGCCAATTGCACTCCGTCGAGGACCGGCATCATGAGGTCGGTGATCACGAGCGCGGGCTCCGTCCGGGCCACGGCGTCGAGCGCCTCCCGGCCGTTGCTGGTGGCGGCCACCGTGTAGCCGCCCTGCTCCAGCACCGCCCGAAGCACGTAGCGTGTCTCTTCGTGATCTTCGGCGAGTACGATCACCGGCTCGTCCTTGCGGCCGTCCTCGCTTCCGCGGGCTTCAGGGCCCTCGCGGGTGCTAGCCACGTCGGTTCGTGTGGTCACGTCGGTTCCCTCGCGCCCTCTGCGCACCGCTCCCCGGCACAGCATCTGGGCCTTCGGAAGCGTCCTCGCAAGCCCCGTTCCCGGTCTGGCGACGTGCACGGCGGTGCGACACGCCGCCCAGGTCGTTCAGGAATCCCGGGTCCTGAAACACGCTGAGCCGCCGTACGGGGTGCCTGGTGGGGGCGGAAAGCCCCATATTGGCTCGCGGGACCCCCGGGGCACCACCGCAGGGGCCCACCCGTCGACTCCGGACCTCATGCCCCGTCAACTCGACTCCCACGTCGCCAGCCACCTCCGCTCGGCAGCGGTGCCCATCACCCGCAGGTGGGTGGAGCTCCTCGTCGAGCGGCTGGGGGTGCGCCCCGAGCGGGTGCTGCCCACCCAGTCGTTGCTGAACCACATCCCGGCCGTGCTGTCGCAGGTGGCGGACTTCCTCCAGGACCCGACGGACGGGCCACTGGACACGATGGTGCGGAAGGATCTGTCGCTGCTCGCGGATCTCCGACGGCGCCAGGGATTCACGCTCCGGGAGATCCTGGAGGAGTTCGCGATCCTCTCCGAACTGGTGGAGGAGACGCTGACGGAGGCCGCCGACAGCTACCCCCACCAGATCGAGCGCGCGGATCTCATCCGGCTGGTGGGGCGACTCAAGGACGCCGTGTACCTGCTGGGCTCGGAGACGGCGGCGCGGTTCCGGACCTGGAGCGCACGGCAGCACGAGGAACGGGTCCGACTCCTGGAAGGCTACACCGCCATGCTCTCCCACGAGCTGGGGAATCGGCTCGGCGCGGCCGAGACCGCGGTGCGGCTGATCGTGGAATCGAGCGCGCAGTTGCCCCCCGAGCGACTCGATCGCCTGCACGAGCTCATCCTCCGGTCGGTGAAGAGCGGCCTGGAGACGGTCCAGGGGGTCCGCGCCCTCTTCCACCCGCACGGTGCGGATGGGGCCCAGGCCATCCGGGCCCTTCCGCTGGGCTCGGTCATCCGGGACGCGGTACACCAGATGCGCGTGCCTGCGGCAGACCGCGGAATCGAGCTGCATCTGTCGCATGCGGGCCCCGAGGAGCCGATCGACGCGGAGCGCTTTCCGTTGGTGTTCTTCAACCTCGTGACCAACGCGATCCGGCACCATGACGTTCCCGACGGTGCAGGACATGTCGTCATCGACGTGGAGGACGACGCGGAGGGGTGGGCCGTGATCGTGCGCGATGACGGACCCGGGATCCCCGCCGAGCTCCGCGACCGCGTCTTCGAGCCGATGGTGCGCTCCGCCCAGGGGGATGGAGCGGGTCTCGGCCTGGCCATCGCCCGGGAGGCCGTCGAGCAGATGGGAGGCACCATCGCCTTCGAGGCCGCGCCCGAACGGGGAACGGTCTTCCGTTTCACGATCCCGCGCCAACCCGCCGCGGGATAGGCGCTCGCCGGCTGCGGCCCGGCGTGCCGCCTTCTACAACTGCGCGCGCAACAGGAGCGCGACGTGACTGAGAGCACGCTGTGTCCACCCGATCGATCGATAGGTGGACGCGTGGATCCGCTGCGACCGCGTCAGGTCCGCCTCGAAGGACCGGGTCAGATCCGCCGCCAGCCCAGGATCATCGACCATCACCGTGACCTCGTCGTTCAGCGCGAAGGAGCGGTTGTCGAAATTCGCCGACCCCAGGAAGCACCAGCGGCCGTCACTGCAGAGCGTCTTCGTGTGCATCATGGTGGGCGTGAATTCGTACAGCTCCACGCCGTTCTCGATGAGGTCGGGGTAGCAGGCCCGGCTGGCCCAGCGCACCGCGATGCTATCGTTGTGGTCGTTGGGCACGAGCAAGCGGACGCGCACGCCTCGACGGGCGGTCTCCAGGATCGTCTGCAGGAGGTCCTCGTCCGGCACGAAGTACGGCGTGGCGATGTCCACGCGCTCCTGTGCGGTGCGGAGCGCCCACCAGTAGCAGTAGGCCACGGGGGACCAGCGCGCGCGCGGCGACGTGAGCAGGGGTAGACAGCGCGCCTCTCCCACCGACACCAGCGGTGGGTAGAGCTCGGCTCCCATGAGCGCATGCCCGGTCGCGGACAGCCATTCCTCGGCGAACGCACCCTGGAGCGCGGCGACCACGGGGCCCTCGAGTCGGAAATGGTCGTCACGCCAGTGGTCGGCGTCCTGCGCGTGACCCGTCCACTCCTCCGCGATCCCGACACCTCCGGTGAAGGCGACGCGCCCGTCGACGACCAGGACCTTGCGGTGGGTCCGGTTGTTCAGACGCTGGAGATCCAGGGACAGCAGCGGGTGGAACCAGGCGATCTCGACGCCTGCGCCTTGCAGCCGTTCGATCAGCGGCTCGCGCATGAGCCGCGCGCCGTAGGCGTCCAGCAACAGACGCACGGTCACCCCCCTCGCGGAAGCTTCGGCCAGCGCCGACGCGAAGCGCTCCGCAATGGCGCCGGTCCAGTAGATGTAGGTGAGGAGGTGCACGCTCGAGCGTGCGTTGGAGATCGCCTCCAGCATCGAGGGGAAGATCTCGTCTCCATTCTCGAGCAGGACGACCCGATTGCCCTCGCAGACGGGCGCGTTCAAGTGGCTGCCCAGGACGGTCAGGACGTCGGAGGTGGATCGGAAGGGTGCGCCCTCGAGCGCGGCAGGCGGCCGATCGTCGGGGGCGGGGACCAGGGCCCGGTAGAGCCTCGTGAGCACCCAGATCAGCCCGATGAACGCCAGGAGGTAGATCAGGACCACGGGGCATCGCCGCGAGGGGAATCGTGCAGGTCGGCGGTCGGTGAAACACGATCCAAGCGCTTCACTCCTGGGTCCGGTCGGGGAACAGGGGGCGCGAGCGCGTACAGCCGTGGCCACGCGGATGATACGGCCCCGGTACGTCTGTTGCCCACGCCACGGGCGGCCGGGTGCAAGCCCGGGGCCGCCCCCCGGGGCATCGGTGGGGGCGCGGCGGTCCCCCCCAGAGCAAGGATGACCATGCAGATCGAAGAGCCCATCGAGCTCCTGAGCGCGAAGCTGGCCGGCTGGGTCGAGTCCCTGATCACGATGCTGCCCAACCTGATCGTGGCGCTCGTGATCGTGCTCCTGTCCTGGGTCGCCGGACGGATCGTGCGCTCCGTCACCCGCCGGACCGTCGAGCGGTCGACGGGGAACCTCGACCTGGCCCGTCTGGCCGCCGGGGCCACCGGCGTGGCCGTCCTCCTGGGCGGGACGTTCATCGCCCTCGGTGTCCTCCAGCTCGACAAGACGGTCACCACGCTCCTGGCAGGCGCCGGAGTGGTCGGGTTGGCCCTGGGGTTCGCGTTCCAGGAGACCGCGGCCAACTTCATCTCCGGCATCGCGCTCACGGTGCGGCGACCCTTCGCCAACGGAGATCTGGTGCAACTGGGGGATGATCTGGCGCTGGTCGAACGGGTGAACCTCCGCTCCACGGAAATCCGCCTGCTCGATGGACCGATCGTCTATCTGCCCAACCGCACCGTCTTCCAGAATCGCATCGTGAACTTCTCGCAGGGGCGCGGTAGACGCGTGGACCTCGAGGTCGGCGTTTCGTATGCCGACGACCTGCAGCGGGCGCGCAGGGCCGCGATCGACTCGGTCCGGGACTTGGAGTCGCGAGACGATGCGCGTGAGCCCGAGTTCTTCTGGACCGGCTTCGGCGCGAGCTCGATCGATGGTGTGTTGCGGTTCTGGATCCGGGCCACGGATCGGCCCAGCTACCTGCGGGCGCGCAGCGTGGCGGTGCAGCAGGTGAAGGCTGCATTCGATGCCGCCGACATCACGATCCCGTTCCCGATCCGCACCCTGGACTTCGGCATCGAGGGTGGTGTTCCGCTCGGCGAGGTCCTGACGGTGTCGGGAGCGAACAACGCATGACCGAGGCCGGGCTGGAGGCACGGTGAGAAAGGTGGTGCCGGACCCGGAGGCGGATCCCGCCCTGGATCGGGGAGTGCGCGCGCTCATCGATTCCGTGCCGGCGTTGCTGTGGATCGCGGGTCCGGATGGGAGGGTGCGCGCGGCGAGTCGTCAGTGGGGAATCCTGACCGGGCTCGCCGAGGACACAGGGACGGAGGAGCGGCTGGCCACGATCCACCCCGACGACCGCAATCGGGTCGGAGCGGGGTGGCGGCGTGCGGTCGCACGCGGACTGCCCTTCGAGGCCGAGTTCCGGGTCCGCCGGGGGGCGGACGGCGCCTGGCGCTCCCTTCTCGCGCGCGCCCGCCCCGTGCAGGACGAAGCCGGCACGGTCCAGGAATGGTACGGGAGCGCGACGGACGTCACGGAGTTGCGCGAAGCCTCAGCCTCGCTGGAGAGCCGCGAGCGCGCGTTCCACCAACTGGCCGACATGGCCGCGCTCCAGTTGTACGTGTTCGACCTGGATCGGGCCCACACCCGGTGGATGTCGGGCGAGCTGCTGCCGATCCTGGGGTATCCGTCCGATCCGGCCCTGGAACGCTCGGGGAGCACGCTGTATCGCTCGCTGATGCATCCCCACGACCACGAAGCGATCCCGGGCAAGCGTGCGCGCCAACGCCTGCTCGAGGACGGCGAGGTGTTGGAGACGGAGTTCCGGATGCGGGGCGCCGATGGCGCCTGGCGTTGGTTCCAGATCCGGGAGATGGCATTCGAGCGGGGCCGAGACGGATTGGTCTCCGCGGTGATCGGTACGCTCCTCGAGGTGAGCGACCGGAAGCGCGCGGAGGAGCAGCTGACGCACAGCCGCGCCCTCTTCTCGGGGATGGCGGAGGCGATGCCGGGCCTGCTGTTCCTCTACGACTGCGAGGAAGGGCGGGACATCTACCTGAACCGCAGCCTGAACCAGCTCCTGGACCGCGGGGAGGAGGCGCCGCTCTGGCTTCCGCTGCCCGACGCCGCGCGGGTGCATCCCGACGATGTCCCACGCGCCAAGCGACGACTGGACTCGTTCCTGGCCCACGCAAGCGATGGAGACGTCCTGGAGGAGAGCCTCCGCCTCCTGCATGTGGACGGCACCTGGCGCACCTTGCTCGTCCGCAGCGTCGTGTTCGCGCGAGACGAGGACGGCGGGGTCCGTCAGCTGTTGGGCGTCGCGCACGACGACACGGATCGCCACCGCGCCGAGCATGCGGTGCTCGAGTCCGAAGCGCGATTGCGAGCGATCCTCAACAGTGTGCCCGACGGCATCCTGACCTTGGATGGAGCCGGGCGCGTGCTGCGTGCCAACCCGGCGGCCGAGACCATGTTCGGGCGTTCCATGGCTGAGCTGATCGGAATGGCGATCGAGACGCTGATCCCCGCCGCCGCAGCCGGGGAGGGGAAGGGGGATGGGGCGCTGGACCGGTTGCGCGCCGTCGGCCGGAGCGCCGACGTGGTGCGGCCGGATGGATCCCGGACTCCGGTGGAGGTGGCGCTCAGCCGGATCGATTCCGACGACGGGCCGCTGTTCACGGCCCTGCTCCGCGACGTGTCCGAGCGACGGCGCACGGAGCACGCCATCGAGGAGGCCCGTCAGGCCGAAGCCGCGGCCAACCGGGCCAAGACCGAGTTCCTGGCCAACACCAGCCACGAGATCCGGACCCCGATGACCGCGATCCTCGGAAACGTGGATCTGCTCGCGGGGCGCCTGACGGACCCGGGGCATCTACGGAGCCTGGAGGCCATCCGTCGCAACGGGCAGCACCTGTTGGACATCATCAACGACATCCTCCACCTCTCGAAGATGGACGCCCCCGACTTCCGGCTCCGGCTGGAACCCGTGTCGCTGGGATCCTTCCTGTCGGAGCTGCATTCGCTCGTGGAGGAGCGAGCGCAGGCCAAGGGTCTGTCCTTCCGCATCGAGCGCGAGACCCTGCTTCCAGGTCGCGTGCACACAGACCCGCGCGCGTTGCGGCAGATCCTGCTCAACCTCGTGAGCAACGCGGTCAAGTTCACTGACCAGGGCGAAGTGGCGGTCGGTGTCTGCGTCGAATCCGATCCGCTCCGGTTGGTGTTCGCGGTGCGGGATACGGGCATGGGGATTCCCTCGCACGAGATCGGGGCGTTGTTCGATGCCTTCACGCAAGGGACGAGCGCTCCCCGACGGGGGGGCACCGGGCTGGGCCTGGCGATCAGCAGGCGCCTGGCGGAGCGCCTGGACGGCGCGATCGACGTGGAGAGCACCCCGGGCCGGGGAAGCCTCTTCCGCCTGCGGCTCCCGCTGACGCGGGCGGAGATGGGCGTGCTCCTGGATCCCGGTGAGGTCGTCGCAGAAGCCATCGCCGACCGCACGCGGGTGCGTGCCCTGCACGGAACCATTCTGATCGCCGAGGATAACCCCGAGATCCGCGACCTTGCGGTACGGTTCATCGAGGAGGCGGGCGGCCGGACGGTGGCGGCCGAGCACGGGCTCCAGGCGGTCGACGCCGTCGAGAGCGCGCGGCGAAGTGGGGCGCCGATCGATCTGGTCCTGCTGGACCTCTACATGCCGGTGATGGATGGATACGAGACCGCGCGGGTGCTTCGGCGCGAGGGATACGACGGCCCCATCGTGGCGCTGTCGGCCCACGCGATGCCCGAAGACCGGGAGCGCTGTCTGCGCGCCGGCTGTGACGACTTCCTCGCGAAGCCGCTGACGCCTGCGGCGCTCGTGGAGCGGCTGGGTCAGCATCTGGAGGCCCGGAAGGGGACGGACGCCACCGGCACGGGACGGGACGGGGGCGGCCCCGACACCGAGAGGCGGGTCGGGGCCGCGGACGCCACAGAGCGGATGCGCACGATGCCCCAGCAGCCCTCCACGGGCGCGGGCAGATCGGCGGGAGATGGAGGTGGAGTGAAGCGCAGGATCCTGCTGGTGGACGATTCTCCGGACGTGCTCGAGGCGCAGTCCCTGTTGCTCGAGATCCACGGGTACGATGTCGCCACGGCCGAGACGGGCGCCCAGGCGCTCGAGCGGGCCGAGGCCTGGCGACCCGACCTCGTCCTGCTCGACCTGGGTCTGCCCGACCAGAGCGGCTATACCGTGCTGGAACGCCTGCGCGCGCTTCCCGGTCTCGCCGACACTCGCTTCGTGGCCTTCTCGGGGCGCGGAGAGCCGGAAGACCGGGTCCGTTCGGCGGCCGCCGGCTTCCACGCGCATCTGGTCAAGCCCGCCACGCTCGCGGACATCGAAGCGGCATTCGGCTGAATCCCGGTGGAGGGCTGGGTGCGCCCGCCCCTCCGCGCCCGGTGGACCTCAGATGCCGTACTTGCGCCGGCGCCTCCACAACGTCGACGGTGCCACTCCGAGCACTTCCGCGGCCTCCTCCACGGAGTCCGTCACTTCCATCACGTGCCGGATGTAGCGCTCTTCCATCCCTTCGAGTGAGGGGAGCTCCGAGGGATCGGACATCCCGAGCCGATCGAGGAGACCCCCTCCACCCCCGCGCGGAAGCGCAGTCACACCGATGCGGGGGCTTCGCGCCAGGATCACGGCGCGCTCGACCGCGTTCTGCAGCTCCCGCACATTCCCCGGCCAGGGCATCTCGCGCAGCGCGCCGAGAGCTTCGGGCGTGAAGCCTTCGATCTGCTTGCCGTAGCGGGCGGAGAAGAAGCGCAGGAAGGACTCGGCCAGCCTGGGGATGTCGTCGGGACGTGCGCGCAGGGGGATGAGTTCGATCTGGATGACGTTCAGCCGGTAATAGAGGTCGTCCCGGAAGTCCCCCTCCGAGACCGCACGTTCCAGGTCGGAGTTGGTCGCCGCGATGAGGCGCACGTCCGCTTGTCGCGGCTCTGGATCACCTACGCGCTCGTACTCCCGATCCTGCAGGAACCGCAGGAGACGAGGTTGGATCTCGAGCACCATCTCGCCGATCTCGTCCAGGAAGAGCGTCCCGCCGTGGGCGAACTCGATCTTTCCGACCTTGGTGTCGGTGGCGCCCGTGAACGAGCCCTTCACGTGGCCGAAGAGCTCGCTGCGGAGAAGCTCCGCGGAGAGGCTCGGACAGTTGACCGGCGCGAACGGACGCGCGGCGCGACGACTCCACTCGTGGATGGCGCGCGCCAGCACACCTTTGCCGGTGCCGCTCTCCCCCGTGATCAGGATGGTGGCGTCGGTGTCGGCCACGTCCCGCGCCGTGGCGATGGCCCGCGCCATCCCCGGGTGCGTGCTGTCCAGCACCGGTGCCGGCGTGGTGTCGCGGGCGGTCTCTTCGAGAACCTGGAGGCGCTGCTTCAGCCGCCTCCGCTCCGCCACCCGGCGTACCAGGATCTGGAGCTCCGACGGCGAGATGGGCTTGTTGATGTAGTCGAACGCGCCCCGTCGCATCGCTTCGACCGCCGACTCGACGGAGCCGTGTGCGGTCATCAACACGATCGTAAGGGACGGGTCCGCGTCGAGGAGCTCCGGGATGAGGTCCAGGCCGGAGTGCTCGTTCAGGCGCAGGTCCAGCAAGACGAGGTCGAAGCGCTTGCGCGCCACGGCCACGCGGGCATGGTCGGCCCCGGCGGTGGGCGTGACCTCATGGCCCAGAGGCGCCAGACAGAGCTGGATGGATTCCCGGACCAGCGGTTCGTCGTCGACGATCAGCACGCGTACCTGATCGCCGAGCCCGCCCGCCTCGCTCTCCGTTCGCGGTTCCGT
The DNA here is from genome assembly GCA_041390125.1 of Gemmatimonadota bacterium. Taxonomy (NCBI): domain Bacteria; kingdom Pseudomonadati; phylum Gemmatimonadota; species Gemmatimonadota bacterium. Next base: position 208,109 of record JAWKQN010000002.1, on the reverse strand, counting down.
CTCGATGGTGGCGTCGGTCATGCGCGGGTTCTCTCGTTCTGGACGTTCACGGGACCGGGGGAGGAACACGGACGCGGGGGGCAGGGGCGCGGCGCGCCCTGTTTCAATCTCGCCCTTCGCGCACGGTGCCTCAAGCGAGGACGGGTCCGGTATGCCGTCGGAGCGCAGGATCTGCGCCCGGTCTCCCCGGTCCAGCGGTGGCAGGATCTTTGAGATTCCGACGGGGATCTGCGCCCCCCGGGGCGCCCGAATACCTTGCGAAAGGAGCTGGACATGACAGGCAGGATCCTCCCGGTGCTGATGTGGGCCGCCTTTGCCCTGGGAAGTGCCCCCGCCGTGGCGGGCCAGGTCGTCCGCGACGCGCAGGTCGATCCCTTCGCGACGATCGCGAAGGAGCGTGCCGCGGACGCCGCTGCCCGCGCTGACATCCGCGCACTCCTGGCCCGCCCCGAGCTGGCGGAGCCGGCGCGCTCCCTCGGCGTGAACCTCGAAGATGTACGGGCTCGCGTCGAGCTTCTGGAGGGTGAGCCTCTCGTGGCGGCCCACACGCAGGCGACCGCGCTGGATGACGTGCTCGACCAGGATCGAACCACCATCTCCTTTCGGACCACTACGCTCATCATCCTGCTCCTCCTCGTGATCATCTTGATCCTGCTGGTCTGAGGACGGTCTTGAATCGTCTTGCTCTGGTAGCCGCCGCGTCCTTGGCGACGGCCTGCGTCCACCCCGGTCCGGGCCCGTCCCGGCCGGGGTCGGCGCAACCGGAGCGCGCTGCGGCCGAGCGTCTGTCACGAGAAGCCGAGCAACGCTTCGCGGCGGGAGAGTGGGACGCTGCCGCCCGCCTGGCCGGCCAGGCACAGGAGGCGGGCCTGGCGTCCGAGCGCCTGGAGGACCTGCAGGGGGTCGCGCTTCTCCTGCAGGGAGACACGCCCGCGGCCTTGTCGGTCTGGGAACGCAGCGCGCCGCTGCGCATTGCCACGATCCGCACTGCGGGAGTATCCGGCGTGGACGCCGGTGCGCTCGCGAGTCGCGCAGGCATGCGGGTCGGGATGCCGCTCACGGCCGCAGGCTTCACGCGAGCCGTGCGCCGGCTGCACGACCGCGCCTCGACTGCGGGTGCCGCCATACGCGTGGAACCGCGCAGCCGTGAGGAGGTGGACGTGACGCTGGTGGTGACGCCGCGCGAAGGCCTGCAGGGCGGCAAAACCACCCTGGTGGCCCAGACGGCGGGCGCGTGGCTGCGGGAGGCCGTGGACCTGACCTGGACGGGCGGGCCGGCGTGGAGTGCGGGGGTGGAGTTCCAAGGGCGTTGGCAGACCGGTCGGCGCAGGGTGGCGGTGCGGGTGATCGACGCCCTGCCGTCCTCTTCACGGCGCGTCGATCTCGTCGGGACGCTCTCGGAGGGGACGTTCCTCGACGGATCCGGAACGCGGCGCGAAGCGATCGCATCGCTGGGAATGCGCACGGGCGGCTGGCTCTCCCCCGACGTGTTCTGGGGGGCGTCCGTGAGTGGCGACCGGTGGAGCGCCGGATCCGCCACGCGCGCGGCGTGGCGCTTCGGGCTCCAGACGGAAGTCCGGGGCGCGAACGACCGGGTGCGGATCAGGGTCGAGGCCGAGCGCGGGCGCGCCACACAGGGGGCGTTCCAGACCGGCATCGTCAGCCTCGAGGCGCACACGGCGCCCGCCGCAGCGGACGGATGGCGGGCTTCCGCTCTGGGGGGCGTGCGGACCGCGAGCCAGAGCACGCCGCTCCTGCGCTGGCCGGGAGCCGGCACGGGACAGGCTCGCGTGCCACTGCTCCGCGCGCATCCGTTGCTCGTCGACGGCGCGCTGGATCTCCGGGGTGCCTTCGGCCGGTCGCTGGTGCATGCCAGCGTCGAGCTGCAGTCGCCGTCCGCGCGCCTGGGACCGCTCCACGTGCGGTTGGGGATCCATTCGGATCTCGCACGGGTGGGGGATCGGGCGAACGACCTCCCGCGCCTCGTGGCCTGGGATGCTGGCGTGGGGCTCAGGATGCGGACGCTCGCGGGGTGGACCGCGCGAGGAGACCTCTCCTGGGGGCTTCTGGACGGAGAGCGCGCCGCATCCGTGGGACTGGTGCGCCCGTGGGATCCGTGGCGTTGAGACCGGGTCGACTCGTGTTTCATTCCGGTCATCGGCGCACGGGAATGGCGGCATCGGCAGTGCCGCGACAGACGGCCCCGGGCCGAAAACCGCCGGCTGCGTCTGCACTTGGGGGACTCCGCATGCCCCCCGGAACGCAGGAGGCGTGCCCCCGTCCGAAGGCACGCGTCGTGCGCCCGGACCGGAGATGGCGGGTGGCCGAGGCGAGCGCCCCGGGTCCACCTCGCTGAAGGCTGATCGCTGGACGCACCACGACACGAGGTCAGGATGAAGACGCACGCACTCCGTACCGCCGCGCTCCTCGGCATGCTTGTCCCCCTCTGGGCCTGTGGGGAGGCCAACGCCGGGGACGACACCGGAGAGGAGATCTCCGAGGCCGCTCGAGCCGGCGAAGAGCGGGCCGCCGAGCCCGCACCCACGGCGGCCCCCGTGCAGCCGGCGTCCGATGGCAGCTCCTTGCCCGCGGGCACCACGCTGCGCTTCCGCCTCGCGGAGCGGATCTCGACGCAGACGCACGAGGGGGGCGAGTCCTTCCAGGCGACGCTCATCGAGGATGTGCGAGGCGCGGACGGTCAGGTGGTCCTGCCCGCCGGCACGTCGGCGTGGGGAACCGTCAGCCGGGCGGACGCAGACGGTGGACCGGACGGCGAGGCCGTCCTCGCTGTCGCGATCGAGTCCGTCGAGGTGGATGGCGAGCCCCACGCGATCCATGGCCGCGCCACCGAAGTGGACCTGGAGACCGAGGCGCGGGACAGCGGTGCAGAGACCGCGGGCAAGGTCGCGGTCGGAACGGCTGCGGGAGCCTTGTTGGGTCAGATCCTGGGTCGCGACACCGAGGCGACGCTGAAGGGCGCCGGCGTGGGCACCGTGGTCGGTGCGGTCGTGGCCCTGGGGACCCGCGACGGGCATGCGACGATGCCGGAGGGAAGTACCGTGACGGTGCAACTCGACGCTCCCCTGACCGACTGAGGATCCACAGGATGACCACCCTCGAGCGCGCCCCCGCGCGCAGCCGACCGGAAGACGCGCTGCGGCAGGAGCTTCTGGAGCGGCTGGCGCACGATCTGCGCAGCCCCTTGAGCGCCGTCAGCACCGCTTCACTCCTGCTGCGCGAACATCGGCTCACCGGCCCGCAACGCTCGCAGCAGCTGCGTCTGATCGATGCCGCCTGCCACCGGATGTCGCGGGTGATGGAGGACATGCTCGATCTGGCCCGCATCGATGCGGGCGCGTTCCCCCTTCGCTTCGCGGCCGTGTCGACGACCTCGCTCTTCGAGGGGCTGGACCGCGACGTGGGCTGGCTGGCGCGCGAGGCGGGCGTGCAGCTCGTGCCCATGCTGGCGGGTGAGCCGATGCGTCACGTCTGGGTGGACCATCGGCAGACCGCGCGTGCTCTCCATGCGGTCGTGCAGCACGCCATCCAACGGACCCACGCCGGCGGCACCGTCCAGGTCCGCTCCGCCGAGCGGGGTCGCGGGTTTGGCGTGGATGTGGTGCACGAGGGACGCACGCTCGGGTCTGCGGAGCGTGAGCACCTGTTCGACTGGAGTTGGTCGCTCCCGCCGACGGAGCGCTCCAGGGCCGGCCATCCGTCCCTGGCGCTCGCTCGCCGCATCCTGGCGCTCCAAGGTGGGTTCATCGAGGCCGTCAACCAGAAGACCGGTCCGGCCTTCCAGATCTCGCTGCCCAGCGCCTGACCTGCCCGGCCGGCAGGTCCCGTCCTGGCCGACGTCTGACGTCTGCCCGGCCAGCAGGTCCGTCCTGCCTGACGGCCAGACGTCCGCCCGGCCAGCAGGTCCCGTCCTGCCTGACGCCTGATCGGGCCCGACCGATGCGCGCCGGGAGCTGCGCCTCGCCTGCGAGCCCTCCTGAGCGGGCTCCTGTCCGACGCTAGGGGCGTACGTGCCGGAGACGCTCCGCGACCCGCGCAGCCGCGTCTTCGTCGGGGAGACGTACCCGACAGGCGTCGAGCAGTTGATCGGCGCGCTCCTCCAGGAGCGAGCGACAGTCTGCGCGCCCGCAATCCTGCGCCAGTCGGTCGAGAGCCCGTGCCAGGTGCCGCGCGGCGTTGAGGTCGCTGGCGGCATAGGGCACGAGCTGACCCACGCTGGCCTCGAGGAGATCGGCGAACGTGGTGGCGGGCTGATACAAGCGTGGCTCGCCGTCCCGCACCTGGCTCAGCCAGCGCGCCGAAGGCACCTCGGAGAACCGCTTCAACGCCGCTTCCAGCCAATCGATGCAGCTCATCGCCGTGAACGGATCGTTGATCCCGGGGGAGAGGGCACGTGCGGCGATCTGGACGATCTGGTCCACCTGGAAGCGTACCTCCTGACCGTGGTTGCGGCGCTGTCCCCAGGCGAAGCCCGAAAGAACCTCCTCCAGATCGTCCTCGCCCAGGCCATCTCCCGGCCACACGCGAGCGATGACCCGCTCGCGTGTGACGAACTCGCCCCTGCGGACCTCGAGCACGATGACACGGCTCCAGCGCTCTGCAAGCTCCAGCAGGCTGCCTTCGTCCACCACCTGCAGGTAGCCATCGCGATCGGCCCGCACGATCGCACCGCCTTCATCGCGGGTCACTTCGGGATCGGTGTCGATCGGCGTGACGCCGTCCTCCTTCCTGCGTCCGATCAGGTCTTCGACGCCCCCGAGCAGGTCGGCGCCCGCGCGGGCCACGACATTGTCGACGTGCAGCATCTGGGAGACGTGGTGGACCAGGAACAGGAAGGCGCCGATGGAGGTGAGGCCCGTGGTGAATCCCGCCAGGAGCGCGAGCTGGGGCACGAAGGGCGTGGCGTCCGCGGTCTCGAGCGGAGACCGCACGAACAACAGCACCACCAGGCAGAACAGGAAGGAGCCCGCGAAGACGCCCAGCGCGCTCTGGACGCCCCGGTCGCGCAGGAAGAGCGTGAGGATCCGGGGCCCGAACGCGGACGATGTGGTGGAGAGGGCCACGAGTGTGACCGAGATGGCCACGCCGGCGACGGTGATGAGCGAGCCCGCGACGGTGGAGAGCACCGCACGAGCACCGTCGGGACTGCTTCCCGGAAGCCAGGAGATGTCCCAGGGCCCGTACGCGGCATCGATCGCGATCGATCCGGCGGCCAACAGCATGGCGCCGACCGAGAAGACGGCCGGCAGGAACCAGTAGCTCTCGCGCAGGGCGCCCCAGGCTTGAAGCAGGCGGGCCCTCATTCGCGAAGGCTCCGCCGGTGGGGGCAGGCGGAGCGCGAAGCCGGCCTCCAGGGGTCTCTTGGAGACCGACTCCGCGGTCGGGGCGCGACCAGAACCAGCCGCGCCTCCGCCCTCCTACGGGTCAGCGAGCGGCGTAGTACGGCTGGATGTCGTAGTACTTGTGGATCTGGTCCACGAACGTCCGATCGGGATTCCGCGGCCAGTCGTCCTTGTCGAAGCCCGGCGCGTCCTTCAGCCGATCCTTGTCGACGCCGAGGCGGAACGAATGGCGCTCGGTGTCCAGCTCCAATGCCCGCCAGGGAATGGCGAAGAGCTTGTCGCCGAGGCCCAGGAACCCGCCGAAGGAGAGCACCGCGTAGGCGACGTCGCCCGTGTCGCGATCGATCATCAATTCCTTCACTTCGCCCAGGTTCTCCCCGGCGGCGTTCTCGACCTTGTTTCCGATCATCGTAGACGCAGACATGATCTGCGGATTGTCCTGTCTCATCGTCTCTCCTTGCTGGGACGTTGCCCGAAGTGGCTCGGTCGCCCGAGATGAAGGAGCAAGATGAGGACCGGCGAGCATTCCCATGGCGCGGTCGCGGTCGTGCGCCCATCAGCGCGGGCCGTGTTGCAGTGTGGCTGGGTGTGAAACGGACGCAGGTCCGTCTTCGTCCACCACCAGCGCCGCCTGGGCACGCGCGGCCGCATGGACCACGAGGGCCGAGCGAGTGGGGAAGACGCCCAGGATCTCCACGGAGTCCACAGTGCCCCGGAGTTGCGCGGTGTCCCCCAGACGATGATTCAGCCCTCGCTCGAGCTGCTCCGTGGCGAAGCGGACGAGGTCCTCGACGGGCCAGCGGGCTCGGGTCCTCAGGAGCTCGACGAAGGGCGTCTCGGCCAGCCAGGCCAGGCTGCCTACGAGCAGGTCACGGGTGGCGACGTCGAAGTCCAGGTCGGGTACATGGATCTCCCGCGAAGCTGCGTCGTAGCGGGGCGTGCCCACCAGGAACACGCGTCCGTGCACGGCGCCACCCACGGCCACCTCCAGGGAGATCCGGCCACCTCCGATGCCGCGGACGGACACGGAGCGGATCCGCAGCAGACGACCGGCCTGCGTGATCTCGGTGCCCGCCAACTCCTGCGTCAGTCGGCGGCTGCCCACGCGGTAGTCGCCCAGAGCGGTCGCGCGCACGTGCAGACCCGGCCGCAGGTCACCGCTGTCGAGCGGTGGGAGGGGCGCGACCTCTGTGAGGGGCCGGTTGCCGAGCACGATCCGTGGGTAGGCGATCAAGCCCACCGTCGCCACCAGGGTGAGGCTGTCGCCCGAGATGGGACCACGGTGTACGGCGCGCGGATCGATGATCAGCCAGATGTCGTCGTCCAACTGGATGGGCTCGCTCAGCACGCGCCACCACTCCTCGAAGTGGCTCTTCAGGTCGATGGAGGCCAGCTCGCGGCGGATCGCCGGCAGGCTGTCCTCCAGGATCGAGGTGGCGGCGTCGATCACCCGACCCGTGACGTCGATCTGCAGCGGCGTGATCTGACAGCGGTCCCGATCCTGGTCCGTCGCCGCGGCCACGCCGTCCACCCTGGGCTCGGCCGCGAGCGTCCAGCGCGGTGTGAGCATCAAGGGAGCGGACAGGCGGATCCAGGCCCGGGGTGCGGGCTCGTCCTCACCGGTGCCACAGGAGGCGCTCACCTCCGGAAGCACCGGCGGGTCGTACCAGGCCCGACCCCGGTAGCGTACGAGCGCGGCGACGTGTGCCACCGTGCCTTCGAGGTGCGCCTGGAAGGGAGAGCGGACCAGCTCGAAGGCTGCGCTCGCCCGTTCGTTCGAGCCGAGCTCGACCCGATCGTCGAGCGAGCCATACCGTCGCGGAACGACGCCTTCCAGCTTCTCCACGATGGGGGAGAGGTCGTAGACGACCGGTACCTCCAGGGTGGAAGCAGGAAGATCCGGAACCCAGGCCGAGTCGCCGGCAAACGCGGGCGGCGCGGGGCGAAGCCGCGGGTCGTCGCGTGACAGGAGCGCCCAGACCGCTCCGCCGATCGCCAGAACCGACAGGATCGCGAGCGCGCGCGGGTGCCGACGCGCGAGCCTTGCTCCCCGCTCCCGGACGTCGCTCCACCTGCTCACTTGCCCAGGAACTCCCCGATGGGCGCGAGCGGCTCGACGTGGTCACACACGATCTTGACCGTTGCCAGCAACGGCACCGCCACGAGCGCTCCGACGATCCCCCACAGCCAGCTCCAGAAGAGGATCCAGATGAAGATCACGACCGGGTTGAGGGTCAGGCTGCGACCGAGGAGCACGGGCGTGACGAGGTTGCCTTCCACGAGGCTGATGGCCAGGTAGGTGCCCGGGACCAGGAGGGCCCGGGTGAGCTCGTCGAAGGCCAGCAGACCCACGAGCGCCACGACGGTGGTGCCCAGGATGGGTCCCACGTAGGGCAGGTAGTTGAGCAGGCCCGCCATCACTCCCCACAGGACCGGATTCGGCACTCCCAGCGCCCACAGCGCGAGCGATTGCGCCACCGCCAGACCGACGTTGATCAGGCTGATGGTGAACAGGTAGCCGGAGATGTGGAGCTGGATGGCGCGCGCGATCTCCACGGCGCGTCGTTTGTCGGCGAGGCGGGGAAGGACGCGCACGAGCTTGCGCAGGAACAGGTCGCCGGCAGCCAGGAGGAAGAACACCAGGACCAGCGTGACCGTGCCGCCGACGAGGGTCGCCCGCGTCCCGGAGAAGATGCGCTGGCCCAGCGTCGGGCGGTCCGAGACGGCCACCGGCGCCGGCTCGTCCCCCGGGCGGGTGATCTCGTCCACCGACTCCGTCGCCGCGGCCACCCGTTCCACTCCCTGGATCACCGTGCGCAGACGTCGCTCGATCTGCGCGAAGCTCTGGGGAGCGCGGTCCAGCCATTCCACGGCGGGTCCGGACAGCCGGTAGATGCCGTACCCCGTGCCACCGAGCAGGGCGAGCATCAGCAGGGCCGCGGCCAGCGGTTGGGGTAGGCGAAGGCGGCGGAGCCAACCCACTGCGGGGGTCAGCAGGAAGCTGAGCAGGAACGCGAGCGTGATGGGCATGAGCACCTCGCGCGCCACATAGATCGAGTAGAGCGACGCGAGGATGAACAGGCCCGTCAGGGACAGGGAGCGGACATCGATGGGGCCGCGCAGGAACGCGCCCAGCTTTCCGAGGTCGGGAGCCGGGGCGCCGTCGCGCGGCGAGTCGGGTGGGGGAACGGACCGTTCCTTCGGAGCGTGCTCCGGACGATCCGAAGAGATCGTGGCCATGGGGGAGGGCCTTTGGCTCAGACCGCCGCGAACTCGCGCAGGAAGCCCTCGAAGAGCCGCAGATGACCCTCCTCATCGCGGAGGATGGCGATGACCATGTCCTGGGTTGTCCAGTCGATGCCTTCGCACTCCTCGATGATGCGGTTGTAGTGCTCGATCGCTCCGCGCTCGGCGGCGATCACGCCCTCGATGACGTGCACGATGTCGGTCTGCTCGTCCGGCGGCTGCAGCCCTTCCTGCTCCCCCGTGAAGTCAAGTGATCCCGGCACCACGCCCCAGAGCTCCTTGATGCGCTCCGCAAACTGCCGTGCGTGATCCAACTCCTCCCCGATGTCCTTCTCCAGCGCCTCCCGGATCTCCTGTGCCCGCACGCCGTCCGGGTTGATGGAGGATGCCATGTAGTTCATGACCGTCTCCATCTCCATCCAATAGGCCTGCACCAGGAGCTGGACGATCTGCTCGCGCTTGTCGTGGTGGGCTTCCGCCAGGATGCCGCTCGAGGGACGGGTGACGCTCATGGGAACCACCTCGTGGTTGGGGACGTCTGCGTTCGATGATGCCGGAACAGGGGCCCAAAAGAGCGCTCCCCGCCCACGATCTTTCGATCGGGACGGGGAGCCGACTGCAGGTCACGGTCCCCCGATCGCAACACTACAGCCGTCCTGCACTCTTCAGGCGGTCGGTCGTCCTACGCCTTCTGGCGCACGCCGCCGACCAACAGGATCGCTCCGCCGATCAGTGCGACCAGTCCAACGACGGGAGGGAGGGGGATCCGATCCTCCGTCTCTGTGGTCGCCTCCAGCGGTCCCACATCGAGCACCGTCTCTTCCCGTGTGAAGGGGATGCCACCCATCGCGAACGAGATGCCGGCCACGACGAGCAACACGATGCCCAGGATCACTTTGCTATTCATTCACCCGTCCCGGATCAGACTGTCCGACGCCCGGTGACGAAGGACAGCAGGGCCAGGATGATGAAGACGAAGAAGGCGATCTTGGCCAGGCCGGCAGCCGTACCTGCGAGGCCGCCGAAGCCCAGGACCGCCGCGATGATTGCGATGATGAGAAGTGTCAGCGCCAGGCCACCCATGGATCGCTCCTTTCGAGTCAGGAAGGACCCCAGCGGTGCATCCGCGAGGGCCGATCGTGCGACGCCGTTGGAGCATCCGGTGTGCCGATCGGCGCGTTCTCTACAAGCGCATGATACGTATGCAGTTGGGACCTGCGGGCCCCGGGCCGTCCACGCGGTGGGCGTGTTTCAGGACGATCTCTCCCGCACGACATCGTCCAGCAGGTTGCTCTCCGGGCGGTCGCGGCGCTCCTCCTCGATCTGCACCTCGACCGAGCGGTCGGCGGAGGTGTCCCGCTCGACGACCTGGGTGACGGCAGGAGCAGCGCCGCCTCCGCCTTGGCCCTCCCGCTGCAGCCGCACGAGATACTCGGGTGAGGGGAGCTCGATGCCGGCCGCCTCGAGCCGCAGCTTCACCAGGCGGATGCCCTCGCTCCGCGCCCGCAGCAGATCCGACGCCCGCTGGTCGATCCAGGCGAGCCAACGTACCCCCACCGTCGAGTCGCCGACGTCCACGACCAGCGCCTGGGGCGGAGGATCGGTCAACACGGCCTTCATGCCCCGCAACGCTTCCAGACCGATCTCCTGGGCCGCGCCCAGGTCGGCTGCCGGGCCGATGCCGAAGTCGAACTCGAAGCGGCGGCGGGGATTCCTGGTGAAGTTGATGAGCGGGCTTGCGAACACCCGCGCATTCGGGATCCGTACGTGGTTGCCGTCCAGGGTCATCAGGATGGTGTCGCGCCAGCTCAGCCGTACGACCTTGCCCTCGAACGACTCCAGCAGGATGTGATCGTTCTTGCCGAACGGGGGCCGCAGGCTCAGCAGCACGCCCGACAGGTAGTTCTCTCCGATGTCCTTGAACGCGAAGCCCAACGCAAGCCCGGCCAATCCCGCCGTGCCCGCGACCGCCCCCAGCAGGGCCGTGGCCCCGAGCAGATCCAGGGCGAGCAGGATCCCGCCGAAGACCAGAAGTGCCTGGAGCGCCCGCTGAAGAAGGCCCTGCAGGAACGGATTCCGGGATACCAGAGCGGTCGGACCGCGCCAGCGGCGGACCAGCCAACCGAGGAGGGCGGCGACCGCGACGATCGACACCGCCACGAGCAGGAGCGGCAACTGGGCGATCGTCTCCGCGGCAAGCTCGCGCACGCGTGACCACGTGGGCGTCAGGCGCTCCTCCACCGAGCGAGAGCGCTCGAGCCGCTCGATCACGAACCGGACCCCGGTGGTCTGGCGCGCCAGCTCGGCGGCCTCGTCGGCGGCGTCGGCGTCCAGCACGGTGCCCCGGAGGGTCACGACCCCCGCCTCGACCGAGACGTCGATCCGTTCGAACGGTTCGATGCGGTCGTAGAGGGTCTGCAGGTCGCTGCGGAGGTCCGCGTCCTGGCGGGCCCGGTCCGCCGGGACCGCTTCGGGCTCGCCTGCGGCCGTGTCGGAGGCAGCCGACGCGGAGTCGGCGGTCTGGGCCGCGGAGTCGGGGGTGACCTGGCCCCCGAGCGGCGTCGCCACGAGGGCGAAGAGCAGGATGACGATCCGCATGGTGTCCTTCCGCGCCGGCGCGGGAGAGGGGTTCGTGCGCTGAGCCGCCAGACGAAACAAAACCCCCGAAGGGGCCGAGGATCCAGTGCCTACCCCGTGCACGAGGATTTCGACCGCTCGGCGCGGCTCCGGGACCGGGTGGGAGATCGGCGACGCGTTGGAACGCCTCCTGCGCCCTGAAGCGACGGGGGGCTCTGCCTTCCTCCGCAAGACGAGACCGCATACCCGACCGAGGAGGTCGTATGAATTGGGATCAGGTGAAAGGCAACTGGAAGCAGTTTCGCGGACGCGCCAAGGAGAAGTGGGGTGAGTTGACCGATGACGATCTCGATCGCATCGACGGGCATCGCGACCGCCTGGAGGGAACGCTCCAGGAGAGGTATGGCAACTCCAAGGAAGACGCGAAGAACGAAGTCGACGCCTGGATGCGGTCGAATCCCTCGGCCCGTGCCTAGCCCGTCGACGCCGTCCCCTGAACCGGAGCGCGACGATGAACCTGAACACGCGGCAGCCAACGAGTCGCGAGATCGAATGGAGAGGCGCACGGTACCGCTTCTCCGTCGGGACGAACGGATCCGGACGCTCGAGGACCCTGTCCGTCACCGTCGATGATCAGCCCTTGACGAGGCTGGAGGTGGATCGAGGGCTGGAGTTGGAGACGCTGGGCCGGGTCGACCTCGAGCGCCTGGCGGAGCGGGCCCGCAAGGAGGCGGCGCTGAACCGTTGGGAAGGCGAAGGCGGCAGCCCGATTGAAGACCCGCCCTCGTCCTGATTCGATCCGGTGCCGGGTACAGCGAAGGGGGGGCCGCGACTGCGGCCCCCCCTTCCTGCGTTACGTCACCACCGGGCGTCAGGTCTGTTGACCGGCGTGCACGCCCTCGACGAACTCCTCCACCATCTTGTCCGTGAACGCCGGCAGATCGGAGGGGTTGCGGCTCGTCACCAGACCCTGATCGACCACGACCTCCCGATCGACCCAGGTTGCCCCGGCGTTCTCGAGGTCCGTCCGCAAGGACGGCCACGACGTCACCGTGCGTCCGTCCAGGACGTCCGCCTCGGCCAGAAGCCACGGACCGTGGCAGATGGCCGCGACGGGCTTCCCGGCCTCGAAGAACCCACGGACGAACTCCACGGCGTCCTCGTCCATGCGCAACTTGTCGGGATTCATCACGCCACCGGGGAGCACCAGAGCCTCGTAGCGCGCTGGATCCGTCTCACCCACGGTGGTGTCGACGTCCACATGGGTGGACCAGTTGCCGTCCTTCCAGCCGCGGATCCGCTGCTCGCTGCGCGGGATGGAGACGATCTCCACCCGCGCGCCCGCCTCGCGGAGTCGCTTGACGGGCTCGATGAGCTCCGATTCCTCGAATCCGTCCGTGGCCAGCACGGCCACGGTCTTTCCACTCATTCGGTCTTCCATCACTCCTCCCGTATGGAGTCGTCGTTGATTGTCGGGTCGCGCCGCTGCGCTCAGCGCTGGATCACCAGGCCGAGCAGCAGACGGTTCTGGTTGAAGAAGTCGATTCCCTGGTGCGCGACGAAGAAGCGCGAGCCGGACAGGGCGTCCTCGAGGTCGAGCTCCGTGCCGTACATGAGGTTGACGACCGCCTGCGTGTCGTTCCCCAGGAGCAGGCCGGCTCCGCCGCCGGCGAACGGCTCGAGCGCCCAGGTGTCCTGCTGCAGCACCACCGGCCGGTACTCCAGGTTTCCAGCGAACAGGAAGCTCGGGTCCGCCTCCCCGAAGCCCACGGCGAACTCGGGCATCAGGTGCAGGTTCGGCGCTCCGTCGAGCGTGCGATAATCGGACGTGGCGCCCAACACCAGCTGGTCGGGATCGGCCGCGTAGCTCGCATACACCCGCGCCGGGCGGTTGCGGACCCGCTCGACAGGCGTCATGACGTCCACGTCGATACGACGGTCGGTCGCGTCGACTGCGGTCGTGTCGCCGACGCGCCGTTGCCCGGGCTCGACCTCGACGCGTACGGGCGCGCGGTCGCCCTGCGCCAGCAGGAGGTCACGCAGCGCGTCGATGTCGTCCTTGGTCGCGGTCTCCTGCAGGATCTCCGCCCTCAAGGTCTCGAGATCCTGTGGGGTGACGGTCCGTGCGCCGGCGGGGGCCGCCCCGGTCTGCTCACCACCGTTCCCGTCCTGGTCGTCGGTCGCCAGGGGCGAAGTCCCCGGTCCGAAGCGCACATACAACTCGCCGACGGTCGGAGCGGGCAGGGTGATCGTGCCCTCGTTCTCCGGGCGGAAGGCTACGGAATCGAACGTCATCCGGCGCATCGCGTCGGGGTCCATCCGGTCCCGGGTGCGGTCCATGTCCGGATCGCCGCTGCGGTCCATGTCCCGGTCGCCGCGACCGGCGGTGCGGTCCGCCGTGCGGTCCTCCGTCCGACGCTGGAGCTCACGTTCCTCCCGAGCCTCCTGGAGCTCGCGCTCCAGTTCGGCGATGCGCGCTTCCCGTTCGTCGAGCGCGCCCTCGATCCGGTCGACGCGCAGACCGCCCCCGCCTCCGATCCGGAGGTTGAGACCGGCCACGAACTGCCAGTTGTGGAGGAGGTCGTCCTCGGACGAGACCTCGTCCACGGGATTGGTGGAGCCCTCGAATCCGTTGGCGGCAACGACGTAGTCACGCGCCTGGACCGAGAGGTTCAGGTTCTCCCCGAGCCCGAGGTTGGCGCCTCCACCGACGATCAGAGCGGTGCGATCCTGGGGCTCGAAGCCCAGGGGCTCGTCGTAGTCCTCCTGCCCGTAGCTGGACTCGAAGTCCAACTGCCCCACCCCGAGCAGCAGGTGGGGGGACAGGCCGGCCCCGGCACCCAGGGAGAACTGCGCCTCGCCGCCGTAGGATTGCACGTCGGAGAAGGCGTCGAAGCCGTTGTGCACGCCCTTCCAGTAGAAGCCCCGCAAGCCGATGAAGCGACCGAAGTCGAGCCCGCTGCGCACGCCGATCAGCTCCTGATCCTCCAGTGGCGTCGCGTTGTCGAACGTCTGCAACCCCGCGATGGGCTCGATCGGGAAGGCGAGTCCACCCAACGGGTCGTCCCAGAACCGGCTGACGTCGCGGTCGACGGCCGCGGAGCGGGGTCCATACCCCCCGCCGAGCTTGATCCCGAGGCCAGCCCGAAGCTCCGTGTTGTGGAACGTCCGCTCCGCACTGGCGGGATTGGAGACGCCGTCCGTGGCCAGGAGCGGGAGCTCCGAGACATAACGCGAGCGTTGGACCGAGACTTCGGCCGTCACCAGGTCCGACAGGGTACCGCGCAGGCCACCCCCGTACCTGAGGTTGACACGCCGGGCGGACGAGCCCGAGTCCGGCTGGAAGTCCAGCAGCCCTCCACCTCCGACCAGGAAGGGGACCCACCCCCCGTCGGAGAGATTCACCATGACCTCGGCACCATAGGAGCGCAGGTCGATGGGCTGCGTGGCGAAGTCCTCCAGATCGTCGTCGAGACCCAGCGGATCCAGGAAGCGGTCCGTCTCGGCGGTCAGATAGTAGCCTTGCAGGGAGATGAATCGACCGAAACCGACGGCCAGATTCGCACCCAACTGATCCGTGTCATCGACGCCGGCCGAGTCGTCCCAGAAGATGCGGTTGTAGGTCGGCATCACCGTATAGGTGATGTCCTGGGCCCCGGCCGGAGTTCCGAATGCGATCGGCCCTCCGAGACAGAGCAGCACGAGCAGCACCAGCCCTGTGCGGGCGAATGCAGAGCGGAAAGACGCAGATGGAATCATGAGCTCGAGGCTCCCTTCTCCAGCGGAACGGTGGACGGACCCGGCGTGCGCAACGGAGATGGAGGCGCACTGGAGATCCGAAGTCGCGCAGAGGGGGGGTGCGACTGTCTGCGCAGAGGAGGGAGGCAACAGGCGTACCGATTCGAGGCAGATCGAAACCGGCCTGCCGGTGGTGGTGCCCGGGAGCAGCAGCGCACGCGCGGGGGTTGGAAGATGGCGGCGGTCGGCCGCATGAGGGGCCGGCGCGGTGATGCGCGCCACCAGGGACGACGAACGGTTGGAGCGCTGTCACACGTGTTTCGCCCGCGGCGGAACTGCACGAAGCACGCGTTGTCCGGGATCCCCTCCAGGCCTCTTCCTCGGCGACCGCCGGCGGCTCATCCGCGCCCCGGGATCTCAACGGGAGGACGGTGCAACTCCCTCCGCCCCCCCCCGTTGGACCTCGGGTCGGGTCTGCGCGGGTCGCGCGTCACAATCGCGTCAGCGCGTCAGAACGTCGCGCAAGCCACGCTCGCGCCCGGTGCCTCCGGCGTTCCTTCATGGACGTGCACGGAGTGGGTGCCGGCGTTCAGCCATGTTGCCTCGAAGCCGGGAACGTCGACCGTCGTCGACGCCTGCCCCTGTGCATTGGCCTCCAGCGGACCCGCAGCGCCTTCCTGGTCGGGAGTGGACGACAGGGGCAACACGATCGATGCGTTCTCCCCGCAGGGACCGCCGTGGATGTGCCAGGCGTGCTCGCCTTCGGACAGCCCGGACAGGATCACTTCCAGTCGGTAGTCTCCTCCCATCTCCTCCGGCGCGAGGATCTGGAGGGAACCCGACGTCATCGGCGCGTCGCCCGGTTGTTCCGCTTCGAAGGCGGCCTCGTAGGCGACTGCGTCCGTCATTCCTGTGGGGGCCGTCCCCGGCGTGCCGGGCTCCGTCTCCACCTCCCCCATCGGTACGCCCTCGTCTTCCAGCGCTCCGCGGTCGGGTCCACACCCGACGAAGACGACTGCCATGAACAGACAAAGGGTCCCGCTCGGATTCCGTTGCATCGCTCACCTCCCGCGCTAGGGTCGAGTCGGGGGACGCAGCGGCCGTGTGCAACTTCGCGGCCACAGGATGCTTCGTGCAGGCCACGATGCGGCGAAACACGCACCGGAGTCGGCGATGGGTGCCGGGGTCGTGGGCGAATGGACCCAACCCGTTCCAGCGCGGTTGGTTAGGTCGCGTCGCGTGGCGTTCGCGGCACGGGCATCCGTCTTGATCCTCTCGCCTTACGTGAACGTGCGAAACGACTCCGAGGCGCGAGAGCGCACCCCGACACCCCGGCGAACCGCGGGGGCGGTGCGGCCGTGGGTTGCGCTCACCGTCTTCGGTGTGCTGGTGTCGGCGCTGAGCGCACTACGGCTGTGGAGCGAAGCGACCCCGCGATGCCCGGAAGACGCCTGCCCCAGTCTGGAGGCGCTGACGGACTACCACCCCCCAGAGCCTCCGACACTCTACGACGTCCATGGTGAGCTGTTCGCCCACCTGGATGGCGAGACGCGGTTGACCGTTCCCCTCGAGGAGATGCCCGCACCTCTCGTGCAGGGCTTCGTCGCCGTCGAGGATCGGCGCTTCTGGTCCCATGGCGGGATCGACCTCCTGGGCGTGATGCGAGCCGCCGTCCGGAACCTCGCGAGCGGTGGTGTGCGCGAAGGGGCCAGCACGCTCGACATGCAGCTGGCGCGCAACCTTTGGGAGCCGGCCGTACGCGATCAGAATCGGTGGCGTCGCAAGCTCACGGAGGCACGCCTGTCCCTGGCTCTCGAGCGACGACTCCCGAAGGAGCGCATCCTCGAGCTGTATCTGAACCAGATCTACCTCGGGGACGGGCTCTACGGCGTCACCACGGCGGCGCTGCACTACTTCGGCAAGCGGCCCGACGAGCTGTCGTTGGCCGAGATCGCGACGATCATCGGGATGACCCGCACGCCCGAGCGCTACAATCCCCGCGAACACCCCGAGCGCGCGCGCGAGCGCCGCGACGTCGTATTGGGGGTCCTGGCCCGGGAGGGCGTCGTCGACTCTGCAACTGCGATTGCGGCGCGCACCGTTGCCGTGAAGACGGTGCCGGAGCGGACGGCACCGGCCCGGAGAGGGGGTTCCTACTACGCCGCGGCCGTGGCCCGGGAGCTACGCGCGCTGGTGCCCCGCTCGGCTGAACGAAACGGTCTGCACGTATTCACCGCCTATGGAGAGACCGTTCAGCGCGCCGTGGATCGTGAGCTCGCGGACGCGCTGTCCGCCATCGAAGGTGGGCGCTACGGGCCGTTTCCCCACGATGTGCCAGGCGACACGCTCCCGAAGGCGCATCGCGGCGCGTCGCCCTTCCTCCAAGGCGCCGTGGTGGTCCTGGACGTCACGACCGGCGCCGTGCAGGGGCTGGCAGGAGGCCGGTCCTTTTCCCACTCCGAGTTCGACCGTGCCTTGCAGGCGATGCGACAGCCCGGCTCGGCCTTCAAGCCCATCGTGGCCGCCGCCGCCCTGCAGCGAGGTGCCAGCCTCGCCTCGCGGTTCTCCACGGCTCCGATCGAGATCTCTACGCCCGAGGGGATGTGGTCACCACGGGATCCGCAGAGCGAGGGCCGACGCCTCGACGTGCGCATGGCGCTGGCCCGCTCGTCCAATCTCGCGGCCGTGCGGCTGGGGCAGAGCGCGGGCGTGGAGCACGTCGTCCAGACGGCGCGCGCCCTGGGTATCGACAGCCCTCTTCCCGCCGTGCCCTCGCTCTTCCTCGGGTCGGCGGAGTTGCACCCCGCAGAGCTCACTGCGGCCTTCGCCGCATTCGCCAATGGTGGCATGGTGGTCGAGCCCCACCTGATCCGTCGGATCGAGCGGTCGGATGGTACCCTGCTGTATCAGCGGTCGGATTCCGCACGCGGACGCATCGACCCCCGTCTGGCATTCCTGACCCGTCTGGCGCTGGAGGACGTGGTGGAGCGCGGCACCGGTCGGTCGGCACGCGCGCCGGGGTATCGCGGCTCGGCTGCAGGCAAGACCGGAACCACCAATGCCGGCCGCGACGTCTGGTTCGTCGGCATGACTCCTGATCGCGTCGCGGGGATCTGGATCGGCTTCGATGAGCCCGAGCCCATCCTGCCCGGCGCCAGCGGCGGTCGCCTTGCCGCGCCGATCTGGGGGAGCGTGATGGCGGAGATCTATGGTGACCAACGTCCGCGCTGGACGACGACGGCCCCGGAGGGCCTCGTGCGACTTCCCATCGATCCCTACACGGGGTTGGTGTCGTCCGAACGCTGCCCGTCCGCCGACCCGAGGCTCGAGTACTTCATCCCGGGAACCGAGCCCGAGGATCTGTGCTCCCTGATCGAAACCCGGATCATGGGCGCCGAACGGCGACCTTGGTCCGGTGCGCCGGTGCCGACGCGCCCGCGCGCGGATTCCACGTCTCAAGGAGAGATCCCCCGATGACCTGGCTGCTCGTTGCATTGATCGCCATCGCGCTCGTTCTCGCCTTGCGTTTCTTGAACCCCAGCAAGGAGCAGAACCGCTGGCTGCTCGTCCTGGTCCTGGGGCTCATCGGTGGCGTCCTCGTCGGCCTGCTGGGTGTGCAGCGGGGATGGTTCGGCACCGAGGGGGCCGTGGCCATGGTGGCCGCGTTCGTCGCCGGGGCCATCTTCCTCGAGATCCCGCGCTCCGTGGCCGGGCGCCGCTGATCGCGGCTCCTCCTTCTTCGTTTCCGATTTCCCCACCAACGCGTCGAGGGTCGCATGTCCAAGCTCGTCACCGGTCTCTTCACCAGCCGCTCCGCGGCGGCGCTCGCAGTCGACCGTCTCGTGGACGCCGGCTTCGCGATCGATGACGTCAGTCTGCTCATGTCGGAGCACACGCGCGGACGCGAGTTCGCGGTCGAATCCCATTCCAAGGCCCCCGAAGGCGGCGTCACGGGCGCCGTCGCCGGGGGTGCGCTCGGCGCCATCGCCGCGGCCCTGGTGGCGACGGGAGCGATCGTCGCGCCCCCTCTCGGGCTCGTGGCCGCGGGGCCGGTCGTGGCCGCTCTCGCGGGTGCGGGTGCGGGAGGGGCCGCCGGCGGTCTCGTGGGCTCCATCATCGGAGCGGGCATTCCGGAGCATGAAGCCAACATGGTCGCGGAGAAGATCGAGGCCGGCAGCATCCTGGTCGGCATCCACGCACACGACGATCGCGTCTCCATCGCCCGCGAGCTGCTCCAGACCAGCGGCGCCGAGCAGGTCAAGACCCGGCGGTGATCCTGGACCACCGGCCGGGGGGGTCACGGTGGGAGCGCGTGCAGCGCGCCTTGGAGGATCCGGTGGCGTTGGCGAGGTCGTGGGCCGCTGCGGTCCCTTCCCGAAGTGACCTCGTCGGCACTTCCGAGGCCGATCCCCCTCAGCGCACCGCGGTCATCCATGCCGCAAGCGGCTTCCTCGAGGGCCCGCGAGCCGGCGAGGCGCGCGACGCGCTGGAACGAGAGGTAGCCCGTCACGTGGATGCGCTGGAGACGAGCGGATCCGATGCGGCCGGCATCCGGGATGACGTTCGAACCCTGGGACGACTCCTGCGCGAGGCATCCGATCGCGACGTCACCCCCTCCACGCCGTCCGACGCGAGATCCGAGGTCGCACTTGCGGAACTCGAATCCGCCATCGAGGTCGCCGCAGCCTGGCGTACCTCCTACTGGACCGTGCGCAGGGAGCGAGAGCGCAGTCGGGCGTTCGAGATCTGTGCGGCGCTCCTGTCCCACGAGCTCGGGAACCGGCTGGGCGTGGCCGACACGGCCACACGCCTGCTCCAGGAAGGCGCCGGTCTGCAGCCTCCGCAGGTCCGACGCCTCCAGGATGTCGTGCTGAGCTCCGTCGAGGCGGGCATCTCACTCACCCGCGGCGTGCGGCATGCGATGCGCTCCCTCCTCCGGGGTGATGCGGACGTGCCGAGGCTGGCCCTGGACACCCTTGCCCGCGATCTGCTCCACCAGTCGAGGGCCCGGGCCACCGTACGAGGCCTCGGAGTGTCCACCTCCGGGGCCTTCCCCCCGCTCGATGTCCACGTGCTCCACTTCTGCACCGCGTTCGCCAACCTCCTCGACAACGCGGTCGAGCACCATGATCTGCGCTCCGGGGCCCTCGGCGTGCAGGTGCAGGCGAGGAAGGAAGGTCAGGCGTGTTGGATCACGATTCGCGACGATGGGCCCGGACTGCCGGACGATCTCGTCGAGCGGCCGTTCCGACCCCGTGTGCGCGGCCCGTTGGCACTCCCGGACCGCGGTCTGGGCCTGGCGATGACGGAGGAGGCGATCCGTGCCGCAGGAGGGGAGATCCGATACGCTTCCCCTGCCGAGGGCGGCTGCGAATTCTCGTTCATGATTCCTGCCCTGGCTCCGCTCCCGGCTCCTTGAGCGTGGCGACGTGCCTACGCACGGCTTCGGCCACCAGCGCCGTCAGCCGCACTGCGTCGACCGGCTTGCTCAGGTAGAAGTCGAAGCCGCTCCGCAACGCCCGCTCCCGGTCGGCCTCGCTCGCATGCGCCGTAAGCGCGATGCACGGGAGGCGGCCCAGTTCGCCCGGCAGGGATCGGATCCGCCCCACGAGCGCATGGCCATCCACCTCGGGCATGGCCACGTCACTCACCAGGACATCCGGCGGGTTCTGGCGCACGGCTCGCAGCGCATCGTGCGCCGAGCCCGCGCGGGTGACGGTGGCGCCGGCGGCCAGTAGCATGGCACCGACGACCTCACGCGCGCTCGACTCGTCGTCCACCACGAGCACACCGATGCCGCGGAGCGGCGTCAGTTCCGGACGCGTCACGCCGGGGGCGACCGGACCGGACTCGTTCCCCTCCGCTTCACCGGGTGGGGGCAGGGTCACCGTGAAGCGGGCTCCCTGACCGGGGCCGGGGCTCCCCGCTTCGACCGTTCCCCGGTGGGCGTGCACGATCTCCTGCACGATGGCCAACCCCAGGCCGAGCCCGGAATGGCGCCGGCGACTGGATGCATCGCCCTGGCGGAAGCGCTCGAAGACATGTGGGAGGACGTCGGGAGCGATGCCTTCCCCTGAATCCTCCACGACGGCCACGATGGAGTCATCGGGCTGCACCTGGACCCGGACCCGCACCCACCCCCCGTCCGGGGTGAACTTCATCGCGTTGTCCACCAGGTTGTTGAAGACCTGACGGAGACGGTCGGCGTGCGCCGCTGCCATGAGCCCATCCGGGGCGTCGCATTCGATCCGGATGCCCCGATCCCGAGCCCGCTCCCGGACCATGTCCACCGCCGCGCGCGCGAGCTGCCCCACGTCCGTCCGGACGAGCTCCAGGTCGAGCTTCTGCGCAAGCACGCGCGACAGATCCAGCAGCTCGTCGACGAGCTTCGATTGCAGGCGGGCGTTGGTGTCGATCCGACGCACGATGTCGCGGATGCGGCCAGGCTCCGCGAAGGCGTCTGGCGACAGCTCCAGCAGCTGGGTCCAGCCCAGGATGGCCGTGAGCGGAGTGCGCAGCTCGTGGGAGACGACGGCGAGGAACTCATCCTTGGCGCGGCTGGCCCGTTGGGCTTCACGCCGAAGCGCCTGCTCGCGCACCAGGAGGCGGGCGTACTCCTCGGAAGCGAGCCGCTGATCGTGGACATCCGTATTGGTGCCGAACCAACGAACCACCTGGCCCTGCTCATCGCGCAGCGGCATGGCCCGCGACAGGTGCCAGCGCAGCTCACCATCGCTTCCGCGACGAAGTCGGAACTCGTCCTCCCAGGGTTCCCCGGTGCGGATCGAATTCCGGAAGATCCGGAGCATGCGGGGCAGGTCGGCGGGATCGTGGACCGTGATCCAACCCCACCCTTCCATCTCCTCGGGAGAGGTACCGGTGTAGTCGTACCAGCGCCGATTGTACCAGTCGATCCAGCCGGACGCGGTGGCGGACCAGGCGAGCTGCGGGAGCCAGTCCACGAACGTGCGGAACTGATGACCCGTCTCGAGGGGTGCCCATTCGGCAGGACGCTCCGTCTCGGCGATCGGAGCGTCGATGATCAGGGCCCCGTGGGCCGAGCGGGCCGCACCGGAGGCGTCCCGGAGCACAGAGCCGCGGTCGAGCACGGGGATCCACACTCCGTCGGCGGCGCAGATCCGGTAGCGGATGGACCAGCGTGCGTGATCGCGCAGCGCCTGCTCCATCTGCGCCTGTGCTCGCTCCCGGTCGTCGGGGTGCACGCGCTGCCACCAGGATGGCAGAGGCCCCGATGCGTCGTCTGCCGTGATCCCCAGGAATGGCTCGATGCTGGGGTCCCAGGTGCGGACTCCCCTTGTCACGTCCTGATCCCACCAGGTCCACGGGCTTCCGGCCAAGCACTCCCTCCTGTCGTCGGAGCCCCCATCCGAACGTCTCGGGGCGTCACCCAGCATTCACTCCATGCGTCCCTGAAACAATACTGGAGGGGGCCCGGGCCCCCCGTAGCCACCGCCTGCACGCGCTTGCAGGGGGCCCCCCCCGGTACGCGGGTTGCTCCTCTCGGGTCGGATGACCCCAAACCAGCCCACCGAGGTCGACATCGACCCCCACGGCGAGGACCCCTCTCTCTGGCGTCGCATCGGCTTCGGAGTGCTGGGCCTCGTCGCGGCCGTCGTGCTGCTCGTGCTCACGATCCTGCTGGCCCTCCAGTCCTCGACCGTATCGACCGGTCTGGTGCGGGCACTGGCACCGCGTCTCTCTCCCGAAGGAACCACGCTCTCGGTCGGCCGGGTGGACGGATCGTGGCTCGGTTCACTGACGTTGGAGGACGTCGCGCTGGTGCGCGGCGGCGGCGATACCGCGCTCGCGGCGGAGCGGGTCTTCGTGGATCATCGCCTCGGGCCGCTCCTGCGCCGGCGCCTCGTGCTGGACAGCCTCTCCCTGGTGCGTCCGCGGATCCGGATGGTGCAGTCCGATTCGGCCTGGACGCTCGTGCCGTCGTCTCCGGCTCCGTCGCCCGCCGACACGGCGACGGGAGCGGGCTGGCCGGTCCGGATCGACGCGCTCCGCGTAACCGACGGTGCCCTCACACTCCGGGCGGCCCCCGATACCGTCTACCGCATCGAAGGACTGGACGTGGCCGCGAGCGACGTGTCGATCGGGAACGGGGACCCGACCGGGAAGGTGGCGTCGGCGAGCGCGCGCCTGCTCTGGCCCAACCCCGCGGACACCGCGGAGGCGCTGAGCGGAGCGTTGCGCATCCGTGACGCCGAATGGTCCGGCCGCCGCATCGCCCTGGACACACTCGCGTTGCAGGCGGGCTCGACCCGCATCGGAGGCAGCGGAACGGTGGTGCTCGACGCGGATTCCACGCTTCCCACGGCCTTCCGGCTCCGCGCCGACCCGCTGGTCTTCGCGGACCTGCGCCCGGTGTTCCCGGCCGCCGGTCCTGGCGCCGCGACCGTGCAGATCGGCGTGAACGGCGTGCCGGGGGGCGCGCTCGGCCTGGACGCCAGCCTGGAGCTCGCCGAAGGAGGGGGCACGCTGACGGCCGAAGGGCGCTGGGGCCCGAGCGGGAGAGACAACCCGCAACGGGTGGAGGGCCACGTAGTCGTCGCGGGCCTCGACCCGCAGCGCATCGTTGCCGATACGGCCTTGCCCTCGCGATTGGATGGGACCCTCGAGGTGCGCTTCACCGGCCGCGATCGGTCCCGACTGGACGGTCAGGCCACGGCGGTCTTCGACGTCGGGGGGCTCCCGGCCGTGGGGGACACGCACGTCGAGCTCGCAGCGCGGGTGACCGCGGGGCAGGGGACGGTGGAGCTCGACGTGCGGTCGGACGACCTGCGGCTGGCAGGCGACGGCTCGGTGGACCTGCGGCCGGAGCGGCCGGACTACCGCTGGGACGGTCGCGTACGCTTCGCGCCGCCGGAGCTGGCGCGCGTCGCGGGCCGGATGTCGGTGGTCGGACAGGGCGTTCCGCCTTCCGGTCGCGTCGAGCTGGATGCGCGCCTGGACACGGTCGTCGCCAGCGGTACGCGTCTGGATGAGGCGCGCGTCCAGATCACGATCGAAGAGGAGACGCTGCGGGGGGACGTTCGGCTGGGAGCGGAGCCCGGACGGGTCACCCTCTCCCTCGCCGGCGAGCCGTTTGCGGACACGCTGCGGTTGCGGATCCAGGACGGACGCGCCCAGGACCTGGACCTGGCGGCGTTGCGCGAAGGGCTCGTCGCGACCGGCCTCAATGCCCGGTTCGAAGGAACGCTCACGGTGCCGCCAGGCGCACCCCCGCGCGCGGACGCCACCGTGTCGCTGGATTCGTCCTCGGTCGGCCGCGAGACGGTGCGGAGTGGCGATCTGCGCCTGCGTTGGCAGGAGCAGGGCACCACCCTGGCGGGGGAGGTGGCGCTGGCCGCGGGGCGCGTTGCCGTCGATGCCCGGGCCCGGTTGGACCGTGAGCCCCTGCGCTTCAGCGTGCGCGAGCTCCGCTTCGAGGATCTCGACGTGGGTGCGCTGACGGATTCCCCCACCCTGACAACGGCCCTGACCGGGACGATGGCGCTCGAAGGCGTGGGCAGCGACCCGGCCTCGCTGGATGCCGAGGGCAGCCTCACCCTCGAGGACTCCCGCATCAACGAGGCCCGGATCCAGTCCGGTGCCGTGCAGTTCCGCGCGGAGGAAGGTCGCGTACGCGCCGACCTGGAGCTGGATCTCGAGGCGGGCGCGGTGCGGGCGGAGGGCGCGCTCGACCCCGGCGACGTCCCCTCCTGGAGTGCGCGCGCTTCGGTGGACCTGCCGAGGCTCGGTGCGCTGCTGGGCGACACGATCGCGAGCTCGTTGATTGCGGAGATCGACGCGGAGGGCCGGGGGCTGGAGCGTGAGACCGCGCAAGGAACGCTGCGACTGGACCTGGAGGAAGCCACCTGGGCCGCGGTGCGCGCCGACTCCGGCACCGTGCGGGCCGAGCTGGCCGCCGGCCTCCTGCGCGTCGACACGCTGACGCTGCGCTCGAACGTCGTGCGCCTCGACGGGGGTGGTCGCGTGCCCTTGACGCCGGCGGCCGGCACCGACACCGCGGACTTCCAGGCGCACGTGGCCCTGGAGTCGCTGACGCCGGTGGAGGAGAGCCTCGGCCTGGAGGCGCTCACGGCCGGGGACGGCAGCCTGGACGTGCGCGTCCAGGGGGACGTCGACTCACTGCGGGTCACGGGCGTCGCCCATGTGGGGGCGCTCGCCTTCGGCAGCACGCGTCTCGTGGGACTGGACCTCGAGTCGATGGCTCGCTGGAGCCCGGACCGGGGGTGGCGCAGCGCAGGGGGCGAGCTGGTGCTGGATCGGCTGAGCCTCCCGACGACCGGGGTCACCGAGACGCGTCTCACCGCGGACTGGTCGGCGGGCGAGGATCTCGTGGTGGGCGCGCGCGCCCGCATCGACCAGCGACGCACCGCCGAGCTGGAGGCGCGGCTGGATCCCGCGGCCGAGCAGCCGGCGCTCACCGTCGAGCAGGCCAGCTTCCAGGTGGATGAGAGCCGCTGGACCTTGCCGCAGCCGGCGCAGATCCGCTACGGCAACGGGATCGCGGTGGAGGGCCTGGAGCTGGCGACGGACGGCGGAGCGCAGCGGATCGCGCTGGACCTGTCGCTCGGAGGAGAGGCGCCGCTACGGGTGCGGGCGGACGTGGAGGCCCTGCGGGTGGAGACCATCGCGGATCTCGCCGGGTTCGACCGGCTCCAGGGTGAGCTGGATCTCCGTATGGATCTGGAGGGGAGCGGCGAGGCGGCCCGCGGCGACGCCGACATCACGTTCGACGTCGAGTCCGAAGAGGGGGGCGGGGGCACGTTGCGGGCGACCGCGACCTTCCAGGACGGGCGCGTGCTCGTGGATGGCGAGATCGAGCAACAGGACCGGACGGCGCTGCAGCTGGCCGGGAGCGTGCCTGTCCCCGGTGCCGACGCCGGCACGCTCGACCTCCAGATCCAGGCCGACTCGTTCGGCGTGGACTTCGCCACACCCTTCCTCGATCCCGCGACGGTCCGCTCCCTGGACGGCGCGGTGGATGGTCGGGTGGACATCCAGGGCACATTGGACGATCCGAGCCTGGATGGCGCCCTTACCGCGTCGGACGTGTACGCGCACATCGTGCCTCTGGGCCTGCGCTACGGGCTCGAAGGCAGGGTGAGGCTGGGCGGCAGCGCGGTGCAGGTACCGGACCTGCGCATCACGTCCGGCGAAGGAGCGATGGTGCTGTCCGGCGTGATCGACGTCGAGCGGGGCAGCATCGGACGCTACGACCTCGACGTGCGCATGGACGACTTCCGGGCCATCCGCACCGACCTCGTGCACGCCGAGGTGTCGGGCGACCTCGCCATCCAGGGCACGGTCCCCGAACCGGTGATCGGCGGGAGCGTCACCATCGAGCGCGGGGACCTGTACCTGGGGGGGGCGGTGGCGTCCGGCGACGTGGAGGACGTGGTCCTCACCGACGAGGACTACGCCGCCCTGGAGGAATACTTCGGCTTTCCCATCCAACGGCTGGAGGAGTCCGAGGCGCCCGGGTTCGAGGCGGTGGCTCTGGATCTGTCGGTGCAGGTCGGCCGGGACAGTTGGCTGCGGCAGTCGGCCAACCCCGAGCTGGCCGTGCAGGTCGCGGGAGAGATGACCATCCGGAAAGACCCGGGCCCGGACCTCGAGCTGCTCGGCGAGCTGGAGGCGATCCCGCAGCGCAGCTACGTGGAGCAGTTCGGCCGTCGGTTCGATCTCCGCCAGGGCCAGCTGGTGTTCCGCGGGGATCCGCTGGCGACACGCCTCGACCTGCAAGCGGTCTACGAGGTCCCCTCGCGCACCGACGACGAACCCGAGGCCACCATCGTCCTGGGGATGGAGGGGGAGGTGGGTGATCTGCGCATCGTGCTGAGTGCCGAGCCGACGATGGACAATGCGGATATCGTGTCGTACATCGCCACCGGGCGGCCGGCGTCCAGCTCGCTCGACCTGGGCGGGGGGAACGGAGGCGGAGAGAGCGTCCTCGAGCGCGGAGGGGGACTCGCCCTCGATCGGGTGGGGGGTCTCATCGAATCCTTCGCCGCGGATCGGGTCGGTCTGGACGTGGTGGAGATCCGCCGCGAGGGGCTGGAGGCGGCGACGCTGGTGGCAGGACGCTACGTCTCGCCCAGCCTGTACCTCGGATTCCAGCAGCCCGTCTCCCTCGATGCCTCCAGCGACCAGGGCGGCAACGCGGAAACCCAGGTCGAGATCGAGTACCAGGCCTTCCGCTGGCTGTTGCTCAACCTGCAGAGCGGCGGGGACGCGCTCCAGTTCTTCCTGAGGACGCGCTATGGCTACTGAGCGCGCGCTGCTCCTGCTCGCTCTCGCCTGTGTGGCTACGCCGTGTGCGCTCGCTGCCCAGAACACGGAGCCCCCACCCGGCCCGGAACGCTCCGGTCCTCCGCTCTTCCTCATCGATACGGAGACGGGCGTCGCCGAGCTCCAGTTCGACATCGCCGGAGACGCGGTTGAACCGGCGCGGCTCGCGGACCAGATCGCGCTGACCGGTCCCGGCTTCGTGGACGAGGCGCGTCGCTTCCTCTCGTGGATCCCGTTCATCTCCGAACCGCCGCTCACGTCCTTCAGCCCGATCGAGCTGCAGAAGGACAAGATCCGGCTGGTTCGCTTCCTGGAACGGGACGGGTTCCCCCAGGCGGCCGTCGACTACCGGGTGCGCCTGGATACCGCGCGCAACGCGGTGACGGTGGTGTTCGAAGTGGAGCCGGGGCCGCCACAGGTGTTGGACTCCGTGTCGGTCAGCGGCGCCGACGAGGGGCCGCTGCTCCTGCCGCCGGAGCTGGAATCCGAATGGCGTGGCTTCCGGCGCGACCTGACCCGCGAGCGTGGGGAGCGCCTCAGCCAGGCCCGCGTCTCCACGCTGGCGAGCCGGGTGCTGGAGTGGTGGCGCGATCACGGATTCGCGTTCACCCGGGTGCGCTCCCGGGTAGAACCCAGCCGCGTGGACGCCGGCGCTTCCACGGAGCTGCCCGCCATCGTCGAGCTCATGGTGACGCCAGGGCCCCAGACGACGATCGGAAGCATCGTGATCGAAGGCGACAGCGCCCTCTCCGAGCGCACGATCCTCCGTGAGCTGCCCTTCCAGACCGGCGATCGCTTCCGCTCCAGCCAGCTCGCGGAGGGCCAGTCCCAGCTGTTCGGCCTGGAGATCGTACGGCTGGCCCTGGTCGGCGTCCCGGACGATCAACCGGTCGACTCGACGGCGGAGGTCCGCGTGCGGATCGAGGAGGGCTCTCCCCGGATCATCGAGGGACGGTTGGGCTACACCTCCGACGAGGGGATCACCACGCAGGCCTCCTGGAGCCATCGCGACTTCCTGGGCGCTGCCCGCGTGTTGACCCTGAGCGCCGAGGCCCGCACCGGCTGGTGGTCGGGACAGCAGGGACCTTCCGCGCGGTACAGCATCACGCCGACGTTGCGCCAGCCGTGGCTGGGCCACTACCGCGTGTCCGGGCTGGTCACACCGTTCTTCGAATACCGCGACGACCTGCGCGACCGCTCCACACGCGTGGGGGTGAGCTCGACCGTCTTGTGGGAGCGGGGTGCGCTGCGGACGATGTCGCTCTCGTACAACCTGTCGGGTCGACGCGTCCTGCAGGCGCGCGGTGGCGCCCTGACCGGAGTCACCGACTTCCTCGGCTACCTGGAAGCGCTCGACACGCTCGACGTGGACGTGCGCACGAGCGCGCTGCAGTACGCGGCCAGCTGGGGAGAGATCGACGACCCGCTGGCACCGCGCTCCGGCTGGGTGGCGCGGATCGGAGCCGAGATCACCGGGCCGGCGGCGCTGTCCAACGTCCAGTACGGGCGTCTCAACGGACGGCTGCAGGGCTTCCTGCCCATCGCCCGCCGGGGCGCGTTGCTCCTGCGAGGCAGTCTGGGACAGCTGCTTCCGTATGGCGAGAGCGTCCCGTCCGGCGGCGACGAGGTCCAGACCTTCCTCCGCCTGCGCGACGGGGTGTTCACTGCGGGAGGCACGCAAGACGTGCGGGGTTGGGGACCCGAGTTGCTCGGTCCCAAGGTCCCCGACATCCGGGTGACCACGCGCGGCGACAGCGTGATCCTGGGGAGTGCGTCCCGCTACGTCCCCCTGGGAGGGCTCAACCGGTGGACGGGCTCGGTCGAGCTGCAACTCCCGATGCCGTTCGTGTCGGGGCCCTACTCCGTCCACGCGTTCCTGGATGCCGGTCGGGTGTGGACCGCCGATGATCGCTTCACCGATCCGGCGGCACCCAGCCTGCTCGACCTGGACGATGGGGTGTTCTACGGGACCGGCGCCGGCGTCCAGATCGGCACACCGGTCGGCCCGCTGCGACTTTCCGTGGGCTACAAGCTCAACCCGGGCGTCCTGGATCTGCGGGACCCCGCGGACGTCGCCGAGGCGCTCATCACCGGGAGTCCCCTCGCCGACGTTCCCGAAGATCAGGGGCGCCGATGGCAGATCCATCTGTCCATCGGGCGCCCGTTCTAGGAGGTACCGCCATGACCCAGGATCCGGGTCGTTCCGAGCAACAGGAGCCCGCGCGCCAGCGCGACGATCCCCGCCGCGACGTGTCGGCCGAGGAGGAGCGCCCCACAGCCCAGACCTTCCTGGGGATCGTCAAGCTGAGCTTCATGGAGTGGTTGGGAGAGGGCGTCATGCACTGGGGCGCCGCGCTTTCCTACTACACGCTGTTCTCGCTCGGACCCGTGCTCATCTTCCTGGTGGGAACGGCCGGGATGTTCTTCGACGATGCGGCGGCTCGGGAGCAGATCCTGTCGCAGCTGCGCCTCCTGCTCGGAAGTCGGGGCGCGGAGATCGCCGATACCATCCTGGTCCAGGCGACCTTCCCCGGCTTCGGCTCCGTGCAGGCGCTGCTCTCCCTGCTCGCGCTCCTGGTGGGCGCGACCGCCGTGTTCGGCAACATCCAAGGCGCGCTCAACGACATCTGGCACGTGAAGCCGGTCACCGGCACCGTGCGCAACGCCCTGCGCACCCGCCTCATGGCCTTCGTGATGATCCTCGTTCTCGGGGGTCTGGTTCTTCTCTCCTTCCTGGTCTCCGCCGCGACCTCTCTTCTCGAGCCTTTCATCGAGGCCCGCCTGCCGGGCGGGAGCCTGCTCGTGCGGGCGCTCGACTTCGCCGTGTCGACCGCGTTGCTCTGGCTGGTCTTCGCGGCCGTCTACCAGGTCCTGCCGGACGCACGGATCGCCTGGCGCGACGTGTGGGTGGGCGGTCTGGTCACGGCCGTCCTCTTCGCCATCGGGAAGCTCGCCATCGGGGGCTTCCTGGGCCGACGTGATCCCGGTTCCGTCTTCGGGGCGGCGGGGTCCCTCTTCGCGCTGCTCATCTGGATCTACTACTCGGCTCAGATCTTCCTGGTGGGGGCGTCGTTCACCGAGGTCTGGGCCCGTTCGCGCGGACGCGCCATCCGACCGGAACCCTACGCCGGGCGGGTCGTCCAGCGCGTGGTTCCGACCCGCTGATCCCTCGGTGGGCGCGGGTGTTCCGTGCGCGGACGCCGACGCTGAAACACGAACGACCTGGCGGTTCCGCCTTGCGCTTCCTCCGGACTCACGGGCGGACCGCGCCTTCCCGCGCCGCCGTGCGTGCCTGCGTCCCCGGCACGTCCGTGGATCGCAGTGCGGGCATGCTCGTTGCCCTTCTTCCGACCCGCGTTCCCGGATGGTTCCGGGTTCGCTGGCGTCGGTTTCCCGGACTCGGATCCGGGACCATGGGTGTTCACGAAGGAATGCCCTCCCCCGCCGGGCTGTCCGGCTCGGGGTCATCCACTTCCGAGGACGACGATGAACAAGAGCACGAAGAAGGCGATCAAGAAGCACCTGGACAACGCCTCCAAGACGGTGGCCAAGGCCGGGGAGAAGATCCGACCGGGCAAGAGCAGCAGCTCGACGCCCAAGAAGACGGTGGCGGCCGCTGCAGGTCTGGCGGCCCTGGGGGCCGCGGGCGTGGCCACCGCGCGTGCGCTCAAGCAGCGGAAGGCGAACGGGAGCGGGGACGAGCCGTCGACCACGTTCCGGGTGGAAGCGGACGGTGAAGAGGGATGGATCCTGACCAGCGACGGCAAGGAAGGCGATCAGCGCTTCGGCAGCAAGCGCGAGGCGTTGCGGGTGGCCCGTCGGCAGGCGGCCGAAGCCCAGCCGAGCCGGTTGATCATCCACCGCACCGACGGACGCGTCCAGCGCTCGCACACCTATTGAGAAGGCACGGATCGGTTGCATGCAGCGCCGCATCGTCGTTCCGCTCGACGCCAGTGACCGGGCCGAGCGCGCCCTCGCGTGGGCGCTGGCGGCGCACGAGCCACCCGGTGAGTTGCATCTCATCGCGGTGGCGAGCGGCGATGCGGCCGCGGGAGGGGAAGCGGCCCGGGTTGCATCGGACTATCTGAGCCAGGTGGTGGGGCGCTTGAGCCCGAACACCACCCACGTGGAGACGGTCGTGCGGGTCGGGGATCCGGGCGCCGCCGTGGCGGGCTACGCGGACGAGGTGGACGCCGATCTGCTGGTGGTCTCGAGCCACGGGCAGGGTGTGTTGGGGCGCCTGCACCTCGACCCGTTGACCGACCACCTGGTCTACCACTCCCCCTGTCCATTGCTCTCGGTGCGGTCCGACGGGCGCCGGCCCAGGGCCGCTCTCAGCGCCGGGCCGCCCCCATCCACCCTCTCCGTGCTCCTCGACGGATCGGACGAGGCGGAGCGCGCGCTGGAGGCACCGGCGCTGCTCCGCCTTCCCCTGTCGACCCGCATCGTGCTCCTGCGCGTGCTGGAGCGTCCGCCGAGCGTGGAGCGCCCGCGCGACGGGTCTCACCTGGATCCGATGCTGGAGCGCGATCGCCAGGCCACCGAGGCCTACCTGGACGAGGTCGCGGCCCGGGTCCGACTCTGGGGCTTCACCCGTGTGCTCTCCGAAGTGGTCGTCGGCGGATCGGTAGCCCACACCGGGATCGAACGCTCTGCCGCGCACGGGTGTGCGCTGATCGTCATGACGCCCCACGCCCGGACCGGGCTCCCGCACCTGGCCCAGGGCAGTCTCGCCGCGACGGTCGTGCGCACGGCGGAGGTCCCTGTGCTGCTGTACCCCGCGCTGGAGGCAGCATGACCGCACGCCGCGACGAAGACCCGGGGGCGGCGCGGATCTGGGAGCCCGACCAACGGCTCACCCGGTCCGTGGAGCAGTACCTGGACGGATTGCGGGAGAGTCAGGAAGAGCCGGAGTGGGGCGAGTTCCTGCGCACGGTGCGGTCCGAAGGGGGGTGGGAGGTGGATGATGACGGCCTGCGCGCCGCCGTCGATCGACACGCCCTGCTGGTCACGCTGATGCGGAGCGGGGCGCCCGGCCTCGACGCGCGGGTCGCGCAGCGGATCGCCGCTCGATTCGACAGCGCCGCCTCGGTGCAGGAGGCCGACCCGGAGACGTTGGCGGAGATCGCGCCCGAATTGAGTCCCGAGGCCCTGCGACGGCTGCAGGACAGCGTGGGCGGCGGCGCCTGAGCACCGCCGCCCACCGTCCTCAGGACACCGGGCGCTCGCGCTTGCGCACGATGAACAGCCCTTCCCGCATCGACGACACGATGATGTTGCCGCTCTGGAAGTAGGGGTAGTTGCTCCAGGAGCCGGCGAAGCCCGGGGCGTCGGGACCCCAGGGCACGGTGTCGAAGTGCGCGACCTCCACCGGGTTGGCGGGGTCGCTGATGTCCAGGATGCGCAGCCCGGACACGTAGTTCGACTCGTAGACCAGATTGCCGCGCACGTAGAGGTTGTGATCCGACGCGGCCGTCTCGCCCATGTACTCCGTGAGCAGGATGGGGTCGTCCAGGTCCTGGATGTCCCACACCAGCGTGCGGGTCCGGCTCTGCGTGCCGGACAGCTCGTCCAGCTCGTCGTTCAGGAAGAAGTACTTGTGGTCGTCCGACGGCCATCCCTGATGGGAGTAGGCCACGTTCGGATAGGACGCCCGGGAAAGCGCGACCGGGTTGCTCTTGTCGGTGACGTCGGCGATCGACAGGTGCGTCTCGTTCGCGCCGAAGCAGATCTCCTTGCCTGCGTGCTCCTCGTCCGGACCGTGATAGAGGGTGCACATGGCATCGTGGCTGTAGCCGGTCTTGGAGTTGCCGGTCAGCGGATCGGAGAAGCAGCCCGCGAACGTGGGGTTGCGTGGATCGCGGATGTCGACCATGTGCAGGCCCCCTCCACACGTCTCCCCGCCCATGCTGCTGCCGACCACGTAGGCGAAGCCCGTCTCCTCGTTGATCACGATGTTGTGGGCGCTGTGGATGCCGGAATAGTGGGCGTCCTCCGTGAAGGTCTCCGGCGTGCCATCGAATGCGCGCAGGCGGGTCAGGTCGAAGATCTGCACGCCGTGCTCGCCCGCGGCGTCCGCCACGACGAACGCGTGGTTGTCGTAGACCTTGATGTCGCGCCACAGGTTCTTGGTGGCTCCCTCGGTCAGGGGCAGGTTGCCGAGGTAGACCGGACGGGCCGGGTCGCTCACGTCCACGAAGGACGTCCCGTCGAAGCGACCCAGGATCGCGTACTCCTTTCCGGACTCCGGATCGGTCCAGCCCCAGATGTCGCTCACCATGATGCCGCGCTCGCCACCGAGTTCGCTGACGGGCAGGAAGGAGACCAGGTCGACGTCCTGGCAGCCGAAGCCGGCGGCCTCGCCCTGTGCGGTACAGTCGATGGGCTCCCCGATCAGGGCAGTGAGGTCGGTGTCGACGTCGGTGACCGTGGCGACCTCGCTCCACTGGCCCCCCGCGCCGCGCTCGAACACGAATCCGGTGCCCTCCCAGAAGTCGTCCCCCGGCGCGCCCAGCACGGCCAGGTCCCCGCTCCCCGCCACGGCCATCCCGAAGAAGCCGGCCATGCCCTGGGTCTCGACGGAGAGCTGCTGCGTCGGGGTCCAGGCGTCGTTCTGGCGCGCGAACACGAAGACCGCGCCGTTGAACTGATCCACCATCGGGGCGCCGACGAGGAGGTCGTTGCCG
Source organism: Gemmatimonadota bacterium (assembly GCA_041390125.1). Lineage (NCBI taxonomy): Bacteria > Pseudomonadati > Gemmatimonadota > Gemmatimonadota bacterium. The sequence continues at coordinate 174,178 of JAWKQN010000002.1, read as the reverse complement.
GCCACCACGAAGTCGGAGCCGAAGATCGTCTGCCCGGGTTCGCCGGGAGTGAGGGCCGCTCCCGCGCTCCAGGTGCCATCGGCGCCCTGCGTGAACTGCCAGAGCGCGCCGTTGGCGTTCGCCGTGACCGGCGCGGAGGCCAGGGCCCACCCTTGGCCCAGGTGGACCTTGGATCCGAGCGCCAGCGGCGCGACGGGCGCGTCCGCGGGGACGCTCAAGCGCGCGGCCTCGCGCCACGCGTCTCCCTCGCGCTCGAACACGTACGCCGCGCCCGGGCCGGGGCGGCCCTGCATGCCACCGCCGCCGAGCGAGCCACCCGGGCCCGGTGCACCGGCCAGCAGCCGGGAGTCGGCGGCGGAGAGGGACATGCCCAGGCGGAGGTCGGAGGGATCCGACCCCTGGAGCTGCCCTGCCGCGTTCCATCCGTTCGCCTGCGCGTACGTGTAGACGAGGCCCCGCTGCCCGGCGCCGGGCGCGCCGACGAACAGCCAGCCGTCGGACAGCGCCACGGCCGATCCGAAGCCCGCTGCGGTGGAGCCGGGCGGCGCCGTGAGCTTCGTGACCTGACGCCAGCTCGCTCCGTTGCGCTGGAACAGGTAGACCGCACCGGCGCCCTGCTGGGGCGCGCCCACCGCCAGCAGGTCTCCCCGGGCCGCGAGCGCGGAGCCGAACCCGTCGCCGATGGTCCCGTCGTCCGCCTGCACGACGGCGGTCTCGCGGAAGGCCGCGCCTTCGCGGGAGAAGACGTGAACGCTCCCCGGTCGGGACGGCGGGATGGGCATGCCCGCCGCGGCGCCGGTGCGGCCGGCGTACAGCGTGGAGCCGTCCAGCACCAGCGCGGAGGCGAAGCCCGCGGCCGGGAACGCCGGCCGCTCGGAGACGAAGGTCTGGGCGCCCAGCGCCGCGGGCGCGGCCGCGAGCGTCAGCGCCGCGAGCAGACGGGACAAGGCCATCGATCCATCCTCCGGGTCAGGTGCGAGCGGATGCGCTGCGTCGGGGCTGCTACCCCCCGAGCCCGGTTCCGTGGTCCATCCGGACGTGGCGCCCGGGTGCCGACGCAGCGCCGAGCCGGTCGGCGATGGGCACCGGACGGGTGTGGTCGGCCGGGTTCCGCGGGTGGCGCGCCCACCGGTGCCACGGGTAGCGCGCCCACCGGTGCCACGGGCAGCGACCCCAACGGTTCCGCGGGGAGCGCGCCCACCGGTGCCACGGGTAGCGAGCCAGCGGTGCCACGGGTCGTGAGCCCACCGGTTCCACGGGTAGCGAGCCCGGCGGTTCCACGGGTTCGTGAGCCCGAGAGCTCCACGGGCAGCGAGCCCCACGGACGCCGCGCCGCAGCGAAGCCGGCAGGCCGTCCTCCGTCCGACGGGTGGCGGCCCCGGACCTCAGGGCCGACATTGCGGGGTCCGCTGCCGTCCCCTCAGAGAAAGACAGCCTCTCTTGGGCAAGCCACTCAAGGTCCTGTACAACTGCACCAAGTGCCCCGCGTACTGCTGCTCCTACGCGTGGATCCCGGTCACCGACCGCGACCTCAAGCGCCTGGCCAAGCACCACGGCGTCACCCCTTCGGCAGCCGAGCGCAAGTTCACGCGCAAGACCGAAGACGGCGTGCGGGTGCTTCGCCACAAGGACGACGAGTACTTCGAGACGATCTGCATCTTCATCGACGACGAGACCCGCGGCTGCAGCATCTATTCCGGTCGCCCCACCATCTGTCGCCAGTATCCGGGCACGGGTCGCTGCGGCTACTACGACTTCCTGTCCTCGGAGCGGAACCGGTTCGACGATCCCGATCTGGTCGTCGCCGCCTACGTCGCGGAGGACTGAAGCGCTCGAGGGGAGCCGGCCGGTGCCGGCTCCCCCGCCCGCTCATCCCTCCTCGTCCAGGAGGTCCTGCCTGTCCCAGAAGCGCAGGGCCCGGCACGCCGACACGAACGTGGTGCAGCCGTCCCCCGACGTCAGGTCCACCAGGCCGTCGTCCTCCCACTCGACGCCCGCCTTTTCGAACAAGGGCTCCGCGGCCGGGAGGTATCCGATGAACTTCATGTGCTGGTGGGCGTCCGCGACGAAGTCGCGCGCGGCGGGTTGTGCGGCCAACGCCTCCACCTCGTCCGCGGACGGCAGCAGCACCACGGCGTCGTAGAGCACGGAAGGGCCGCCGCCCAGCATCTCGTCGCCCTCGATCCAGGAGCCGTCGCTGGCCTCCACGCCGCCCACCGTGGGCGCCACGATCTCCAACATCGCCCCTTCGCTCTCCAGCGCTTCCCGTAGCGCGTCCAGCACATCGGCATCCACGCCGTGGGTGACCAGCGCGCCCACCTTCCGGCCCGCGAAGGAGTCCGGCCCGTTCTTGACGATGCTGAGCGCGTCCGACGGGGGAAGGTCCGTGCGCGTGGGCCGCGCCGCGTCCGCAGCTTCGGGCATGCCTTCCAGGCCCAGCCCGTCCGCCACCTGTTCGGCCAGCGCCTCGTCCACGTGGAGGAGATGGGAGACGACCCGCTCCCGGATGGCGGGCGTCTCGACCTTGCTGAGCTCGAAGGTCAGGGCCTCGGCCATGTGCCGCTGCTCGATCTCCGTCTGGCTGATGTAGAACTGGCGGGCCTGACTGTAGTGGTCGGCGAAGCTGTCGGGCCGGACGCGCAGCTTGGGGCCCGCGACGTCCGCGGGATGGGTGCGATACCCGTGGGGCGCTTCGCGGGGACCGCGAGTCTCTCCGCTCCACGAGTTGGGCTCGTAGTTGGCTCGACCAACGGGGTTCTTCATGGCCATGTGCCCGTCCTGCTGGAACAGGTGCATGGGGCACTTCGGCGCGTTGATCGGAATGTGGGTGAAGTTCGGTCCGCCCAGCCGCTTCAACTGCGTGTCCAGGTAGGAGAAGTTCCGGCCCTGGAGCAGGGGATCGTCCGAGAAGTCGATGCCGGGCACCACGTTCTGCGTGCAGAAGGCGACCTGCTCCGTCTCCGCGAAGAAGTTGTCCACGAGGCGGTCGAGCACCAGACGACCCACGCGGCGCACGGGTACCTGCTCCTCGGGGATGATCTTCGTGGCGTCCAGGACGTCGAACTCGAAGCGTTCGGCGAAGTCCTCGTCGAAGAGCTGCAGTCCCAGCTCCCACTGCGGGAGGTTCCCGCTGCCGATCGCGTCCCACAGGTCGCGTCGATGGAAGTCGGGATCGGCCCCATTGATCTTGACGGCTTCGTTCCAGACCACGGACTGGAGACCCTGCAGCGGCTTCCAGTGGAACTTCACGAACGTGGAGCGTCCGTCGGCGTCGACCATCCGGAAGGTGTGGATCCCGAATCCCTCCATGAAGCGGAAGGAGCGGGGGATCGCCCGGTCCGACATGATCCACATGACCATGTGGATGCTCTCGGGCATGAGCGAGATGAAGTCCCAGAAGTTGTCGTGCGCGGTCTGCGCCTGCGGAAAGCCGCGATCCGGCTCGGGCTTGGCCGCGTGGATGAGGTCCGGGAACTTGATCGCGTCCTGGATGAAGAAGACCGGGATGTTGTTGCCGACCAGGTCCCAGTTCCCTTCCTTCGTGTAGAGCTTCACGGCGAAGCCGCGCACGTCGCGCGCCAGATCCGGTGAGCCCTTGTTGCCGGCGACGGTGCTGAAGCGCACGAAGGCCGGGGTCTTCTCCCCAGCGCGCTGGAACAGGTCGGCGCGGGTGACGTCCGCGAGCGACTCGTACGTCTCGAAGTAGCCGTGGGCGCCGTAGCCGCGTGCATGGACCACGCGCTCCGGGATGCGTTCGTGGTCGAAGTGGAAGAGCTTCTCCCGGAAGTGGAAGTCCTCGAGGAGCGTCGGTCCGCGGGGGCCTGCCTTGAGGGAGTTCTGGTCGTCGGAGACGGGGACGCCCTGCTGGGTGGTCAGGACCGGCCCGCCCTCCTCCGGGATCTGATGCGTCTCCCCGCCGGCCGGACGGTGCACGGTCTGGTCCCCGTACCGCGCCGTCGGCATGTCCGGGATCGGGTCGACCCGCCCCGGTCGTTTTGCGCCAGCGCCCTTCGTCCGCCCTCCGCGCCGACCCGCGCGGCCGTCCGGCCGGGCCTGCGACTCCGGGCTCCGGTCGGCCGTCCGGCCCTTGGGGGTACGTCCGCCCTTCGGTGGATCCTTCCTGGCCATCGCCTGCCTCCTGGGTGCGCGCGCGAGAACGGCGCGTCGGTGATCCGGAGCGAAGGCGATGTCGCCTCGTCCGCTGCGTGCTGGAACGGTCCGGATGGACCGATGGTGCACGGGGGACGGGGGACGGGACGCGTGGGGGCCCGTGCCGACGAGCAGCACGGGCCGTGCATACCTGAGCGTCGAAGCTACCTCGTGGTGCGCGGCTACGGAAGCGCGCGCGGCTCACGGTTCCGGTACGGGACCCTCGCCGCGCGCCAATCGTCCGAGGATCAGGTCCCGCCGCCACCGCATCCGCCCCGGGCGGTGCGCCGGATTCGACGTCAACGGATGAGGCAGTGTGGCCGCCAGGGACGCGGCCTGTGCGCGCGTGAGGTCGGCGGCGCTGCGGTCGAAGTACGCCTGAGCGGCGGCCTCGACCCCGAAGATGCCCGGCCCGAGCTCCACGACGTTCAGATAGAGCTCGAGGATCCGGTCCTTGGGAAGGAACCACTCCAGGCGCTTGGCGACGATCAGCTCGCGAGCCTTGCGCGAGATGGAGCGGTCGGTGCCGAAATAGAGGTTCTTGGCCAACTGCTGCGTGATGGTACTCCGTCCGCGCACGTCGTCCGCGTGGTCCCGGTAGTAGCGGACCGCGCCCAGCACCCCTGCCCAGTCCTGGACGTCCCACCATTGCCAGGCTCCGTGGCCCGTGTAGTGCAGCTCCTCGGCCAGCGCCTCCCAGTCCACGCCCCCATGCCCGTAGAAGCGCTGGTCCTCCGCGATCAACACCGCCCGGATCAGGGTGGCATCCACGGAGTCGAGGTCGACCCATGTGCGCTGGAGCTCCAGCGCGGTCCCTTCTTCCCGCGCCTCGCGTAGACGTTGCTGCATGAGCGACGTGGTCCCCGGGCGGGCCCAGCGCAGCAGCTCGGGATACGGGGAGAGGAGCGCCACCACGAGAAGAGCGGCGAGCGCCAGGCGGAGGTGGCCGGGCACGCGACGCCAGCCGGTCCTCAGCGACGAGAGGAGACGACGCGACCGGGAGCGGCGAGGGGCGGCGGTGATGGGATCTCCGGGTCCAGAGGGCGTGGCCGCGCTACCCGCGGAAGTCGGCCTTGTCGAGCCCGTACTCCTGCATCTTGTTGTAGAGCGTGCGGGGGCTCAGTCCCGCCCGCTCGGCCGCGACCCCCACGCGCCCGCGGGTCTCGCTGAGCAGGCGTTCGAGGTAGGCGCTCTCCAACCACGAGACCACCCGGTCGCGTGCCTCACTCAACGGCTGGCGCACCAGGCTCTCCAGGCGCGGCGGCTCCGGCCCGCGCATCTCCGGCGGTAGCGCGCCGGTGATCTGGGCCGGCAGGTCCGGCAGGGACAGCATCGGACCGGGAGCCAGCAGGACGGCCCGCTCCATCACGTTGATCAGCTCGCGGACGTTTCCCGGCCAGGCATAGCGCTCGAGCGCTTCCATGGCCGCCGGGTCCGTTCCGGCGAGGTCGCGTCCGAACTGATCGGAGAAGCGCTCGCAGTATGCGTTCACCAGCTCCGGGATGTCCTCGCGCCGTTCCCGCAGCGGCGGCACCGTCAACGTCACCACCCCGAGACGGAAATAGAGATCCGGTCGGAACTCGCCGGCCTCCATGGCCTCCTCGAGGTTGCGGTTGGTGGCCGCCATGATGCGGACGTCGACGGGAATGGAGCGCTCGCTGCCGAGGGGCTGGATCCGGCGCTCCTGGAGGGCCCGCAGCAGCTTGGCCTGGAGCGCCAGGGGCATGTCGCCGATCTCGTCCAGGAAGAGCGTGCCCTCGTGCGCCAGCTCGAAGTAGCCCCGGCGCGCGCGCACGGCGCCGGTGAACGCGCCCTCCACGTGACCGAAGAGCTCGCTCTCCAGCAGCGTGTCGGGAAGGGCCGAGCAATTGACGGCCACGAATGGACCGTCGGCGCGGGCGCTCTCCGTGTGGATGGCGTGGGCCAGCCACTCCTTGCCCACGCCGGTCTCCCCCAGAACCAGCAACGACGCGTCGGAGCGCGCCACCCGCTCCGCCAGGCTGAGGAGCTCGTCCATGGCCGGGCTGGACGAGGCGAAGTCACCGAAGCGGAACTCCTGATCATCCCCTTCGGCACTGCGTTGCACGTGCGCCCGCCGCCGACGGATGAGGGCGTCGAATGCGCCCCGCAGCGCGCGATCGGGCAGATTCCGCCACAACACGTCCAGAGCCCCGGCGGCCGTGAGCCGGATGCGCTCTTCGGCGTCCTCCTCCTGGGTCAGGAGCACGACCTCCGGTGCGTCGGGTGCAGCGCGGATGGCGCGCACCGTCTCCGCCACCGGATGCGGAAGGTCGGAGGTCGTCGACACGAGCAGATCGAACGACTCGCGCTTGAGGCTCGACCACACCTGTCGGAGTCCGCGGGTCTCGGTGACGACGCGATCTCCGGCGTTGCTCTCCAGGATGCCGGTGAGTCGCTGGGTGAGCGCCGGCGTGCGCGTGAAGACAAGGATGCGTGCGATCATTTTCGGAAACGCAATGCCGAAAAACGGGTGTGGTGGCGCATCTGCCGCTCCAGCAACGCCGAAGGGGCCTCTGCGCCGATCCGATGGGCCCTGGGATCGGCACCAAGGTGCCGAAATGGATCCCTCCGGTCAAGATTCGGCAATGGAGTGCCGATAAAAGGCGGGGCCAGGTCCTCGGCCGCGCAGGGGTGTGGCATCGCATCACCTTGCCGGTGAACGACTTGCACGCCCCGCCCGTTCGAATGGCCCGCGCTTTGCCTGAGCCCCGGCCGACGGAAGCGAAACGCGCTCCCGACAATCACTTGCGCCGCACGAGGCGCAGACAGCTACGGATGGGCACCCCAATGGCCATGAAGAAGGCTGCCAAGAAGGCGACCAGGAAGAAGGCGGCCAAGAAGACCGCCAAGAAGGCCGCCAAGAAGGCTCCGGCCCGCAAGGCCGCCGCCAAGAAGACGGCGAAGAAGGCTCCGGTCCGCAAGGCCGCCAAGAAGACGGCCCGCAAGGCCGCTGCGAAGAAGACGGCCAAGAAGGCCACCCGCAAGAAGGCGGCGGCGCCCAAGCGCTGACCCCGGACCCGGGAGGGTCCCCGGCCTCGGCCGGGGACCCACTCGTCCGGACCGGCGAAGCGGCGGAGGGGTAGATCCGCGCCCTCCGATCCCGTCGCAACGAGCTTCGCCCATGACCGCTCCCTCCCCCGTCCGGGTGCCCATCCTGGCGCAACCGGACGACTACTCCTGCGGGCCGACCAGCCTGCACGCGGTCTACACCTTCCACGGACTCGATCTCGACCTCCCCCGCCTCATCGCCGACGTCCGCACCCTGAAGGAGGGCGGTACGCTGGCCGTCTTCCTGGGCCTGGACGCCCTGGCCCGCGGGTTCGACGTCCGACTCTACTCCTACAACCTCCGCGTCTTCGACCCCTCCTGGGACGGCTTGCCGCCCGAGGCGTTGCTCGAGAAGCTGCGCGCCCAGCTCGTGGCCAAGCGCAAGCGCCGTCTGCGCGAGAGCACGAAGGCCTACGTCCGCTTCCTGGAGGCCGGAGGCGAGCTGCGCTTCCACGCCCTGAGCGTGCGGCGCATCCAGGAGTACTTCGACGCCGGCCTGCCGGTGCTGTGCGGGCTGAGCTCGACCTATCTGTACGGCACGCCGCGCGAGGTCGAGGCAGAGGATGGCCGGATGTTGTACGACGACGTCCGCGGCACGCCCCAGGGTCACTTCGTGGTGCTGTGTGGCACCAGCATCGGTCGCATCCTGATCGCCGATCCCTATCAGGCCAATCCGATCTCCGGGGACCACTACTACGAGGTCGACCCCGATCACCTCGTGCGCGCCATCCTCCTGGGCGTCGTCACCTATGATGGGAACCTCATGATCGTCGCCCCCAAGGGTGGGCTGCCCGCCTCTCCGCCGCGCGGGCCCTTCGTGCGCGGCGTCACCGATCCGCCGGGACCGTCGTGAAGAAGATCGTCGTCGTCGCCAATCCCAAGTTGTGGACCATCGATGCACCGGGCTGCGAGGTGGTCGCGGCCCGCGACTACCTGCTCCGTCCCGAGCTCGGCAACCGCAGCACGCGGGTGTTCAACCTCTGTCGCGAGTACCGCTACGGCTCGCAGGGCTACTATGTATCGCTCCTGGCCGAGGCGCGCGGGCAGCGGGTGATGCCCAGCGTCAAGACCATCCAGGACCTGAAGACCCCGGCGGTGACGCGGATCCTCACGGAGGAGCTGGACGACCTCGTCCGTCGCTCGCTGCGGGAGCTCACCGGGACGGATTTCGAGCTGGACGTCTATTTCGGGGAGACACCCCGGAAGGAGCACGAGCGTCTGGCGCTGGAGCTGCACCGCCTCTTTCCCGCTCCCTTCTTCCGCGCCCGCTTCGAGCGCGACGGCAAGTGGGAGCTGCGCAACGTACGCATCCTGGCCTTCGGCGACATCGAAGAAGCGGACGTGGAGTACGCCCGCAAGGCGACGGCCCGCTATCTGGGACGTCGCCGCTACCACAGCCCGCGCACGAACCGCTTCGTGTACGACCTCGCCATCCTCCACGATCCGGAGGAGAAGGCCCCCCCTTCCGATCGCGCCGCCCTGAACCGCTTCGTCTCCGCGGGCGAGGCGCTGGGCTTCAGCACCGAGCTGATCACCCGCGAGGACTCGGACCGGATCGGCGAGTTCGACGCGCTGCTCATCCGGGCCACGACGGAGGTGGACCACTACACCTACCGCTTCGCCCGTCGGGCCCAGTCCGAGGGCATGCCCGTCATCGACGACCCCGATTCCATCCTGCGTTGCACCAACAAGGTGTACCTGGCGGAGGCGCTGCACGCGGCCGGCGTGCCCACGCCGCGGACCCTCATCGTGCACAAGGAGAACCAGGAGCAGGTGCTGGCCACCATCGGGCTGCCCTGTGTGCTCAAGGTGCCCGACGGGTCGTTCTCGCTGGGCGTGACGCGGGCCGAAGACGCCGCGGGTCTGGTTCGAGATCTCGAGCGCATGCTCACGGAGTCGGAGCTCGTTATCGCGCAGGCCTACACGCCGACGCCGTTCGACTGGCGTGTCGGGGTGCTGGACGGCCAACCCTTGTTCGTGTGCCGGTACTTCATGGCCTCGGGGCACTGGCAGATCTACAACTGGAAGAGCCAGAGCAAGCGCGACGTGGAAGGGGATTGGGAGACCCTGCCGGTCGAGGCCGCCCCGGTTCCCGTGGTGAACACCGCGCTGCGCGCGGCCGCCCTGATGGGCGACGGTCTGTACGGCGTGGACCTCAAGGAGGTGGACGGTCAGCCCATGGTGATCGAGGTGAACGACAACCCCAACGTGGACCACGGCGTGGAGGATCAGGTGCTCGGGGACGAGCTGTATCGTCGGGTCGTGGCCACCCTGCGGGACCGCTTCGAGCGGAAGTTCCAGCTCCGTGGCGTCTGATCGCCGGCTCGGGCTGTTCGAGGGCTTCGGCGTCGAGCTGGAGTACATGGTGGTGGACCGCGACTCCCTGGCGGTCCGGCCGATCGTGGACGAGCTGATCGAGCGCGTCACCGGGGACATCACGTCGGACGTGGAGCGCGGTGACCTGGAGTGGTCGAACGAGCTGGTCAGCCACGTCCTCGAGCTCAAGACCGCAGGACCGGCCCCGACGCTGGACGGCCTCGCGGCGCGCTTCCACGCGGAGGTGCAGGCCATCGACGGCTTCCTGGAGCCGCTCGGGGCCCGGCTGTTGGGCGGGGGCGCGCACCCGTTCATGGATCCGGCGCGCGAGACGCGGCTCTGGCCGCACGACTACAACGAGGTGTACGCGCTGTACGACCGGGTGTTCGGGTGCAGCGGCCATGGATGGTCCAACCTGCAGAGCGCGCACCTGAACCTGCCGTTCCGCGACGACGAGGAGTTCGGCCGACTGCACGCTGCCGTCCGGGTGGTGCTTCCCCTGCTCCCCGGTCTGGCGGCGTCCACGCCCATCCTCGATGGTCGCGACCAGGGCCTCAAGGACGCCCGCCTCGACGCGTACCGCCGCAACCAGGCGCGCGTGCCGTCGCTTGCCGGCGCCATCATCCCCGAACGCGTCTTCACGCAGCGCGACTACGAGCGGGTCGTCTTCGATCCCATCGTCCGGGACATGCGCCCGCACGACCGGGAAGGAGTCCTGGACCGGCACTTCCTCAACTCGCGCGGCGCGATCGCGCGCTTCGATCGGGGCAGCATCGAGATCCGACTGCTGGACCTGCAGGAATGCCCCTCCGCGGACCTCGCCATCCTCACCCTGGTGGTCGGGGTGGTCAGGGCTCTGGTGGAGGGCCGCTGGGTCGGGGACGCGCACCTGCGCGAGCTGGATGAGCACCGGCTGGCCGCCGTGCTGGACCGTGCCATCGCCGAGGGCGAGGACGCCCTGGTCCAGGACACGGCGCTCCTGCACGTGCTGGGGTGGCGTCGGGGGGACGTGCGCCTCGGTCGGCTCTGGGGGCATCTCGCCGATGCGTGCGCCGACGCGCTGGGGGGGGCCACCGGCGAGGTCGTGGAGCGGCTCCTGGCCGCGGGCACGCTCTCCACCCGGATCCTGCGCGCGCTGGGCGAGGACTGGGACCGTGCTGCGCTGCGGACCATCTACCATCACCTGGCCAACGCGCTCCTGGAGGACCGCCTCTTCCTGCCGGACGGGACCGACGACTGACATGTCGACCCGTCGGGGTCAGGTCTGGATCCTCACGTGTGAGCACGGCGGCAACGAGGTTCCGCCAGGGTGGGCGCAGCACTTCGTCGGCGCCGAGGATGTGCTCGCCAGCCACCGCGGCTGGGACCCGGGCGCGCTCGCGCTCCTCCGGCACCTCGCTCCGCTCGCCGACGCCACGTTCCACGCCACGGTCACCCGACTGCTCGTCGATCTCAACCGGTCGGAGCGTCACCCCAGGGTGTTCTCGGAGTTCACACGCGGTCTTCCGTCCTCCATGCGCACCGAGCTGCTCGATCGGTACTGGCGTCCCTACCGCGACCAGGTGGCCGACGCCGTCGCGGCTGCGCTCGTCGAGCACGAGACCGTCCTGCATCTGGGCGTGCACACCTTCACGCCCGTGCTGGACGGCGAGGTGCGCGACGTGGACATCGGCGTCCTCTACGATCCGCAGCGGCCGGTCGAGCGCGATTGGTGCCGGGCGTGGGCCGCCGCGCTGGCGGAGGGCGGGCCGCTGCGCGTCCGGCTCAACCGCCCGTATCGGGGGGCCGCCGACGGCCTCACCACCGCCTTCCGCCGCCGCTTCGGCCCGCGGTACCTGGGGGTGGAGCTGGAGGTCAATCAGGCGCTGCTGGTGCGCGGCCGTTGGGACGCCCGCGTCCCGGCGCTCCTCGAGGAGACGCTGTCCGCGCTCCGGCCGCGCTGATCCACGGCGGCGGCCCGTGCCGTCGCCGCCACTCGGTTCCTCGACGCGATGGTTCGCCGTCGCCGCCACTCGGTTCCTCGACGCGCTGCTCGGCCGTGGCCGCCACTCGGATTCTCGACGCGCTGCTCGGCCCTGGCCGCCGCTCGGTTCCACGACGCGCTGCTCCGCCGTGGCCGCCGCGCTACCTTGCTTGCGCCTCTTCCAGCACACGTCTCGGTCCCCCGGGAAGCGTCGCCCATGACCCTGCATTCCGTCGTTCCCGACTCCCGTTCCCCGGTCGTCCTGCGCGCGGCGCTGGCCCTGATCGCGCTGTTGCCGTCGGCGCTGTCCGCCCAGCGCGCGTTGCCGCCCCCGGAGCATCGCGCTCCGGTCGCGCTCACCATCAGCGGTGGCAAGAGCCTGGGTTCCTATCAGGCCGGCGTGAACTGGGGTCTGATCCAGGGAATGAAGCACTCGGTGGAGGCGGGGCACGGGGCGCATGCACGTCCCTATGAGCTGCTCGCCGTCACCGGCGCGTCCGCCGGCAACATCAACGCCCTGATCTCGGCCGTGGAGTGGTGTGACCAGGGCCGGTTGGCACCCCCCGAGGAGAGCCTGTTCTTCAAGATCTGGGTGCGGACCGGTTGGGAACAGCTCCTGACGCCGGCGCCGTATCGGCTGCGGAGCACGGAGCATCGTTCGGTGCTGCATCGCGACTTCTTCGAGCGTCACTTCGAAGAGATCGACCGTGCGCTGGAGGGCGCCGACGCGGCGCCTTGTGACGTTCCGATCGGCATCACGTTGACCAAGCAGGTGCGTGGCACCATCGCGCTCGGGGCCCTGGATATCCCCACGCAACGCTTCGTGTCCATCGTCCGGTTGGTGAGCGTCGAGGAAGCCGGTCGACGGCGGCTGGCCTTCGCGCTGCCGGAGTCGTCCCTGCTCGCCGACTCCGCCATCGGCAAGCGCGTGTGGCCCACGCTGCCCGGGAGCAGCCGTCCGGCCGTGGTCTCCCCGGCGGCGGTAGCGGGTGGGGGCGGCTCGGGGCGCGAAACAGCGGCCGTCGTCCCTTCCAAGCTCGCCTACCAGCTCAGCGCCGCATCCAGCGCGTTCCCGCTCGCGTTCGAGCCCGAGCGGCTGGACGTGGTCGATCCCGAACGGGCTGCGGCGGGCTGCGAGGTTTCCACGGAGCTGGGGTGTCGCGCGAGCGCCAACTACCTGGACGGCGGTCTGTTCGACAACAGCCCGCTCGATCTCGCGTTGCACCTCTTCGACCATCGCCGGCCGGTCAAGCCCCTGACGGCCGCGGACACCCTGGCGCGGGTCGTCTACATCGAGGCCGGTGAATACCGCGGGCACCTTCGCTCCGTCCGGGCCCGCGACGCCGAGGCGGAGCGCTTCGGGACCGCGGCCGCGCTGCAGATGGTGAGTCAGGCCATTCCCGCGGCCCGCAAGTACGAGCTGCACGCGCTCGCGCGGAGCTTGCGGGCCGACCCCGGAAGCGCCCAGGCGGGCTGGTTGCGGGTGACGGATCGGTCGTTCCCGATCGTCGGCGAGCATCTGGCGGGGTTCGCGGCCTTCCTGGGAAGACCCTTCCGTGAGTTCGACTTCTACGTGGGCGTCTATGACGCGCTGCACTTCATCGTCGCCGATCTGTGTCCGGACGAGCACGATCGGGACGCCCTGAAGCGAGCCGCCGCCGAGCCCTGCGAAGGCCAGCGGCTGCGGGAGCTGATCGAGGACGACGGGTTGCGGTTGGGGCCGTACGCTCCCGCCGTCTTGTCGGAGCTCTACGCGGTCGAGTTCCCCGACGAGCCGCGCCCGCGCGTCTCGTGGCCGGAGGGGGACGATGGACGCTCGCTCATCCTCCAGCGCCTGATCGACGCGAATCGGCGCGTCCTCGACGGCGTGGATCAGGGCTGCTCCGGCCGCGGCACCATCGAACGGCTCGTCTGTAGCGGTGGGTTCGACGAGATCCTGCGGGCGCTGCGGGAGGATGATGCGGTCATGGACGTCATCGACGACTGGGCGGAGCGCGAGGCGTGTGATCGCGACGCCTGGATGACCGCCCAGGTGGAGGGCTGCCTGGCCGACTACACGTTCCGCGAGCTCGTGCGAAATCCTCCGCTCTTCATGAGCCGCACCGCCGAGCAGGTCCTGCGCCAGATGTGGCGCGTGGAGGCGGGGCTCGCAGCCGAGGACGAGAGCAACACGGCCGAGGTGGTGCAGCTGATCGAGCTGTGGTTCCGGTCGGCCTGGGGGAAGTATCAGGACGCGTGGGACACCGATCCCTCCACGATCCCCGATGGCGAGACGTTCTGGAACTGGCTCTTCCACCTGGCGCCGAACCAGTTGGCCGTGGCGGCGGGCACCAAGGGCGGCGACATCTGGGGGCTGCGGCCCACCTATCACCTGGGTCCCCGCTGGGCGCTCGTGGCCCCCCTGTCCCTGACGTTCAACCGACCCGTGGAGAACCCCGACGAGCGCTGGCGCCTGCACGGCGGGTTCGGGCTGCTGCGCAAGAGCGAAAGCCTGCTCCTGAGCGGCTATCAGCTCACCGCGGACGTGCTCCGGGCCCCGCGGTGGCGCATCGAGGACGCGCCCGACCGCACAGTGTGGGGGACGAGCCTGACCGCCTACCTCTTCGCGGGCAAGGTCACCACGACCGTGCGCTGGATGCCCGGCAACGACTCCGAGCTGTATAGCGGAGACGACGTGGCGGTGATCCTGGGCCTGGCGGACTTCAACGGACTTCTCTACTGGATCAGTCGCGGCCTGTTCTGACGATCCCCGCCCGGGATGCTCGCCGATGGGCTCCCACCCAGCGGCGAGCGAGCGGGACCGGGTGCCCGCGAGGCCGGTCCCCGGGCGCAACGCTCCGCCTGCGACCGGGGTGATCTATTCGGGCGACGACGCGTCGCTCCCGGACGTGCGCGACCACCAGGCGCGCACCTCCCAGAGGAACCAGAGGAACACGGCGCTGCTGCCGAACACCAGCACCGCGATGGACAGCCAGGTCATCCAGCCGTAGACGCTCACAGGCTGACCTCCGGAGTCTTGAGCTCGGGGGCGGGCGTCTCGGTGCCGCGCGTGGGGCCCACACGGGTCCCGAACGCCTGCCCGAGGGCGAACCCGACGAGCGAGGCCGGCAGCGCGATCAGCACGCCGTACTCCTGCCAGATCTCGAGCTCACGCCCCCCCACCGTGACCCGCCAGATGCGGGTGCCCCATTCGGGATCCTCCGAACCCAGGATCCAGAGGGCGAGGAAGAACACCAGGGCGACCCCCAGACCTCCCAGGCTGGCGCCCAGCCCGGCGGCGCGCTTGAGCGGGATCGGCAGGTAGAGGCCGGCGAGCACGGGCACCAACGCGGAGGCCACCAGCACGGTGCTCATGAAGACCCAGGCGGAGACGATGCTCGTGAAGGTCACCGCGAAGAACGCGGAGGCGAGTCCGGCCACGACGATCATTCGCCGCGTGAGCGCGAGGGTCTCCCGGTCGCTCAGGTCCGGTCGGAAGAGCGGACGATACAGGTCGTAGGCCAGGTTGCCCCCGCAGATGAGCAGATACGAGTCGATGGTGGACATCGCGGTGGCCACGACGCCGGCGACGAAGAGTCCGGTCAGCCCGGGAGGGAGCCGTTCGAGCGTGAGTGTGATCAGGGCGTAGCGCGGCTCGACGTCGACGCCGAGCGCCTGGGCGGCCATCCCCATCAGGGTGACGATCCAGTCGTAGGCGGCCCACAGCACGACTCCGACCGCGAGCGCGATGAGGAGGGAGCGGTAGTCCCGCGCCGCGAAGATCCTCTGGTACAGCGCCGGCTCCACCAGCACGCTCAGCGCGGCGACGCCGAACACGACGAGCACCGCCAGCGGATAGGTGCCGCGCGGCTGGAAGTACGACTCCGGGAGCAGCCGCTGCATCCCGTCGATGCCACCCACGTCTCCGAGGACCAGCCACGCCGCGATGCCCAGGGTCACACACATCAGGGTGAACTGCACCGTGTCTGTGAGCGCATCGGCCAACAGGCCACCCATCAGCGTATACACGATGGAGATGCTGGTCCCGAGCAACACGCCCCACAGGAACGGGAGCCCGAGCAGCACATCGAGGAGCACCCCGATGCCCATGATCGCGAGCAGCGGGAGGGAGTAGAAGAACGAGCTGACCGCCACGACCGCGCGCGTGCCGTCCCCGAAGTAGGCGCCGGCGATGTCGGGGAGCGAGATCAGGTCATGGCGCTTCAACCGGCGCGCGATGAACAGCGCGGCGATGATGACGGCGATGTAGTAGGGGCGCGTGTAGAAGAACCAGCCCACGACGCCGTCGAGGTATCCGACCTCGGACCCACCGAAGAGGACGTCCAGCCCGTAGTAGGTGGACACGATGGTGCACACCAGCAGCGCCGCGGACATGTGGCCCGACGCGACGAAGTAGTCGCGGAACGACGTGATCCGGCGGGAGACAGCCCAGCCGATGCCCAGGATCGTCCCGATGTAGAGCGCGGTGATGACCCAATCGACGGCGTGCAACGACGGAGGGCGCTCGCGTCAGCGGGGAAGTCGTTCCGGCATCTCGGCCACGACGTATGCGTGGACCGCCATCGCGGCGACGCACAGCGCCACCTCGTGCGGGTCGAGCTTGTCGATCGTGTCGGCGTCGGTGTGGTGATACCAGAAGTAGCGCGTGCCGTCCACGTTGAGGCCCATCCCGGGCACCCCCAGCGCCATGATGGGGGCGATGTCCGCACCGCCTCCGCCGCGGGTCACGGCTCCGGCCTCGATGCGATCCAACAGCGAACCGACCTCCTGCAGCACGGAGAACGCCGCGTCCGAGCCCGTGAATCCGAACCCTTCGGGCTTGAAGACGCCACCGTCCGACTCCATGGCCAGGATGTGGTCGTCCAGCTCGTCCATGTGGGCGTCGCGGTATCCGTTTCCGCCCCGCGTGCCGTTCTCCTCGTTCGTCCACAGCACGACCCGCACCGTACGGCGGGGACGCAGGTCCAACGCCTTCATGAGGCGCACGGCCTCCCAGGCCGCGACGCTGCCGCCGCCGTCGTCCATCATGCCCTGTCCGACGTCCCAGGAGTCGATGTGCCCTCCGAGCACGATCACCTCGTCGGGGAGCTCACGCCCCCGGATCTCCGCCACCACGTTGCGTGACCAGGTGTCGGGTAGGGTCTGAGCGTCCATCTCGAGGTGGACCTCCACGCGTTCGCCCCGACGCACCATGCGCTTGATGAGCTCCGCGTCCTCCACGGTGAGCGCCGCATGCGGGATGCGCGGCACGCCGTCCGCGTACTGCATGTTGCCCGTGTGCGGGGTCTGTTGCGAGTACGGAGTGACGGAGCGGATCAGACTGGCAACCGCGCCGGCGCGCCCGGCCGCGATCGCTCCCTGGCGCCGATACGCGCCGGTGGTCCCGTAGTCCACCCACTCGGGCGCGAAGAGCACGATGCGACCTTTGGCTTCGTCGGCGCGACGCTCCAGCTCCTCGAAGCTCTCGACCACCATGACCTGGGCGCGGATGCCTCCCTTGGGCGTGCCGATCGAACCGCCGAGACCCAACATGGGCAGGTCGCGCTCGAACGGGACGATCATCCGCGCCGATTCCTCGCCGCGGACCCAGTGCGGCACCAGCACCGGCTCCCCGCGCACGTTCTCCAGGCCGTCGGCCTCCATCTCCTCGAGGATCCAGTCGAGCGCACGCTCGAGGGACGCGGACCCGCTCAGTCGGTGCCCGAACCGGTCGCCGAGCTCGGTCAGACGGGCATAGGCGGCAGAGTCGGCGAGCGCGGCGTCGATCAGACGGTTGGCCGCGTCCCGATAGGGCGTCGCGGAGAACCGGTCGGCCCACGCCTGCGCCGCCAGCGGTGTGCGGGCGAGCGGGAGCAGAGCGAGCGCGGCGGCGGGCAGGACGGCAGCGGCGCGGGCGAAGCGGAGGGTCATGGAGGGTCTCGAACCGGGTCGGACGTCGATGGTGAGAGGACGCGGCAACATCAGGAGGGAGGGGGAGATCCGTCAAACCACCCGGGGGAGCGAGGGGTCCTGGCGGGGCTTCCCCGTCTTTCCAGGCGGGGGCCCGGACCCCCACTGTGCGGCCTCGCCCGTCGTGCCGACCCGTGCCCGGATGGATCCCATGCGTCCACGTCGCCGCCCTTTCGATCCGATCACCGACGGCTGCTCCGGCCTCTTCGCGGTCCCGCCTCGGGACCGGGAGGGCGACGGCGGGAGCGCTCGAACGGTGGCTGGAGAGAGCGGGGCTCGGGCTCGAACGGTGGCTGGAGAGCGCGGCGCTCGCGCTCGAGCGGTGGCTGGAGCCAGCGACCCTCGGGCTCGAGCGGTGGCCGGAGAGAGCGGCGCTCGCGCTCGAACGGTGGCCGGAGCCAGCGACCCTCGCGCTCGAACGCGGGCCGGAGCGAGCGACCCTCGCGCTCGAACAGGCGCCGGAGCGAGCGGCGTTCCGACGGCGCCCGACCTCGTCCGGTCGCGCGGCGGCATCGCGGCGGCCGCGCTGCTGCTGACGGTGGCTCTCGGTGCCTGCGACCCGGCCGGTCCTCCCGGGATCGACGCCATCACCGAGGAGGCGCTGTCGTCCGACCTGTATGCGCTCGCACACGACTCCATGCAGGGCCGCCTGACGGGAACGGCCGAGATCGGACGCGCTGCGGAATGGATCGCCGAACGCTATGCGACGCTCGGGTTGGTGCCCGCCGGCGACGATGGAAGCTTCTACCAGAGTTTCGCGCTCACCTGGGTGACGCTGGGGGACGGGAACCGACTGTCCCTGCCCGGCCCGGGAGGCGCGCGTCCGGCGGGGCAGGGATGGACCCCCATGGGGATCAGCGCCAACGGCAGCGCCACCGGCGAAGTGGCCTTCGCCGGCTACGGCATCGTGGAGCCGCGCGTGGGGTGGGACGACTACGGAGACGCGGATGTGACGGGCAAGATCGTCCTGGTGCTGGAGCGCGAGCCGGGGGTCGATGACCCCGCCAGCCCGTTCGACGGCGTCGTGACGTCCGAGGCGTCCCGCGACTGGCGCAAGGTGCTGAGCGCCCAGGAGCGGGGTGCGGTGGCGGTGCTCTTCGTGCGGGACGTCCACGCGCGGAGCGACGTCGACGATTGGAGCGCCTTCCATACGGCCGCCTGGCCGGATCGTCCTCGGCGGATCGAGCGGTTCGTCCTGCAGGCCTGGGCCGAGGGGGTCACCGTGCCTGTCGCGCAGATCTCGACCCCCATGGCGGAGCAGCTGCTCGCGGCCAGCGGCCGCACGTTGGCGGAGCTGGCGGCCGCGGCGGACGCATCCGGCTCAGGGCACGGGGTCGTGCCCCTGCCCGCGAGCCGCGTGAGCATCACCACGTCGGTGGAGCGGCATCGCACGCCCGGTCGGAACATCATCGGCATGGTGGAAGGGTCCGATCCCGCGTTGGCCGACGAGGTCGTGATCGTCGGTGCCCACCACGACCACAACGGTGCGGACGGCGCGGAGATCTTCAACGGCGCCGACGACGACGGGTCGGGCACCGTGGGTGTGCTGGCCGTGGCCGCTGCGTACGCGGCGGCCCTGGAGCAGGGGGAGCGCCCGCGCCGCACGGTCCTCTTCGCGGTCTGGGACGCGGAGGAGCGCGGGCTGCTCGGTGCATGGTACTACACGACCGCGCCGCGTTTCCCGCTGACAGCGACGGTCGCCAACCTCAACATGGACATGATCGGGCGCAACGAGGAGGTGCCGGAAGACGGGGGAGGGCGGTTCAACGGTCTGGAGCCGCAGAGCGCGGAAGCGAACGCCAACGCCATCAACATCCTCGGCTTCACGCGCTCACCACAGCTGGCGGCGGTCATCGAGGCGGCCAACGAGGAGACGGACCTGCTGCTCCGATTCCGCTACGACAACAACGAGTCCAACCTGCTTCGCCGCAGCGATCACTGGCCGTTCCTGCAGAACGGGGTGCCGGCGGTATGGTTCCACACCGGCCTGCATCCCGACTATCATACGCCCGACGACGATGCCGACCGCATCAACTACGAGAAGATGACGCGCATCGTGCAGCTCGTGCACCGGACGAGTTGGGAGCTGGCCAACAGCGAGCAACGGCCCGCTCTCGAAGGCATGGGGAGTCGCCCGCGGTCCTGAGCGGAGCGCCCCGTCCGTGGGCGCACCGCGCGCCTTGGACCCGCGCGAACGTCCGATTCTGCCATGGACGGCATTGGGCGTTGCTGCGGATCCTTGCGAGCGTCCCATGGTGCCCTGGACGGCGTTGGCGGTGTCGCGGACCCCCGTGAACGTCCGATGCTGCGCTGGACGACTTTGGCGGTGTCGCGGACCCGCGTGAACGTCCGATGCTGCCATGGACGGCTTTGGGCGTGCTTCGGGACTCTTGCGAACGTCCCATGGTGCCATGGACGACTTTGGGCGTGCTGCGGGACCTCTGCGAACGTCCGATGGTGCCCTGACGGCGTTGGGCGTGCTGCCGACCCGCGTGAACGTCCCATTCTGCCATGGACGGCTTTGGCCCTGCTGCGGGGGCTCGGGTCCGGGACGCACCGCGCACGTCGCGCTCCGCGCGTTCAGAGGCCTCCTGGAACGCGCTACACGGCTGCGGCCTTCTGCCGAAGCCTCCGACCTCGCGTTCGTGCGTCCTGGAGCCGCAGGAGAGGCCGCGAAACCCACCGGTATCTTTGAAGCAGGTTCAACGCTTCGAAGGGAGGGGTGGGGTGATGGAATCGACGGCGGGCGTGCGCGATGTGCGGGTAGCTGGCATGGACGTGCAGCGGGCGGCCGCGCGCCGCGGTCGGGATGGCGCCCGTCCCGCCGCAGCGTCGTCTCCGGCTCCGTCTCCCTTCGACCTGTCGGTCGAGGCGCTGGACGAGATCGAAGACCTCGCCGACGAGATCATCCGCCTGGCGGCGCAGATCCACGCGGCCACGCACCGTCAACTGACGCTGCTGGCCGAGTTCGACCGGCGACGCGGCTGGGAGCTCGAGGGTCATGCCACCTGTGCGCACTGGCTGGCGCTGCGCACCGGGATCGATCTGGGCTCGGCGCGCGAGAAGGTGCGCGCCGCTCGTGCCCTGGAGGACCTGCCGGCGATCGGCGCCGCGATGCAGCGCGGTGCGCTGTCCTTCAGCAAGGTGCGCGCGCTGACGCGCGTGGCCAGCGCGGAGGACGAGCACGAGCTGCTGGCCCTGGCGCTCTCCAGCACGGCACACGAGGTGGAGCGCACGGTCCAGCGCTGGCGGCGGCTGGGCCGTCTGGACGAGCAGGCCCTGGAAGCCGCGCGCCACCGGAGCCGCTGCTTCTCGGTCTTCCCGGACGGGGACGGCATGTACGTCGTGAAGGGTCGGCTCGACCCGGAGGTGGCGGCCGTGCTGATGCGCGCCGTGGACGCGGCGGCCGATGCGCTCTGGTGGAAGGGCCCCGAGCTGGCGGATGCGGAGCCGGTCACCGCGGAGCAGCGCCGCGCGGACGCGGTAGGCCTGCTGGCGGAGCGGGCGCTCAGCGCGGGGCTGGACCGGGAGGGCGGCGGACCGGATGCGCCCATCAGCGGCACACGGGCCGAGCGCTACCAGGTGATGCTGCACGTGGAGGAAGCGGCGTTGCGGAGTGAGGTGCAGGAGAGGGCCGAAGAGCACACGAGGACTTCGGAGACGCGCATGGAGCACGCGTGCGCGACGCAGCAGACGCGAACACCGACGCCGGACGTACAGGAGGAGGCGGAAGCGGCGGAGTGCGCATCGGCGGAGTGGTCAGCACAGAAGCAGTCAGCGCCGAAGCGGTCCTCGCAGGAGGGGTCCGCACAGGGCGCGTCGACCCACCCCGCGACGCCGGCGCATGCAGCCTCTCCGTCGCATCCCCTCGCCCCGGTTTCCGAGCTCCATGACGGCACCCGCGTTGCCGCGGCAACGTCGGGGCGCCTGTCCTGCGATGCGAGCCTGGTGCGGGTGACCACCACCGCGCGCGGGGACGTGCTCGACGTGGGGCGGCGCACCCGCACGGTGCCTCCGTCCCTGCGCCGCGCGCTGGAGGTCCGCGACCGCGGCTGTCGCTATCCCGGGTGTGGCCGTCGCTTCACGGATGCCCACCACATCCGCCACTGGGCGGACGGCGGGCCCACCTGTCTGTCCAACCTCCTCCTGCTCTGCCGGGTCCACCACCGTCTGCTCCACGAAGGCGGCTTCACGGTCGAGCTGGGCGCGGACGGTCGGGCCGTCTTCCGGGACCCGCGCGGACGCCCCGTCCCACACCTGCCCCCCCTCAAGCGCGCCACGCAGGCGGAGGTCGACGCGATGAAGACCGCGCTCGGGATCCGACCAGGATGACGGAGGGCGGGACCCGGTCGAAGTGGACGGGATCCGACGGTGATGAACGAGGCCAGGACCCGACCAGGAACGCATAGGTGACGCGACCAGGATGATCGCGGGCGAGATCCGACGGGGATGAACGAAGGCGGGATCCGACCATGACGAACGCGTATGCGACCCGACCGGGATGAACGCGGACGGGATCCGACCGCGATGAACGCGTTTGTGACCCGACCGGGATCAACGCGGGCGGGACTGCTTGAGGACGCCGTCCTCGAAGACCCCGGCGTCGTGACCCGAGCGCGATGAACGAAGGCGGGATCCGACCATCAGGAACGCGTACGCGACCCGACCAGGCCGACGCAGGCGTGACCCGACCAGGCCGAGCGCAGCCGTGACCCGAGCGCGATGAACGCGTTTGTGACCCGACGGGGATGAACGAAGGCGGGATCCGACCATCAGGAACGCGTATGCGACCCGACCAGGC
Source organism: Gemmatimonadota bacterium (assembly GCA_041390125.1). Classification (NCBI taxonomy): domain Bacteria; kingdom Pseudomonadati; phylum Gemmatimonadota; species Gemmatimonadota bacterium. The sequence continues at coordinate 151,931 of JAWKQN010000002.1, read as the reverse complement.
CGAGCGCAGGCGTGACCCGACCGCGATGAACATGCACCAACCACGAAGCATGCGCTCGGATCCGACGAACGAACGAGCTCGGGATCCGGCCGGGTAGAGGGGGCACGGGAGGGAAGCGGGCCCAGCGCGCCGCCGCCCTTGTGCAGCATGCACGCATCACCCCATCACCGACCGGGCGGTCGGGCCCGCTCCTTGCTTGGCAGTACGCTCCGAGGCCGACCACCCCCACGCGAGCGCCCCGTCCCGCGCTCCTGCACCGACGCGCCATGGCGGATTCCCACGTCCAACGCGTTCTGCACCCCGCCCTGCTCGGGCTGGTGGGGTTCTACCTGTTCCTGGCCCTCCAGAACCTCCTGGTGTGGGCCTCGGACAGCCGGATCCCGGCCGTGCTCGCGGCGGTGGCGACGGCGGCGGCCCTCTTCGTGCTCACCCGGCTCGCCCGTCCGGGGACCAGCGCCACCGGACCGGGCCGCGACCCGTCTCCCGCTCGAGCGACCCGTGCCCGTCCGAACGTCAGCGCCCACGCCGTCGGGCTCGCGGCCGGCCTCCTCGTTCTGGCGCATACGCTGCTCTGGATGAGCCGTGAGCCGCTCGCCGACCCCGCCACCCGTCTGTCCCTCCTGCTCGTCGGCGCCGGCCTGGTCTTCGTGTCCTACGGCTGGCTCACCGTCCTCGTGGCGGTGGTCTGGAGCGTCCTCGTGGGCGTCGCGGCCACGTCCGAATCCGTAGGTCTACCCGACAACGCGGTGCTCACACTCCTGGCGGCCACGGCCACGGCGCTGGTGGTGCAGCGCTTCCGTCAGCGCTCGGTCGCCCGGCTCCTCGATCTGGAGCAGGCCGCCGCCGCCGACCGCCAGGCACGCGAGGTGAGCGAGGAGCGCTACCGGCTCGCCGCCGAGGGATCCACGGACGGTCTGTACGACTGGGACCTCCGCACCGGGACGATGTTCTATTCGCCCCGCCTCCAGACCCTGATGGGCGTGGAGTCGGAGGTGACACCGGCCAGCTGGATGGAGCGGATCCATCCCGACGATCACACGCGCGTCCTCTCCGGGCTGGAGGCGCACTGGCGCGGGGAGACGACGCAGTTCGCCGAAGAGCATCGCATCCGCCAGCCCGACGGTACCTGGCGGTGGGTGCTGGCGCGGGGTGCCTCCCAGCGCGACGGGCAGGGCCGTGCCGTGCGCATGGCCGGCTCCGTGACCGACCTCTCCACCCGCGGCCTGTTCGATCCGTTGACCGGCCTGCCCAACCGCCGACTCCTCATCGACCGCCTGGAGCGCGCCCTCGCGGGCCGCACCCGCGACGGAGGGGACTTCTCCGTCCTGTTCGTGGATCTGGACCGCTTCAAGCTCGTCAACGACACGCTGGGCCATCCGGCGGGGGACGCCCTCCTGGTGGAGGCGGCCGCGCGCATCCAGACGTGCGTGCGGGCCAGCGACACCGTGGCTCGCCTCGGCGGCGACGAGTTCGTCGTGCTCCTGGAACGCGTGGACGTCCCGGACGGCGTCGTGGTCACCATCGATCGCATCCAGTCCAGGCTGGCCGAATCGGTGCGCGTCGGCGGTCGCGACCTGCACGTGCGGGCCAGCGTGGGCGCCGTGATGGACACCCGCGAATACGACGACCCGCTCGACCTCCTCCGCGACGCCGACACCGCCATGTACGAGGCCAAGCAACGCGGAGACCCGTGGGCGGTGTTCGATCTGGCGATGCGGCAGCGTCTGTCGGAGCGCTTGAGCCTCGAAGCGGAGTTGCACATGGCGCTGCGCTGCGAGCAGTTCGTGGTGCACTACCAACCGATCGTGGACATGGATTCCGAACGCGTGATCGGCTACGAGGCCCTGGTGCGGTGGGAGCATCCCGAACGCGGCCTCGTCCCGCCGGGCGTCTTCATCGAGGTGATGGAGGAGACCGGGCTCATCCTCGAGCTGGGTGAATGGGTTCTCCGCACCGCCTGCCGGGAGATCATGACCGCATTCCCCGGCACGGGCGCGGACCTGCCGTCTGTGAGCGTGAACGTGTCGCGGCGGCAGCTCCGGCCCACGTTCGCGCAGGAGGTGAAGGCCCTGCTGGACGAGGTCGGCTTCGATCCGCAGCGCTTGAAGCTGGAGATCACCGAGACCGCCATCCTGCAGCAGCCCGAGTTCGCCGTGGAAACCCTGCGGCAGCTGCGCGCACTCGGCATCCAGATCATGATGGATGACTTCGGCACCGGGCACTCGTCGTTGGGCGTGCTGCAGGTGCTGCCCATCGATCAGCTCAAGATCGATCGCTCCTTCATCCACCGCATCGGCGACGACGCCCAGGCCGCGGAGATGGTGCGGGCGATCATCGCCATGGGACGCGGATTGGGCCTGCGCATCGTCGCGGAAGGGGTGGAGACCCCCACGCAGCTCGATTCGCTGCGGAGCTTCGACTGCGACCTCGGTCAGGGCTTCCTGTTCGCCCGTCCCGCCGAGCTACCGGCCCTGTTGCGCCTCCAGCCGGTGTAGACCGGCCCTGCCCGCTGCGGGGCCTCCAACCCCGGGAGCCTTGGCGGAAGGCCACCGGCAGCCTCGATCGGCGCTCCAGGCGCCGCCGCATCCTGCAACGCGCTCCGGTTCGCGGAGAACGCCGCGGCTCAGCCCGGCGCTCGCTCCGCCTGGACATCGAAGCGGAAGGTGATCTCGTCGCGGACCTTCACGGTGCCGGCCACCGCACTCGGGGGATCGATCCCGTAGTCGCTGAGCCGCGCCTCGAACACCCCCGTCGCCCGCAGTCGCCCCGGCTCGGCCTCCGCCACCGTGACGTCCACCACCACCGGTCGGGTCACGCCCACCAGCGTCAGGGCACCCCGCACCCGCACGCCATCCTCCCTCGGCTCGATGGTCTCCGACCGGAACTCGATGGTGGGGAACTGCTCGGGACGAAGCACCTTGAGCTCCATGTCCCGCTGGATGGTCGCCAGATCCGACGAGTCGGCGGAGGTCAGCACCCGGACGCCGGCGGCTTCGATCACCAGGTGCACGGATGCGCGCTCCGGACGCGCCGCGTCCCAGGCGATGGTGCCCTGGAAGCGCTCGGCCCGCACCAGGTGGTCGTGTCCGAAGAAGGACAGCAGGCCGCTGCGGCGCGTCAGGACGTCCAGCTGCGAGCCTTCCACGACGTTCCAGACCGGAGGCCCGGGCTCGGCCTGGGCCTGCAGTCCGTACGGCGTCGCCGCGCCCACCAGGAGCAGCAGCGGCATGAAGAGGTGGAAGACCGAGCTCATCGGCGGGACCGCCTCATCGTCGGGACGGCTCATCGTCGGGGCCGACCTCAGAATCGCGCCGACAGCCACGAGATCCGCCACGCGGTGCGCTCACCCGGTGCATCCGGGAGCTGCACGCGCACCGGCATCGGCAGGGGCGCGCCGAGATCCAGGGCGCCGTCCTGCCAGCGCAGGAACGCCGAGGCCATCGCGTCCGGCTCCGGGCCGCCGCGGTCGGGCCCGTTCCGGGTCGTGGCTGCGCCGATGCCCAGACCCGCGACCGAGCCGAGGAGGGGGAGCAGGAGAGCGACCTTGTCGTCGTCGGGTTGGATGAGCAGATCGAGGCCGGCGCCGCCGAGCCCCCCCATCACACCGGCGATGCTGATCAGCCGCGCCCGGTTGCGGGAGAGGTTCCAGTTCCGACCCAGCAGCGCGGTGGCCACGAGCCCGGCATCGCCGCCGATCAGCGTACCCGCGAGCAGGGCGTCGTTCTCGAGGTCGACGAGGTAGGAGGTGGCGAAGCCGAACCACGTGCCCCACAGCGCCCCGAAGTTGACGGTGGTGGCGAGACCGTCCGAGATCGGCCGTCGCGAGAGCACGGTGCCGATGCCGATCCCGGCCAGCCCGCCCACGATGGCCGCGGTGACGGCTTCGCGGTCCCCGTCCTCCTCGAAGCAGAACTGGCCGCTCTCGTCGCAGATCTCGTCGATGCCGAGATCGGCGGCCAGCGCCCACCCCGCGCCCTGCCACGACCCCCAGGTGCCGCCGAAGGTGATGGCGCGGGCCTGTCCGCTGGACAGGGGACGGGAGCGGGCCAGGCTGCGGCCCGCGAGGAAGCCGGCGGGTCCTCCCAGCAGCAACCCGACGCCGTATGCCTCGGGCCCATCCGCGTCGGCCACCCAAGGGATGGCCCCCCCCAGCCACAACCCGTACAGCGTGGACCATACGGTCAGCTCGACGCGCCCGGGCGAACGGCGCTCCACGGGCACGCTCACCATGTGCGCCCGCGCCTCCGCGCCGGCTGGCGTGTCCCCGAAGCGCTCGATCAGGAGCTGGTAGAGGGCCTCCGCCACCTCCCAGCGTTCACGCGCCTCGAAGGTGCGCGCGGACTCCAACAGCACCGCGGCCGAATCCGCCCGGGAGACCTGGGCCGCCGCTGGCGCCGCCCCCGCCAACAGGAACGCCACCATCCCCACCACCACCCGCATCCGCATTCCGTTAGCCTCCGGCGCCCACGCGCCCGCTGACCATCCGTCGTCCCATCCGTCCCCCCAACGCCGCCGCGGCGAACTGGATCAACAGGGTCGCCAAGGCCACCGGCACCGATTCGGCGGCGGCGAACCCCCGCCCCGCACCGGTCAGATCGATCGCGAGCAGCACCACGATGCTCGTCAGCGTCAGCGCCACCGCGTGCAGGATCGGCGCCTCCGACCAGCGCAGCCCCACGAACAGCCCGGCCGCGAAGAAGCCGACGGCCACGGCCACCCCGAATCCGAGGGCATCCTGCCGCTCCGGACCCACCATCCCCGTTCCCACCAGGACCAGGAACGTCGCCGACGTGGTCGCGATCGCCACCAGCCAGCCGCCCAGCACCCAGCCAGGGTGCACGTTGCCCAGGTGCTCGGATTGCATCGCTCCCCTCCGGAAGTCGTGCGCCTCCCGGAAGGTACAGCCCCGGCACCGAAAGGTGCGGTCCGGCATTCGCCGCCCGTCGTGTAGGGCGATGCGGAGGGGAACGAGCGGGAGGCGCGGATCGGGACGGAGGGGCGGGCCGGCCCCCGCTGCCGGACACGGAGCCGGTGCTGCCGGCTACAGCCCTCCGCTGACCGACAGGCTGCGCAGCAACGTGCGCTTCTTGCGCTGATGCGCGTCCATGCGGCGCAGGATGTCGTCCAGCGTGGCGATCGCCTCGACGATGTACGGCCCCTTGTTCAGCATCACGCATTCCGCCCGGCCGCTCATGGCCGCGTCGGTGATCTCCGCTCGGGAGGGAAGGCCGCGCTTCGCGAGCGACTCCAGCACCTGCGTGGCCCAGATGGTCGGCAGGTGGGCCGCCTCCGCGATCCAGAGCAGCTCCTCCTGCACTTCCGCGAGACGTTCGAAGCCGGCCTCCACGGCCAGATCCCCCCGGGCGATCATCAGCCCGAGGCGCGGCCAGGAGAGGGCCTCGAACAAGATCGCGGGCAGATGCTCGAACGCGGCCACGGTCTCGATCTTGAGCACGAGCCCCAGGGAGTGTCCGTTGCGCTCCCGCAGACACTCCAGCACGTCCCGCACGTCCTCCGGGGTGCGGACGAACGAGAGGGAAACGGCGTCGGCGTGCTCCACGACGAAGTCCAGGGCCGCCCGATCCTCGGCGCCCAGCGCGGGCAGCGACAGCGCCGTCTCCGGAAGATTGATGCCCCGTCCTTCCTTCAGCTTGACGCCGTCGCGCCGGGCCCGGGTCACGTCCACGACGAGCCAGGAGCCTCCCGCTTCGGACACCCGCCCGGCCACCTTGCCGTCGTCGAGCGCCAGCGGCTGCCCCGCGCGCACGTCGCGGAATACCGCGTGCACGTCGCAGCGCACCCCGCCCACCGCCCCGGTCCGCGCCATGAGCGCCACAACGTCCCGATCCGCCACCATCGGTCCGACCAGGAGGAAGCGGTCCCCCCGGCCCACACGCACCGGTCCGGACGCTCCGACCACGGGTCCGGTCCTGAGCTTGGGACCGGGCAGATCCATGAACACCCGGACCGGCCGCTCCGGGCGCACGGCGCGCACGCGCTCCACCATCGCGCTCCAGACCGCGGGGTCGTCATGGGCGAGGTTGATGCGCGCCCCGTCCATCCCAGCCGCACCCATGTCGGAGACCAGGACGGCGTCGTCGGCCGCCTGCGTCGGCAGCGTCACCAGGATCCGGGTCGAGCGGCGCGGCGGCGGCGGTCCCAGGAGGGCATGGGCATGCGACGCCAGCAGCGCCGGGCCTTCGCGGAAGCCGACCGGCGGGAGCAGCGTCGAGGCCGGGAGCGTTCGTCCGAGCGCACGGGCGATCAGGCCGCGGACCCGCTCGAGGGCGACCAGGACGTGGGGCTCCGAGCGGCCCAGGGAAGACAGGCCCGCCCGCGCGAGCCGGTCCTGCAGCGGGCGGATATCGCGGCTCCGCAGGGCCAGGTAGTGGACCAGGTTGCGGGCCGACGCCCGCGATCCGGGAGCGGCCCGCAGGATGTCGGCGGAGTGACGCCGCTCCAGCGCCTCGACGGCCAGGCGCAGCGCATCCAGCTCGGCGGCCAGCGCCTCCAGGTAGGCAGGGTCCTGGGCCTCCTCGGCGGAGGGCGGCAGCGGGCGCGGGGCTTCGTCGGCGAGCATGGATGGGGTCCGGGAGAGGGTCCCCCGAAGCTCGACCTCCGGCCGGCGCGCGCAACAGAGGCTCCACGTAACCCGAACGTCACGAATCGGAGACGCCCCGTGTCGCCACCGGTTGCGTCGCCGCCTTCCGCGCCGCCTAATGGGGCACATGAGCCCAGACGGCAACGAAGCGATCCTGGCGCGGTGGCGCGGGCATCCCGCTCCCCTGCTCCCGATCCTGCACGCGCTGCACGAGCGGGACGGCCACCTGTCCGAGGAGGCCCTGCGCGCCGTGGCGCGCGGCCTGCGCATCCCCATCGCCGACCTCTACGGCACCGTCACGTTCTACCATCACTTCGCGCGGGAGCCGGAGGGGCTCGACCGACCCCGCGTGTGCACCGGCCCGGTCTGCCGCACCCGCGGCGCCGAGGAGGTGATGCAGGCCCTGGAGACCGCGGGTCGCCGCCCCCTGGCCATCCCCTGCCCGGGCCGCTGCGACGAGCCGGTGCCCGTCCTGACCCGCGACCGGGTGGAGGTGATGCACCCGGGCGGCGTGGTGTCCAGCGGTCCGACGCCCCTGCCGCCACCCCCGCCCGCGGGCAGCACCGAGTGCGTCTTCGCGCACATCCGCACGCCGGGGCGCGCGACCCTGGGGGGCTACCGCGGGAGCGGCGGTTATGCTGCGCTCGAACGGGTCCTGGGCACGCTGGGTCCGGCGGACGTCCTGGCCGAGGTGGAGCGCTCCCGCCTTGCCGGACGCGGCGGAGCGGGCTTTCCCACCGCGCGCAAATGGAAGGCGGTGGCAGAGGCGGAAGGCGCGCCGAAGACGGTCGTCTGCAATGCGGACGAAGGTGAGCCGGGCTGCTTCAAGGACCGGGTGCTGATGGACCACGATCCCTTCGCCGTGCTCGAGGGGATGACGCTCGCCGGGTACGCGACCGGCGCGCCCCGCGGCTTTCTCTACCTGCGCTACGAGTACCCGGAGACGATGCGCATCCTGGAGGAGGCGATCACGGCCGCCGAGCGCGCGGGCCTCCTGGGCGAGGACATCCTGGGCTCCGGCTTCTCCTTCCGCATCCATCTGCGGCGCGGCGCCGGGGCCTACATCTGCGGGGAGGAGACGTCCCTCCTCAACTCCCTGGAGGGCAAGCATCCCTTTCCGCGGAACCGTCCTCCGTTCCCCGTCACGCACGGGTTCGAGGGCACGCCCACCGCGGTCAACAACGTGGAGACGCTGGCCTCCGTACCGCCCATCCTGGTGCACGGGGGCGCCTGGTACGCCGACCTCGGGCTGGGGGAGCACGCGGGTACCAAGCTCATCAGCCTGTCCGGCGACATCGCCCGCCCCGGCAACTACGAGGTGCCGATCGGGCTGCCGCTCCGGACGCTGCTGCAGGAGTGGGCGGGTGGTCCCCACGCCGGGCGGGCCATCCAGGCCGTCACCATGGCGGGCCTGTCGGGCGGCTTCCTCGGGGGGGCCGACCTGGACACCGTCACCCTGGACGAGCCGTCCATCCGGTCGAAGGGCGGCTTCCTGGGCGCAGGCGGCATCATGGTCTTCGACGACACGCGGGACATGGTGGCCGTGGCCCGGGACGCCATGGAGTTCTTCGCGGAGGAGTCCTGCGGGAAGTGCTTCCCCTGCCGCATCGGCACGCAGCGGCTGGTGGAGCGGCTCTCCGGTCGGGGCCCCTCCACCCTGGACGCGTGGGTGGACGAGGTCGCCGACCTGAACGAGACGATGAAGAAGACGAGCGCGTGCGGCCTGGGTCAGGCCGCGCCTTTGATCACCGAGAGCCTGCTCCGGTATTTTCCCGAGCAGGTCGCCCATCACGTGGGCCGTAGCGGGAACGGATCCCGCCCGGCCGGGAGGCAGGGATGATCGCGAACGCCAACGGAAGCAACGGTCGGACGCCCACGTTCACGCTGGACGGCGAGAAGGTCGACTTCCGCCCGGGCGAGACGATCCTGGAGGTGGCGGAGCGGCACGCCCGCGACATCCCCACGCTCTGCTACGACCCCAGGCTGGATCCGTTCGGCGGGTGTCGCCTGTGCGTCGTCGAGGTCGAGGGGTCGCGCAATCCGGTGGCATCCTGCACGACGCGCGCGGAGCCCGGCATGGTGGTGCGTACGCGCACGGCCAGCCTGGAGATGCATCGCCGCGTCCTCATGGAGATGGTGGCCTCCGAGAACCGCGACACGGATGTCGACCCGTTGTCCGGCTACGCCTCGCAGGAGATGGCGACGCTGCTCGACCGCTACGAGGCCCGCTCCGGTCGCTTCGAAGGCGCGCGCTCGGGCACGAGCCGACCGGACGATCCCAATCCGTTCATCCTGCGCGACTACGAGAACTGCATCTCCTGCTACCGCTGCGTGCGCGTGTGCGCCGAGCAGGAGGGCGACTATGCCATCTCCATCCAGGGCCGGGGGTTCCACACCCAGATCACCACCGAGTTCGGGGGCTGGCTCAAGGATTCGTCCTGCACGTTCTGCGGACAGTGCGTGCAGACGTGTCCCACCGGCGCGCTCGGCGACCTCAAGGCCCTGGCCCGAAAGGACGTGCCCGGAGAGACCGAGAGCACGCGCACGATCTGCCCGTACTGCGGGGTGGGCTGCTCCGTCGACCTGCAGACCCGAGGCGACGTGCTCGTCGGCGTGCTGCCGGCCATGGACGGCCCGGCCAACAAGGGCGCGCTGTGCGTGAAGGGGCAGTTCGCCTTCGACTTCGTGCAGCACCCGGACCGGCTCAAGACACCGTTCGTGCGCGGCGAGGACGGGCAGCTGCGCCCCGCCACGTGGGACGAGGCGCTCGACCGCGCCGCCGAAGGTCTGGGGCGGGTGGTCGCCGAGCACGGCCGCCACGCCGTCTACGGCGTGGCCTCGGGCCGCGCGCCGCACGAGGCCGCCTACATGATGCAGCGCTTCATGCGGGCGGGGCTCGGCACCAACAACATCGACAACTGCAGCCGTGCCTGACACGCTCCCACAGTCGCCGGTCTGGCGGCCACGATCGGGAGAGGGGCCATGTCGAACCCGCTGGTCGACATGGAGAAGCCGGATGTCATCTTCTGCATCGGCACCAACATGACGGAGTGCCACCCCGTCGCTGCGACCCGCCTCAAGCGGGCGCTGGCGCGGGGGGCCCGCATGATCGTGGCCGATCCGCGCCGGATCGGCCTGGCGGACCTGGCGGATCTGTGGCTGCCCATCCGGGTGGGATCGGATACCGCGCTGCTCCTGGCCATGGCGCACGTCATCGCGCGCGAGGGCCTGGTGGACCGTGGTTTCGTCGAAGGCCGCACCCGCGAGGCCGAAGCCTTCCTCGAGCACGTGAAGGACTTCACGCCGGAATGGGCCGCGCCCATCTGCGAGGTGCCCGCGGCCGACATCGAGCGCGCGGCGTTGTGGTACGCGCAGGCCGAGCGCGGAGCCATCTACTACACGTTGGGCATCACCGAGCACATCTGCGGCGTCGAGAACGTGCAGAGCCTGTGCAACCTCGCGCTCATGACGGGCCACATCGGCCGTGAGGGCACCGGGGTGAACCCGATGCGCGGCCAGAACAACATCCAGGGAGCCGGGGACTGCGGCGCGCTGCCCAACAACTACGCCGGCTTCCAGTCCGTCACCGATCCTGCGAACCAGGCGAAGTTCGAGCGCGTCTACGGCCGCGCCACCGACCTCGAGAAGGGCATGACCAAGGTCACGGCGCTCGAGCTGGCCGGGGACCGGATCCGCGCCATGCTCATCGACGGCGAGAACACGGTGGTCTCCGATCCCGACCGCCAGCACTGCCAGCACGCGCTGGAGAGCCTCGATTGCCTGGTGGTCATCGACATCTTCATGACCGAGACGGCCGCGCTGGCGGATGTGGTCTTCCCGGCCAGCGCCTGGGCCGAGACGGACGGCGTCTGCACCAACACGGAGCGGCGCGTACAGCGCCTGCGGGCCGCCGTGCCGCCTCCCGGAGAGGCCCGTCCGGACTGGTGGATCATCGACCAGCTCGCGCAGCGCATGGGCTTCCAGGGCTTCGGCTTCGCCTCCGCCAAGGAGGTTTTCAACGAGCTGTGCGCGGTGTCGCCGATCTATGCCGGGCTCGACTGGGACCGGATCGAACACGGCGAGTACCAGTGGCCCGTGCCCGAGCCCGGCCATCCCGGCACGCCCCGCCTGCACGAGGAGGACTTCCCGATCGAGGGCGGACGCGGGCTGTTCAAGCTCGTGCGCTACCGCGATCCGGCCGAGACGATCTCGTCCGACTACCCGGTGTGGCTCACCACCGGGCGACGCCTGGCGTCCTACCATACCCGCACCCAGACCGGACGCGCAGCCGGCATCGACTACCTCCTGCCGGAGGAGGTGCTCGAGGTCCATCCGGATGACGTGGCGGCCTGGGGCCTCGCGGACGGAGGCTGGGCCGAGCTCGCCAGCCCCCGCGGGTGCGTCAACATCCGGGTCAGGGCCACGAACCGCTCGCCACGGGGCACGGTCTTCGCATCCTTCAGCTTCAACGACGTGCCGGTGAACAACCTCACCGGAGGCGGCTACGATCCGGTCACGCACACGGCCGAGCTCAAGGTCTGCCCCGTACGCGTGACGCCGGCCCCCTGAGCGCCGGTCCCGACCGCCGTCCTGGCAGGGGGGACCGGAGCCCCGGCGGCTCCGCCCCCTTCGCCAGCGAGTCCTCCGCCTCCCTTCCATGAGCGCGATCTTCGGTCTCTTCCATCCGGACGGTCGCGCCGTCGACCCGTCGCTCCTCGACGCCATGGCGGCCACGCTGGCCCACCGCGGCCCGGATGGTCTGCACGTCTGGCGGGAGGGAGCGGTGGGGCTGGGCTGCGCCCACCGGATCACCACGCCAGAGGCCCGTCACGAACGGCTGCCCCTGTCCTCGCGGTCCGGCGTCCATGTGCTCACCGCCGACCTGCGTCTGGACAACCGGCCCGCGCTGCTGGACGCGCTCGGTCTCGACCGGCACGCCGATCCGCCGCTGCCCGACGCCGCGCTGTTGCTGGCGGCGTGGGAGCGCTGGGGGCCCGCCTGCCTTCCCCGTCTCCTCGGCGACTTCGCGTTCGTGCTCTGGGACGGTCGGGAGGGTCGGCTGCACGGGGCACGCGACGCGATGGGCATCAAGCCGCTCTATCATGCCTGGTCGGACGCGCACGGGTTCGCCTTCGCGTCCGAGGTCAAGGCGCTGCGCACGCTCCCGTGGGTCGGGGACGCGCTCGATCCCTCCGGCGTCGCCCTCCACCTGCTGGTTCCCGTGGTGGACGATCCCGCCTGCACCATCTTCCGCGACGTGCGGGCGCTGCCCTGGGGGCATCGCCTGGAGGTGGACGGGCGGGGCGTGCGCACCGAAGCCTGGTGGCAGCCGGATCCCACGCGCGTCCACGCCCCCGCCAGCGACGCGGAGGTCGAGGAGGAGTTCCGCGCGGTCTTCCTGGACGCGGTGCGCGTGCGGCTCCGGTCGGACGCGCCGGTTGCCGCCATGCTGAGTGGCGGCCTCGATTCCTCCTCCATCGTGTCGGCGGCGGGGTGGATCCGGCGCGAGGCCGGCGTGAGCGACCCGCTGGTCACGCTGTCGGGCGTGTACGACGACGTCGCCGCTTCCGACGAGCAGCCCTATCTGCGGGCCGTGCTGGAGGCCTGGCCCGCGCGCTCCGAGCTGCTGCACGCGGATCGCTTCTCCCCGCTGGCGGACCACGACGAGGTGGTCGCCCTGCTCGACCGGCCCAATCCCGCACCCAACCTGCATCTGAGCTGGGGTCTGTTTCCGCGGGCGCAGGCACACGGCGCGCGCGTCCTGCTGGACGGCTACGACGGGGACACGGTGGTTTCCCACGGCCTGGGCGCGTTCGCCGAGTACGCCCGGAGGGGGCAGCTCCTGCGGCTACGCCGCGAGCTGTCGGCGTGGGGGGCGCGCAGTGGGCGGCCGTGGAAGCCCACGCTCCGTGAGCTGCTGCGCTACCAGACGCTGGGGCCCCGCCTCGACGCCACCGGCCTCCCCACCCTCCTCCGGCGGCTGCGGGGGCGGACGCCCGCCGCACCGATGCCGTTCGGGCGCGACCCCGACTGGGCGCCGTTCCTGACGCCCTCGTTCGCGTCCGAGCTCGACCCGCTGCGCGCGCCATCCAAGCGCCCCGTCACGTCCGAGCGCGACCACCATCACCGGCTCGTCACGCGGCCGCTGCTGTTCCGGACCGTGGAGGTGCTCGACCCGTTGGCTGCGCGGTTCGGGCTGGACCTGCGGCTTCCCTACATGGACCGGCGGATGGTGGAGCTGTGCCTGTCGCTGCCGCCGGAGCAGAAGGTGCGCGAGGGCTGGACGCGGTCGATCACGCGGCGCGCGCTCCACGGCATCCTGCCGGCGGCGGTGGAGACGCGCGTGGGGAAGTCCGATCTCGGACCCGGCTTCTTCCACGCGTTCAAACGCTTCGAGTTGCAGCGTCTGCAGACCCTCGTCGCCGACGACCCCGGCGGCATCTCCCGCTGGGTGCGATCGGACTGGACTGCGCACGCGCGCGACGCGTTCCTGCAGAACACGTCCGGCGAGCTCGAGGTCGTCCGACTGTGGCGGACGCTCACGCTCGCGCTCTGGCTCGAACGCCTCTAGGGAGCTCGAACGTTCCCAGGGAGCTCGAACGTTCCCAGGGAGTTCGAACGTCCCTGGGGAGCGGGCGCCTGCGGGCGCTCGCTCGACGTGCGATCCGCGGGCGCCTGCGGGTACGAAGGTCGCTGCGGGATAGGGAACGTCCCGCAGGTAGGATCGGGAACGTCAGGCGCGCGAAGAGGTCCGGGCGAAAAAAAACGCGCGAAAAAAAGAGCCTGGCGCCCCCCGACGGGCGCCAGACTCTCGGTGCTGCTCCGGCGCCGCCGTCGGGGGGCCGGCTGCCGGGTTGCTCGGTCAGCTACGCGTCGGACACGTAACGGCGTCACCCACCGGGTGATCGCTGCACGCGCCACCGCCGAACTTGGTCAGCTCGCGGATGGTGCCGAACTGCGTGAGCTTTGGAGCCTCGTAGCTCTGGATGCCCTTCATGAATGCCTCCTGCAGGGGGTCAATCCGTGTGAAAAGTTGAGCGGCCATGCTGCGAAGGTCAAGCCGCGGGTTCGCCATTCCCCTTGGCGCAGGAGGGACCGCGAAGGGGACAACCGCCGTACGTGGCGCCGTTGAGCCATTTCCGGGGCGTCATCGCTGGCTCCCGACCGTCGCTCCGGGGCGGCGCCGGATGTTTATCCGTGCCGGTGGAGCGCCCGTGGACCCGCGAACTGTGGGATCGCCTCCTCAGATGTCGAGGTCTTCGCGCAACAACCCGTCCCGGAACGCGATCAGCAGCCGCTGCACCTCGGAGCCCGGCGCCGTCCCGATCCCGCTCCGCAGGAAGTCGACCACCCCCAGGCGCGGGCCTGCGGGCATGGCGTCCGTGTGGACCAGCCCCATCGACCACTCCCCGAAGAGGCGCTGCGCGACCTCGCCCCGGTACAGCTCCTCCAGGTCGTGGTGTCGCCGATCGTCGCGGATGCGGTCGTAGATGGTCAGGACGGCGTCCTCGGGACCTTCCAGCACCTGGAAGAAGCGGCCGTCGTGGAAGACCAGCAGACCGGTCACATCATGCAGTTGATTGCGGATGCGGATGGGGACCAGCATCGCCAGCAGGTCGTCCTCGGTGAACGGCTGGACGGCGATGCTGACGTACACGAGCTGCATCAGGCCGGACGCGAGGTCGTCGGCAGGATCCATGGCGGCGCAGAGGGGTCGGGAGCGCGTTGTCCGTCGAGGGTAAGCATCGGTGGATCGGAGCGTCCGGTCCAGTCGCGGTGTGGCGGCTTCCACGCGGGTTGCGCGGTCCCCTGCTCGCCTCAGCGCGCGGCCAACCACTCCAGCAGCGTCGCTCGCTCTGCTTCCGGCAGCGCCTCGTAGGCGTCCCGGACCCGCTCGGCTTCCCCACCATGCTGCCGGACGGCCTCGTCCACCGTTCCCGCGCGCCCATCGTGCAGGAAGCGCTCCCGCCGCCCCAGGCCCCACAGGGGGGGCGTACGGTGTTCGACCGGAGATGCGCCGGGACCGCAGACACTGCGCAGGGGCTCGCCGAGATCATGCAGCAGCAGGTCGGTCCACGGCTCCAGGCGCACGCCACGACTCCAGGGAGGGCCGTCCCGCGCCGTCGTGAGCTCGGGCAGATGGCAGGAGGTGCACCCAACGGCGGCGAACACCTGACGGCCCCGGGACTCCGTTTCGGCCGCCAGCGGCAGGGGCTCGGGAGGCGCCAGCCACTGGATGAAGTCCACCAGGCGCGTGATCCCGGCCGCGTCGATCTCGGGGTCCGGCATCGGATCGATCCCGGGTGGGAGCGGCTGCCCGTTGGGGCCTTCCTCCTCCAGGTGGTCAGGCGTGGTGAAGCCGAGCTCGAAGCGCAGCGCGCTCTCCACGAAGTCCCGCACCGTGGCCACATCCGCCTTCCCGCCGAAGCGACCGACGCGCCCGTCCTCCGTGCGGCCCAGGCGGCCGGACACGCCGTCCCCGTCCCGGTCCTCCGGGTCCTCGTGGGCGCGCAGGACCGCCTCCGGAACCCGCTCCAGAAGCCCGAGACCCCACAGCGGCGGGGGCAGCGCGAAGCCGCTGTCGCTCGCCTCGGCAGGCAGGCGATCGGGTCCCAGTCCTGCGGCCTGCAACGCCGCCGAAGCCCTCGCCTGCAGGTTGTCGCCTCCATGCGCACGCAGGAGGTCGCAGGTGCCCTCCTCCCAACGCGTGGCCTTCCGGACCAGGATGAGCCCTCCCCCGCCGATCGCGGGCTGATCGTGGCAGCCGCTGCAGCGGGCCTCGTTGAAGAGCGGGCCGAGCCCCTCCTCCTCCGTGGCCAGGCGCTCGAACACGGCGCGGCCCAGGAGGAAGCGTCCGCGCTCGGCCTCCTCGAGCGCCGGAAGCGGGGCACCCGGGGCGGCCACGACCGGGGGCGCCGGCTCACAGGCTGCGAGGGTCAGGAGCACGCCTACGCCGCTCGCGAGCGCCCGGCGCCGGCCGCTCACGCGCCCGCTCCGCCCAGGAGGGCGCGCGCCTGCTGCAACGCCTGCTCCAACCCGTCCGCATCCAGCTCCCACGCGACCGCATCCAGCAGCGCCGCCGCGAGGAGCGGCGGCAGGGCCACCTGGTCGGTCCGGCGCGCGACGAGCGCATCGAAGTATGCGTCCACGTCGAGCACGGCCGCGTCGGGCTGGGGCGTCCGTAGCGCCTGCAGCGCGTCCGCGATGCGCGCCCGGCCCGCGCGCACCAACGAGTCGCGGACGGACTGCGGCACCTCCGCGAGGCGATCGCGCGCCGCGCCCTCGCGGGTGGCCAGGGAGCCCAGGAACGCGGCCACCTCCGCCTCCGGCGCGACAGCGATCTCCGCGTGCGCCTCCGCCGGCAGGAAGAGGAGATAGCGCCGCAGGTCCGACGCCGAGAAGACCGCTCCCGAGGTGCGCACGAGGGGCGCGTCCACCGGCGGCGGCCGCTCGGGAGTGCGGGCGAGCCCGCGGGCCACCTCGACCGCACCCGCCTCCAGCGCGACCTGGGTCGACGGCGGGGCCGGCGTCGCGCCGCCCAGGGCTCGTTCGCGCAGCTCCAGCCAGAGGCTGGCGGTGACCAGCGAGTCGGCGAGGGGATCCCCACCGCCCCGGACGTGGACGGCGAGCGCGGTGACCTCGATCCAGTGACGGACGAGTGCCTCGACCGGCGCAGGCTCGAGGGGCAGCGGCTGGGCGAGCACCAGCAGCTCGGCCAGCCGATCCACGGTGAGGGAATCCGTGCCGACCGCCGCCACCGGAGGGGAGAGGCCCGCGTCCGGCGGGGCGCACCCCGCCAGCAGCGACAGCACCCCGAGCCAGACCCGCGGGGCGCGCGACCCGCGGTGGCGCGCCCGCCTCAGAACAGCAGACCCGTGGACCACCGGTAGGTGAATTCCAGGCCCGCCGGCTCCGGGTCGTTGAGACGCCGCGAGTCCGCGAACCACTGCCGCTCGTCGATGAAGATGGTCAGGGCGAGCGTGGCCGGAAGCGTGTCCCCGAAGGACGCGTAGGAGTAGAACCGGGCCGGGCTGTCCAACGGGTAGACCTGTTCGAAGGGCAGGGATACGGTGACCGTGTCCGCCTCCAGCAGGGTGGTGGTGCCGCCTTCGACCGTGAAGTCGGTGGAGGTGACCAGCACCGCCTGGGTGCGGTCGGGGCTGTCCAGTCGAACGAGCGCCTGCTCGGGCTCCTCTTCCGTGCAGGCCCCCAGCACGGCGGCACAGAGCCAGCCGGCCAGACCCAGCCCGGTCCTGCGGGTCCTCCTGACCATGCTTCCCCTCCGCGTGGTGGACGGGGTCATCGTAGCCCAGACCCGGCAGGCCGGAAAGGACGGCGGCGGCCGCCACCGGCGCCGGTTGGCGGAGTGGGGCTCGCCGCCCCCGTTGCGCACGCCCGAAACCCGCCCGCCGCAACGACGTAAGCGTTTGACAGACGCGGCGCGCCGGGAGTAGTCTGCAGCGTTGGTTCTCCCCACACACCTCCCTCCCGCCAGAGGTGTGACCGGTACCGTCGTATCCTGCAACCCGCACGGAGTCGACTATGCGCACTCTTCGTTCGAGGCCGGGAGTCCATCCGGCCACACTGCTGGTCCTGCTTTCCTTCGCGTTCCTGCCCGTGGCCGCCGCTGCGCAGCAGACGGGCGCCGTCACCGGCCAGGTGACGGACATCACCAACGGGCAGCCCATCAACGGCGCCCAGGTGAGCATCGACGGGACGTCCCGCGGCGGCCTCTCCAACGCGTCGGGACGCTACCTCGTCACGGGTGTGCCCACGGGCACCGTCACGGTCCGGGTCACCTACATCGGCTACAAGACGGCCGAGACGCAGGTCACCGTGTCCGCCGGCCAGACCGCCGTATCCGACTTCGCGCTCGAGTTGAGCGCGATCGCGCTGGATGAGGTCGTGGTGACGGGCACCGCCGGCGCCGTCTCCAAGCGCAAGCTCGGCAACTCCATCGCCAGCGTGGATCTCTCGCAGGTGCAGGAGAACGTGCCGGTGGAGGGCTTCAGCCAGGCGCTGGAGGCCCGCATCCCCGGCGTTCGCTCCGTCGGAGTCGTGGGCGGCGTGGGCGCCGGCCGCGACCTGCGCATCCGCGGGACGTCCACCTTCGAGCTGAACACCCGCCCGGTCATCTACATCGACGGCGTGCGCGTCAACGCCAACCAGGAGGAGTGGGGCGGGATCGCACAGGCCACGTGCTGCGCCTTCTCTGGTGGAGCCGGCGAGGACCGCCTCTCGGACATCAATCCGGAGGAGATCGACCGCATCGAGGTGCTCAAGGGCGCGGCCGCGGCCACGCTCTACGGTTCCGAGGCGTCGGGCGGCGTGATCCAGATCTTCACCAAGAAGGGACGGTCCAACTCGGCGCCGCAGTTCACGTTCTCCACCACGGTCGGCTTCAACCGGCACCGGGCCAACTTCCCGACCACGCTGTACCCCAACTTCGTCGGGACGGACGGCACGCGCGCGCTGGACGCCAACGAGAGCCTCATCGAGAACGGACTCGTCAACACGTACGACCTGACCGCGTCGGGCGGCGGAGAGGACATCACCTACTTCGTGTCCGGTGGCTTCAACTACGAAGAAGGCTCCATCAAGCCCAACGACCAGAAGCGCGGCAACATGCGCGTGAACCTGAACTGGACCGCGAGCGACAAATGGTCCGTGGGCATCAACAGCGCCTACGCCCGCAACCGGATCTGGGCGCTCCAGTCCGGCAACAACTGGATGTCCCTGCTGGGGAACGCCACCATCGGTGACCCGAAGAAGGCCACGGCCGAGGCGCCCTACGGCGAGCCCTGGATCCCGGTCCGGAACATCCAGGAGGTGAGGACCTTCGACGACGCCAGCCGCTGGACGGGCGGGTTGAACGTCAACTTCACCCCCATGCAGAACTTCACCCACCGGCTCACCTTCGGCGTGGACCAGATCGACGAGCAGAAGACGCGCCTGCTCCCGTTCGGCTTCTTCTACGTCTACACGGGTGAGGTGGGTGAGCGGAACATCGGGTACCGTACGGGCCGGACCTTCACGGCCGAGTATCTGGGCAACCTGCAGTACGGTCTGAGCGATGCGCTGCGCGGCGACTTCTCCTTCGGTGCGCAGGGCTTCCGCGAGACCACCGAGGTCTCGATGGCCACCGGGCTGGGCTTCGCCGGGCCGGGCGTGACGACCGTGGGCGGCGCCGCCAACACGTTCGGCGATGAGAACTTCGCCGAGACCGTCAACATCGGGGTGTTCGGGCAGAACCGCTTCGAGCTCAATGATCGCCTGTTCGCCACGGTGGGCATGCGCGTGGACGGCAACAGCGCCTTCGGCGCCAACTACGGCCTGCAGGCCTACCCCAAGGCGGACCTGGCGTACAACCTCACCTCCGAGGACGATATCCTGCCCGACATGGTGAGCAGCCTGAAGCTGCGTGCGGCGTGGGGCCAGGCAGGCAAGTTCCCCGGCGCCTTCGACCAGTTCCAGACCTACGACGCCACGGCGGTGCTCAACGACGCACCGGGCGTCACCCCGCTCAACCCGGGGAACGCCGACCTCGAGCCCGAGAAGACCTCGGAGATCGAGGTGGGCTTCGACGCCGGCTTCCTGGAGGACCGGTTGGGTCTGACGTTCACCTACTTCAACGCGCGCACCAAGGACGCGCTGCTGCAGATCCAGCTGCCGCCGAGCGAGGGCTTCAGCCAGGCACAGCTGCAGAACGTCGGCGAGATCTCCAACCAGGGCGTCGAGGTGTCGCTCAACGCCACGCCGATCGCGAACCAGAACCTGCGCTGGAACACCAACGTCAACTTCGACTGGAACCAGAACGAGATCGTCGACCTGGGGCCCACGGCCGATCGTGGCCGACTGGGCAACTTCCGCGAAGGCTATCCGGTGGGCGCGCTGTTCGATCGTGAGATCACGGGCTGGGACGCCGCCACCCGCACCCACAGCCGCTCCGACACCGCCGTGTTCCGCGGGCAGCCGCTGCCCAAGTACAACGGCGCCTTCTCGAACACGCTCACCTTCGGGGACTTCCGCATCTACGGTCAGTTGCGGGGCGAATGGGGAGCCACCTTCTCGAACGGCGATCGCCCGTACCGCGTGCGCCAGCGCGCGGGTGACGAGTATCTGCGGACGCTGGACGCGGCCGGAGACCCGACCCCGGCCACGGACTCCATCCTGAACTATTGGACGCTGGTCAGCGCCTACGACAGCCGCGACCAGATCCGGATCCAGGAGGTCTCGCTGAGCTGGACGCTGCCGGCGTCCCTGTCGGACCGGATCGGCGCGGGCCGCACGTCCGTGTCGCTGGCCGGCTACAACCTCTGGTGGTGGGACGACTGCAACTGCTGGGACCCCAGCATGGCCTACCGCGGCGGAGACGACAGCAACTTCAGCGGCTTCCTGGCCATGCCCCAACCGCGGAAGTTCACATTCACCCTGCGGACCGCGTTCTGAGGAGGAGGCAGATGATGACCAAGAACCTCATCCGGGTCGCGACCGGCGCCGTGTTGCTGGCGGTGGGGACCTCCGGATGTGACAGCCTCCTGGACGTCTCGGATCCTCAACGCTACACCTCCGAGGATCTGGACGGCGCCCTGGCCGCGGTGGCGTCCGGCGTGGAGGGAGACCTGTTTTCCACGATGGACGAGTACGTGATCCAGACCGAGCTGCTGGGTGACGTCTACCAGCACACGGGGACCTGGGCACAGTACGACGACGTGGACCATGGGCGGTTCACCTATGCCAACCAGCCCAATGTCGATGCGGTATACAACACGCTGATGCGCGTGCAGTGGTTCGCCGAGGACGCCGAAGCCCGCTTCGTTCGCGTCCTGGGCGAAGCCGAGGCCGCGTCCAGCCCGCTGACGGCGCAGGTGCGCTCGGCAGGCGCGATCTCACGCGTGCTGGTAGGCCAGGCCTTCTGTGAGGCACCCGTCGATCCCAGCGGAGAGGCGGTGTCGGACCAGCAGGTGCTGGAGCGGGCGGTGACGGCTCTGACGGACGCGATCGCCACCGCCCAGGCGGCGGGTGCGACCGAATGGGTCACCGTCAACACCGCGATGCGTGCCCGCGCGCACCTGTTGCTGGGTCAGTACGACCTGGCGCTGGCCGACGCGCAGCAGATTCCCGACGGGTTCGAGAAGCTGTCGCTGTTCTCGGAGAACAGCGGACGCCAGAACAACTCGCTGGTGACGCTCACGACCCGGGACTTCAACCGGGCGGCGGGGGTCCGCGAGAAGTGGTGGCACCTGGTGGACCAGGATGTGGTCGGCCTGCGCGATCCCTACACGGACGAGCTGGACCCGCGCGTGCCGATCTGGTACGACGGGGCCATCGGCGTGGACGGCGTGACCCCGCACTACAGTCAGTGGAAGTACAACGAGCGCGGATCGGACATCCCCCTGGTGGACTCGGAGGAGATGCGGCTGATCGAGGCCGAGGTCTACTGGCGTCGCGGGGAGCTCGGGGAGGCCATGGACCGGATCAACGCGCTGCGCTCGGCGGCGGGACTTACGCCGCATGCGGCCACCACGGATTCGGATCTGGTCTTCGAGTACCTGCTGCACGAGCGGTTCGCCGAGACGTTCATGGAGGGCATCCGCGCCTCCGACCTGGCGCGCCTGGGGCTCACCCGGGAGGTCTTCGCCGCCATGAACGATCCGGAACGGCCCGCCAGCCGGCCGATCAAATTCGCGATCGCCGACGACGAGGCCATCAACAACGCCAACATCGAGGACGACGCGCAGCAGCGCTGTCTCCCGAAGAGCTGACGTCACTGCCTCGACGGTGGTGTCGTAGGTGATGGAGCGGGGTGGCCTCGTCCGGGGCCACCCCGTTTCCGCTCCGGTGACCCGCAACGCCGCGGCCCGGAGCGGTGTCAGAGCGGGAAAGCGTCCCTTGTCCAGGTGAGGACCTCGTGCGCATCCCTACTTCGCTACGCAGCCGGTCCTGGGCGCAACGCCCACCCCGGCGGGCCGCGGGGTCCGCCCTCGGTGTGCTGGCCCTGTTGGCTCCGGCGCTGCTGGCGGCCGCACCCGGGTCGGGGCTCCGAACGGCCCGCGTGGTGGGGATCGTGTTCGACGCCGGCCGGGGCCCGGAGGCTCCGCTGGCGGACGCCTGGGTCCAGGTGGAAGGACGGCGGCCCTGGACCTTCACCGATACCGCAGGGGCCTTCGTGCTCGAGGACCTTGCGCCAGGAACGGTGGTCCTCTCGGTCGGGCGGGTCGGCTACACCTCGCGCACCGACACCCTCGAGCTGCGCGACGACGAGTCCCTGCAGGTGAGCGTGCCGCTGGCGGTCGAGCCGGTCGAGCTGGCCCCGCTCACGGTGACGGTCCGCTCCCGCGTGCTGGAGACACGCGGGTTCTATCTACGCCGGGCCGGGGGCTCGGGTGGCGTGTTCTTCACCCGTGAGGACGTCGAGGAGCGCCGGATCCGCGACGTCACCGAGCTCCTCGACGGGCTGCCCGGTGTGAGCGTCATCCAGGACGGCGTGAGCGGAGCGCGGGTGGTCTTCCGCAACGCCGTGTCCCTGCGCCAGGGCGGCATGTGCGATCCGTCCTTGTTCCTGGACGGCGTGAAGTCCCAGATCCGGGTCTACGACCTGATCCTCGACCCCGCCCACATCGAGGGCATCGAGGTCTACCGGGGCGGGGTCCCGGGCCGCTTCAACGACCCCTGTGGAGCGGTCCTGGTGTGGACGCGGGTGCCCTGAGCGGATCGGCGGGCGGTCCCGCCAGGATCCCGACGGGACCGCTCCTTGAACACACGACTCAGCGGCGCGAGCGCTGGATCCGCTCCCGCTGCGCCGCGGCCATCTCCACCAGGCGCCGGAGCTCCGCGAGCGGCTGCTCGGCGTCGTCCACCTGCAGGCGCAGCACCACGTCGTTGTTGAGCCAGACGCCGCCGTCCTCCTTGACGATCAGCATGGCCGCCGACTGCATCCCCCGCCGGTCGCCCCCGGCGGCCTGACCGGCTTCCAGCGCAGCCTGCAGACGAAGGGAGAGGTGACCCTCCGTCTCTTCGAACGCGCGGACCATGCCGTCGACCACCTCGGGACCCGCCAGGATGTTGCCCTGCGCGGAGCACCAGCGGCCGATCCGGTGTCCCGCCCACTCGCTCGCCTCCGGCCCGGTGTAGGTGGCCACCCGCCCGTCCGCGCTCATCACGGAGAACTGCCGCCCCTGCTTGGTCCAGTCCCCGGGCCGGGGATCGGGATCCCCCTCCCACACACGCCGCACGACCTCCTCCGGGCTGAGCCCCTGCCGCAGCAGCTCGAGCGCCTGCGGTCCGTAGCTGACGTCCACGATGGCCTGGGTGGCCACCACGCCCACACCGGCCTCGCCCCAGACGACGCCGTTGCCCACGGAGAAGACGCGCGACTGCACCGCCACGCCGACCTCCCCGGTCGCCGAGTCGTAGCCCAGGATCGAGAAGGTGGCCACGGGCGGCCACTCCGCCGCGGACGTGTCCTGGGCGTGCAGGAGCGACGCACCTGGCAGGACGGTCAGCGCGCAGAGCAGGAATGTGAAGCGGTGGACACGCATGGGAGCCTCCCGGTGGATACCCGATCGTCTGTGCGCAGTCTACAACGTGGACAGGAAACGGAGGAGAGCCGAGCGGCGCTCCGGGTCGAGGGTCAGGAAGCGCGCGCGCGCGTTCGCGGCCTCGCCGCCATGGACGGTCAGCGCACCCTCCAGGCGCTGGGTGGACGCATCGTGGAGCAGGGACGGGCGCAGGCGCAGTCCCATCAGCGGCGCCGTGCGCACCTCGCTGGGGCCCGCGTCGGCTCCACAGATCCCCGCCCGCTCGGGGCCCAGGTCGTGGAGCAGCAGATCGGAATACAGGCGGACCGGTCGTTCATCCCACACGGGATCCGGATCCGGACCGGTCTGGAGCTCGGGCCGATGGCACGAGGCGCATCCGATCGCCTCGAAGACGGCTTCCCCGGCCCGCACGGTGTCGGCGGCCGCGCGGGTCTCCAGCCGCTCCGGCGCGACGGGCGCCAGGCCGGACACGTACGCGACGAGCAGGTCGAGGCTGGCGTCCGGCACCTCGGGATCCGGCGCCGGGTCGACGCCGTCCGGTAGCGCAGCGCCGTTCGGGCCCCGCTCCGCGGGGTGCTCGGCGGTCGTCAGCCCCATCTCCTCGATCAGCGCGCCGGCGATGAAGCCCCGCAGATCCGGCGCGTCCCCTTTGCGTCCGAAGCGCAGCACGCGGCCTGCGGCGTCGCGGGCGGCACGGCCCCGGATCCCATCGCCATTCGCATCCTCGGGGTCCTCCCCCGCCAGCAACGCCGCCTCGGGGATGCGGTCCACGAGCCCGAGCCCGTAGAGGGCGGGCGCCGCCAGATCCACGGCCGCCGTGGCCTCCGCGGGGCGGTCCTCCCGCAGGATGCCGTGGGCGGACAACGCCGCCGTGGCCCGCGCCTGCAGGTTGTCGCCTCCCTGTGCCCGCAGCAGGTCGCAGCGGTCGTCCTCCCAGCGCGTGGCCTTCCGCACCGCCTCCACCCCGCTGCCCCCCAGGGTGGGCACGTCGTGGCAGGACGAGCAGCGCCGCTGGTTGAACAGGGGGCCGAGCCCCTCCACCTCCGTGAAGTCCCGGTCGAAGAGCGCGCGCCCGGCCTGGAAGGCCTCCAGGGCGCCGGCCTCCAGGCCCGGCAGGGGATCGCCCGGTGCGGGTGGCGGCACGGCGTCGCCGCACGCGCCCAGGATGGCGGGGAGCGCGAAGCCGAGGAACGCGGGTCGGAACCGGAGCCGACGGTGCATGCATCTCGAGAGCGTTCGGGGACGGGACGCTCAACGTACGGATTGCCCTCCACTCGCGCAGCCGCGGAGGCTCGTTTGACTCGGTCACCGGGCGCCCGGCATGTTCGCGCCATGAAGCCGCTCGAACCCGTGCCCCTGGAGGAGATCCACCTCGCCCGCGACCGGATCGCGGGCGCAGCGGTGCGCACCCCTCTCGTTCGACTCAACGCCGAAGGCGGTCCCGCCGAGGTGTGGCTCAAGCTCGAGAACCTGCAGCCCATCGGCTCGTTCAAGCTGCGCGGCGCCAGCAACGCGTTGGCGAGCGCCCCGCGCGACCGACTCCAGGACGGCGTCTACACCGCATCGGCCGGCAACATGGCACAGGGCGTGGCGTGGAATGCCCGCCGACTGGGCGTGCCCTGTCGGGTGGTCGTCCCGGAGAGCGCGCCGCGCACCAAGCTGGATGCCATCGCCCGGCTCGGGGGGGAGACCATCCCCAAGCCGTTCGCGGAGTGGTGGCAGGTGCTGGTCGAGCACGGCCATCCCGACGTGGACGGCTACTTCGTGCATCCCGTGAGCGATCCGCGCGTGCTCGCCGGCAACGCCACCATCGGGTTGGAGATCGTGGAGGATCTGCCGGACGTCGACGCCGTCGTGGTCGCCTACGGGGGTGGTGCCCTGAGCTGCGGGATCGCCTGTGCCGTCCAGGCGCTCAAGCCGGGCACACCGGTCTACGCCGCCGAGGTGGAGACGGCCGCCCCGTTCGCCGCGTCCCTCGCGGCCGGGTCGCCCCAGGGGGTGGAGTGGGTGCCGAGCTTCGTGGACGGGATCGGCTCCCGCGGCGTGTTGCCGGAGATGTGGCCGCTCGCCCGCAGCGTCCTGGCCGGCTCGATCGTCTCGCCGCTCGCGGACGTGGCCGCGGCCGTCCGCCTCCTCGTGGAGCGCAACCGGGTGGTGGCGGAGGGCGCGGGGGCGGCGGCGGTGGCCGCGGCCCTCTCCGGGCGGGCCGGTCCCGGGCGGGTGGTGGCGGTGGTGTCGGGGGGCAACATCGACCTGGCGACGCTGGCCCGCATCCTGGGCGGCGCCGACGCCTGAGGCGGAGCCGGGCGCACGGCGGTCCGCGCCTCGGGCAGGCGCGCCGGATCCATCCCACGGCATCGGGGGCCCCGGCCGCTTCCCCGGACTGCATCCGCTACCCCGAGATCTGGTCCGCGCCGGTCTTCCAGAGGAGGGTCCGTGCCTGGACCCGGGAATCGGGGTGCTCCACGCTCAGCAGCGTCACCGGCGTCAGATCGGGTCGCGCGGCCGGCTCCTCCTCGGCGCCCCAGTACCCGAGCCCGAGGACGAAGCCCACGATCAGCCCCAGCCCGCCGCCACCGATGATGCCGCGCGCGACGGCGGCGAACCACAGCGTGCCGAGCAGCCCGGGATTCGCCAGCGGAATCCACCCCAGCGAGACGCCCAGACCCACCAGCCCTCCGATCGCGCCGCCCACGCCGGCGCCGACGAGCGCGAACGAAGGCGCCCCCGTGACGCCCGACAGCCCGGGCTGCGGGGAGAGGTCGAAGCGGGTCGTCTCCACCCGGACGTGCGCGCGCGGGATCCCGTGGGCTTCGAGGAGCGCCAGGGCAGCCTCGGCGCGAGCGGGATCGCGGTAGGTGGCGGTGACGACCTGCGCCATGAGGAGAGCGGGGCGGAGGCGATGGAGCGGCATCGGAGCGGTGGTGCTCCCACACCGTCGGCTGCGCGAAGGATGACGGTTCGCGCCGCCTCCGTCGAGGGCGACGCCGGATGCGTGGAGCCCCGGACCCGCTCGGGCCCGGGGCTGGCACACGGGACGACCCGGTGGTTCAGAAGCGCAGGCCCAGGCCGACGCTGATCAGCCACGGATCCACCTTCACGGCAGACACGGCGGAGCCGCCCGCCAGCACGTCCGATCCGATGGCGACCTTCTTGACGTCCACGTTGAGGAAGAAGCCCTCCTGGAGGGCCACGTCGGCGCCCGCTTGCACGGCCCAACCGACGGAGCTGTCCTCCAGGTCGAGCGCACCGACGCCGGGCACGTTCAGGTCGACGTCGGAGATCAACGTGAGGTTGACGCCGGCACCCACGTAGGGACGCAGCCGTCCCTCCGCGAGGAGGTGGTACTGGGCCAGCAGCGTCGGCGGCAGATGCTTGAAGGTGCCGATCTTCGTGCCGCTCAACTCCACGTCGTGCTCCTGCGGATAGGTGAGCACGAGCTCTGCGGCGAAGTGGGGGCCGAAGAAGCGGACGATATCGATCTCCGGGAAGACCTTGGAGCTCACCGTGATCGCGTCCGCGGGCACGTTGAGCGACGGGATGGCATCGGACTGGTCGGCGGGCGTCAGGGAGAGGGCACGGATCCGCACCATCCAGGGCCCGTTTCCGCTCTGTGCCGCGAGGGGGGCGGCGAGACCGAGGGCGAGGACCGCAAGACATACGCTGCGAAGGGAGCGCATTCGAGAGACTCCGGATCGAGTGTACCGAAGGGGACCGGTGATGGATAGCGGTTCCGCTCGGAACGCTCTGTCGGGAGTGTGCCTACCGACCTGTGCGGGAGTCGGAGCGACCTCTCCGCGCCCGCGAATCGTTCGCGCTTGAAGGACTTCGACCTCGCCGATCGCAGCATCTGCTGCGTCGGCTCAGCTCGCGTCCTGGAACTGGAACTGGAGCCCCACGCTCATCTTGAATCCGCTCAATTCAAGGGACCGCGGGAAGCCCGCCGGCAGCACCTCGCTCCCGCCCGGCAGGGTCCACGTCAGGCTGGAGAACGTGCGCCAGGCGTAGCGGATCTCCGAGATCACGATCGCCGGCCCGAGCCCGTAGCCCAGACCCGCGACGGCGCTCCAGTCGAAGGTCTGGCCGTCCAGGGGATAGACCGCGCCGTCGGCGTCGTACGCCTGCGCGTTCCACAGGTCCGACAGCCCGAACGACAAGCCGGCGTACGGGGACCACGGATCCAGGTCCTTGGACATGTAGGCGGCGATGGTCGGGAAGTTGCGCACGGAGCCGCGCAGGTCGAGCCGTGGGTCGGACGAGCGGAAACCGCGCCAGTAGCTCGCCGAGAGCCCCAGCTCGACCGACACGTCCCCGCCGAAGTCCGCAAGATCGATCAGCAGCTCCGCCGACGCGCCGCATACGGCGCCCAGAGGACACGAGTCGTCGGACTCCAGGTTGCCGCTCTGCAGCTCACCGAACTGGAACGCGAGCGCGATGCCGCGCGCCTTCTCGAACAGCGCCCCGATCCCGAAATCCTGGGCGGACACGCCCTGGGGCGACAGGACGAGCGCCGCACAGGCGATCCACCCCGTTCCGTGCGCGATGGCCCACCGCCTCCCGCGGCTCATGCCGCCTCCGAGGCGGCTGCGCCGAACCCGTCCGCGATGAAGTCGGCGAGCGCGTCGATCAACGCCTCGCCGAGCGCGGCCGTGGCGCCGCGCGCATCGCCCAGGATGCCGTTGGGCGAGACCGTGTCGAAGCCGTCGCGGATCATGCGGTCGAAGGCCTCACGCGAGAGCTCCCCCTGATAGCCCGCCTCGGCCAGGTCCGGACGCACGAGGTCGGGGTGCAGCGCCAGCAGGATGGCGGTCTCGGCGATGTCGGCGTGCCCACCTACGCGTTCGCCCAGGCCCGTGTGACGCTCCGTCACGTCCGTCCACACGCGCATCAGGCCCATGAGGTCCGTGAAGCCGTCGACACGCACGTCGGGGAAGGCTTCACGCAACGCCGGCACGGCCGACTCGACGATGCGGAAGTTGCCTCCGTGGGAGGGGATGATGCACACGCGCTCGAATCCATGGTGCGCCAGGCTGGCACAGTAGTCGTGCAGCAGCGCCGAGAGCGTGGAGCTGCGGATGCTGAGCGAGCCCGGAAAGGCGAGGTGGTGGTCGGAGCAGCCGACGCGGATGGTGGGCGCGACCAGCGTCCGGCCCAGGCGCACGGCCACCTCCCGCGCCAGCCGGGTCCCGTGCTCCGCGTCGACGAGCAGCGGCAGATGGGGCCCGTGCTGCTCGACCGCGCCACAGGCGAAGACCACGGTGCGGAAGCCCTGGTTCAGGCGTTGCCGGACCTCGGGCCAGCGCAGGTGTTCGAGATCGAGCGCGTTGGGGCGATCCTCGTGGCTCGGCACGGCACCTCCGGAAGACGGTAGCACACGACGTGGCCCCCTATGCTCTCGTCGAGTGGAGGTCCCGGCAAGCGGGCCCCCGCCGCCGTCCTCCGCTACGTCGCGCCGACACCGCGGCTGCCCCGCGGACCGTCGCGCGACCCCTCCCGCCCGGATCCACCATCGAGCAGTGTACGGATCCTCTCGGCGTCGGCAGGCCCGATCTCGGTCTCGGCCGACAACGCATACTCGAGCAGGTGCCGGGCCCGGGACCGCTCCCCGCGCTCCCACGCCGCGCGGCCCGCCAGCAGGTGCACCGCGGGCGCGGGCATGCCCCACTCGAGCGCCTCCGCGAACAGGGTGCGCGCTGCTGCCGGGCGTCCGGCCCGGTGCAGCACCCACGCATAGGTCGACACGGCCTCGGCCGAGCGTCGCTGGCGCAGGTCCGCCTCCGCGAGCCGCAAGGCTTCGCCCACGGTGGCGTCGTGCTCCGCGAGCTGCAGCGCGAGAGCGGGTCGGTACAGCCTCGTCGTGGCGGTATCCGCTCGGGCGGCGGTGAGGAAACGCCCCCGGATGCGTCCGGCTTCCGCGTCGTCTCCCTCGAGCGCGGCGATGTCGGCCAGCGTCAGCAGAAGGCTCAGATGACCTCCTCCCTCGACGGCCCTGTCGAACAACACGCGCGCGGTCGGGAGGTCGCGATCCACACCGTACGCGATCCAGCCCAGCGCCTCGAAGGCGGCCGGGTACCCCGGCAGGAGCCTCAGCGCCTCTTCGAGGAGCGGGATCGCGCGCGCGGGGTGGCCGGAGTGGTGCTCCAGATGGGCCAGCGACACCAGACTCCACGCCTGCACGGCCGGCGGTTCGGCGTGCGTGCGTGCCAGCTCCACCGCGCGCGCCTGCAGCGCCCGCGCGCCCGCGACGTCCCCACGGCGATCCTGGAGACGGGCCGCCCGCACCACGTAGCCGAAGCCGTCGCGGTCCTGGGTCCGCTCCAGTTGGGCCACGGCGTCGTCGTAGCGCCCCACGGCGAGATAGACGTCGAACAGCCTCCGGCGCGCGTCCTCGCGTGCATCGCCGTGGGCCGCGGCCAGGGCCCGCTCCGCGCTCGCCTCGGCGGACCGGAAGCGGTGCCGGTCCAGGTCCAGGGCCGCACGGGCGCCGGGGAGGGCAGCGGCTGGAAGATCCGCGAGCGCCTCCTCCGCCGCCCGCAGGTCGCCGTCCTGCTGGTAGGCCTGGAACCGCAGACGGTACGCGGCGAACAGCCGCGTGCGCGCCAGTCGATCCTCTCCCCGGTCGGCCAGTCGGCCCTGGAAGAAGTCGATCTCGTCCGACAGGGTGAGCCGGGCCGGAGGCCGGCTGGTCAGCGCCTGCTGCATCACCTCGGGCGTCACGAGCTGTGCGTCCGGACCCTCGGTCGGGGTCGGCGGGCTGCACGCGGCGCCGGCCACGAGGAGCAGCAGCGGGAAGGTGCGTCGGATCATCGTCCGCCTCCTGCAGCTCAGTTGGGCGTGGCGAGGTAGGGGAAGGTGGTCGAGAACGCGCGATCGTTCGCGTCCACGTTGTCGCTCTGCAGGGCTGGTACGCCCACCGTCACCGTCAGCGCCACATCGACGGCGTCGTCCGCCAGTGCCCGACCGGTGAGCTCGGCGAAGCGCGTGGTGGGGGCACCGAGCGAGACCGGCAGCTCGTCCGGGAGGAGGAGCGCAGCGGTCGCGACCGGATCCGGGTTGGCCACGGCGCCGAGGACGGTCTCGAACTGGGCGCGGTAGGAGGCCAGGTCGTCCGCCGGCGTCGCGGTGTTGTACGCCGTCTTGCTGAACACCGGCGGATGGTTGAAGACGGTGTTGAGCGCGGGAATGCCCATGCGGTCCACCTGACGATACGGGGCCGATGCTCCCTCGCCGACGAGATCGATCTCCAGCGTGGAGGTGGTCGGATCGTCCGACTGGATCCGCAGCACCGCCTCCGCGGTGCCGGCGACATCCGGGTCGAACGCAACCACCAGAGGACGCGTCTCTCCCGGTGCCAGGACGAAGGCGCCCATGCCCTCGTAGACGAACGCACCGGCAGCACTCCCGGCGAGCATCACGTCCGACACGGTCAACACGGCAGCGCCGTCGTTGCGGAGTTCCACCGACATCGGGGCGCCGGCCCCGAAAGCGACGTCGAGGCTGGCAAAATCGAGCCGATCGGTGCTCGCGGCGATCATGGGGTCGGGTCCCGCATCGACAGGGTCACCATCGTCGCACGCGGGGAGGGTCGTGAACAGGAGCGCGAGCGCGCTCATCCGTAGCGTTCGTAGCGTAGACATGGGATCTCCGGAGGAAGGTCAGTTGCGGATGCCGGTGGTCGCCCAGGCGTAGAAGACGCCGTCGGTCCCGATGCCGAGCGCGTCGGCGATGCGTTGCTTGGGCATCTCGACGACGATGGCCAGCGTGTTGAGTCCGGCCAGATCATCCATTGCCTGCGGATCGAAGGCGAACGTCTGCTCGTCCGGATTCCCGACCGGCTCGCCCAGGGCCTGGGAGAAGGCCGCGTTGAGAACGCTGGTCACGCTACGGTCGCCGAAGAGATCGATGAAGAACGGGTCGTCGCGGGGTCCGACGAACGCCTGCACGTCGCCTTCCGACAGGGTCGTATTGAACATCCCCCGCAGACCCGGCGCGTCGAGAAGGCGATCCTCCGCGCCATCGACGGCGAGGGGGCCGCGCACGCTCACGAGTTGCTCCGTTCCCGTGCCGGCCGCCGTCACCTGGATCACGGCCTCGGCCACGCCGTCCCGCTCCCGGTCGAGCTTGATCTGGTACAGGCCTTCCGGGTTCAGGAACGCCTGCTCCGTCGCTTCCCCGGGTGTGAGAAGGGGGGCCACGGTCACCGCGAAGACGATGTTGTCGCCGCGGTTGAAGACGTAGAGGTCGTTGATGTCGAGGTTGCCCTCGCTGGTGTCGGGCGAGTCGGCGTGGTCGGCAGCTCGCAGCACCTGACCGCACAAGAGCGCGGTGAGCACCACCGCGAGCACCGTCACGGTGCGCTTCTGGGTTCGTTCCGAACAGGACATGGCGCGGCTCCGGGTGGAGGTCGGACCGCCTGCGCGGCGGTCGTTTCGCGATTCTGTCCTGGGGTACGCCGGCCGGGCCCGACCGGATTGGGCGCGGCGCGCAGCGCGCCGCGTCGCTACGCTACTCGGCGGCGCGCCACTCCCCGACGAGACGGGGAGTCTCCGTCGGTTGCGGAGATCCTCCGTCGGGTTCCAGCGTCAACGCGCACAGCAACGCGCGTTCCGGGCTCGGGACGTCGCCCGCGGCTGGAAGCAGCAGCGTGGCCACGCCCACTTCGCTCGTGTCGAACGTGCCCATGGATACCGGAGCCTCGCCCTCCGCGATGGACCAGAGTTGGTACGTCTGGCCCTGGGGCGCGGGGGGCAACGCGAACGCCGCCACCACGAAGACGCTTCGGGTCGGACTCCAGAACACGCGCAGGCTCGGCTCCTCGTCCGCAGGCGCCAGGGCAGCGAAGCGGACATCCGGCCCCGCCAACACGGCCAGGGAGGAATCCCGCGCCTGCAGCACCGACTGGACGCTGTCCAGTTGCATCCGCGCCGCCATGACCTCCCGCTGCGCGCCGAGTCGGCGCTCACGCTGCACCCAGCCGAAGATCCCCGCTGCCAGGGCCAGCACGAGTGCCGCCGCCACGGCCCACGCGGCCGGTCGCGAACGCGCGCGTTCCGGAGCCACGGAACGCAGTCCGATCGGACGGACCTGACGTGCCTCCGTCAGGATGCGCGCCTTCAGCGCGGGAGGGGGGGTCCGCGGCGGCGCCGCCGCGGCCAGCTCGGCCCCGACCGCACGCAGCTCGGCCACGGCCCGTCGACACTCCGGACACTCCGCCAGGTGACGCTCGAAGGCTGCTTGCTCGGCGTGATCGAGAACGCCGAGCGCGTAGGCAGCCGCCTCCTCCTCCCACCCGTGCACGGTGCGCTCCTGGCTCACGACCGCCTCCCGCTCGGGGAACCCAGCGCGTCGCGCAATCGTTGCAGCGCCGTGCGGGTGCGGGTCTTCACGGTGCCGAGCGGTTGGTCCAGGTGCGCCGCGATCTCGCTCTGGGACAGCCCCTGGAAGTACGCCAGCTCGATCACCTCCCGCTGGGCTTCCGGAAGGGCGTGGAGCGCACCGCTCACCGTCTCCCGCATCTCGTCCTGCTCCACCTGCTCGTCCGGCGACGGCGGGCGCGACGGAGGCGGAGAGGCCAGCCCGGCGGCATCCGCTGCCGCAGAGCGCTCGTACGCACCCCGCCGACGGCCGCGGGACCGGACCAGGTCGAGCGCACGGCTCCGGCCGATGGTGGCCAGCCAGGTGCGGACGGCACCCCGCTCGGCGTCGAAGCGATCGGCGGTACGCCACAGCTGGGAGAACACGTCCGCGGTGACCTCCTCGGCGTCCGCCCCTTCACGCACGATGGCGTGCGCGAGGCTGTAGACCAGCCCTCCGTATCGATCATACAGGGCAGCCAAAGCCCGTTCCTCACCGCTCGCCATACGCCTCACGAGCTCCTCGTCTGAATCGAGGGGCTCCCCGGACCCACCGGGTCCGGGCGCGGCGGACCGCGCTGCGTCCGTCATGTACGAGTCGGTTCTCCCATTCAGCCCAAGGTAACCGGGGGACGGACGCGGGAGCCACGGTACGGGCTACGTCCCGCTCGAGCCACTGGATTGGATGCCCGAACCGGCCTCAGCGGAACAGGATGCGGCTGGGGCCGATGCTCCCGCGATCGACCACGAGGTGCTGATAGCCGGTCTGGGGTCCCCCGGTGCGCACGAAGTCCTCCGCGCCGCCGGACTTCACGTCGGACCGGTAGCGCTCGTACAGGTACTGGCTCAGCTCGATGGCGGAGACGGCCCCGTCGCCGTCCGCATCGGCCAACTTCTCGCCGACCGCGTCCCCGACGAAGTGGGCAAGGTATCCGCCGGCGCGGAACTTCGCCGCCACGGACGACGTCACGTCCTCCTCGGAGGAGAAGAACCCGATCCGTCCCGGGACCGAGACGACGTCCTTGCTGAAGCCGCCGCTGAAGCACGCGTCCAGGACCAGCATCGAGATGCCGGGCGCGATCTCCGAGAGCAGCGCGGAGAACTCGTCGTCCGTGATGCCGCGGTCGAAGAACTCGAGCGTCTCGTCCAGGGCGTCGGGATCGCTCGGCTGGGGTCCACTGCGCTCCTGCCGGGCGCCGTGGCCGGAGTAGAAGAACACGAAGAGGTCCTCCGGGCCGGCCCGGCCTCCGATCTCGCGCACCGCCGCTTCCACACGGGCGCGCGTCGCATCGCGATCCGTGAGGATCACCGCGTCCTGCGCGCGCATGCCGGCCCCGCTCTGCAGCGCGCCCGCCACGGTGTGCGCGTCCTGCGCGGTGTAGGCGAGATCGTTGGCCCGTCCGCCGTAGTCGCTGATCCCCACGAACACGCCGAGCACGCGCCGAGGCGCTCCGTCCGTCGCCGCCGCTACCGCGGTCGGTGCGCCGCGCTGCAGGGAAAGGCTGTACGGCCCTGCTTCGCCGGCCTGGTAGGAGGTGGCGAAGACGCGGTAGCGCCCCGATTCCGGAAGCACCAGCTCCACCCGGGATTCCCGCGTGCTGCCGTCCCAGTCGTCGTTGTCCACGTTCTCGCCGGAGGGCGTGATCACGCCGACGTACGTGTCGAACGCTTCGGAGGTGAGACGCACCTGCACGGCGTCTCCCGCCTGTCCTTCGAAGACGTACAGGTCGCGGTACTCCCCGCCGTCGAGCTGCACGTCGCCCTGCTCCAGAGTGCCGCTCACCGAACCGCCCAGACGCAGCTCCTCGACGTCGCGTCGACGCTGGGCCACGGCGGTGGGGACGTCCTGCGCCACCGTGAGGGCGTACGC
This sequence comes from Gemmatimonadota bacterium, assembly GCA_041390125.1. Taxonomy (NCBI): domain Bacteria; kingdom Pseudomonadati; phylum Gemmatimonadota; species Gemmatimonadota bacterium. Next base: position 117,566 of record JAWKQN010000002.1, on the reverse strand, counting down.
ACCTGTCTCCCCCACCGCGTAGGACGTGACGATGACGCGGTACTCACCCGACTCCGTGAGCGTCATCTCCACCTCGCTCTCGCCGGGTCGACCTTCGAGGTCGTCGTTCTCCTGCCGATCGGCGCTCGGCCCGCGCACGATGAGGTAGGTGTCGAAGGCGCTCGACGTCACCGTGGCCTTCAACGTCTGTCCCGGGCTCCCCTGGAACCGGTAGACGTCGGCATACTCCCCGGACTGGAGCGTCTCGTCCCCTTCCGCGAGCGTGCCGCGCTCCACCCGCGGACCCGTGTCCGCGCGGTCGCCACCCTGCTCGATCCGGAGGGTGTAGGCGCCGGTCTCCCCGGGCTGATAACTGGTCACCGCGACGCGGTACGTGCCCGAGACGGTCAGGTCCTGCGCGATGACCGAGCGGCGCGCGTCTCCCTCGAAGTCGTCGTTCTGGACGGTCTCGCCGGACGGTGGGATCAGCATGAGGTATGGATCCAGCTCGCTGGAGCGCAGGTCCACCACCAATCGCTCGCCCGCCTGAGCCTCGACGGCATAGGTGTCGACGTACTCGCCACTCTGGAGCGTCTCGTCGCCCGCCTCCAACCGACCGGTCTCGATCCGGGGTCCGTCGCTTTGCCGCCCAGCGCCCGCCCGCACGCTGATGCGCACCCGATAGGCGCCCGACTCCCCGGGTTGGAAGGAGGTGGCGGCCACGGTCCAGGTGCCCGCTTCGTCCACGGGCAGCTCGATCCGTGCGTGGGTGGCATCGCCCTCCCAGTCGTCGTTGTCGGTCTGCTGCCCGCTCGGCGAACGTACGTACAGGTAGGGGTCGAACTCGCTCGACGTGAGATCCGCGACCAGCGTATCGCCGGGCGCAGCCTCGATCTCGAAGCGGTCCACGAACTCGCCGCTCTCCAGGCGCGCGTCGCCCGCGCGGAGCGTGCCGCTCTCCTCGACGACGACACGCTCTCCATCGGATGAAGACGCAGTGCTGCCGACCTCCCCACCCTCCCGGCGGTAGACCGCGAAGCTGTGCCAGCAGGGCTCGTTGGAGCAGCGCACCATCGCCACGCGGACCCGGTGGCTCCCGGACACCGTGGCCTCGTGCAGCACGAGCGGCTGGGAGTCCACTTCGGTGTCGGCGCCCAGCGAGGTGCCGTCGGGTCCGATCAGCTCCAGGTCGAGATCCGCGCAGTCGTTGTCGCAGACGGCCAGAAGGGCGTAGGAGACGCCCGACGCGAGCTCGGCGTCGAGCACCACGGTCTCTCCGGACCTCGAGGCGCCGACCTGCTCGGCGCCGGGGGTGCGGTGGTAGCCGCGCTCGGCCAGCACCGAGTCCCAGCGCAGGAGCTGGGGATCGAGCTGCTCCGCGATCAGGCGGGCCGCCGCGGGATCGCGCTGCTGGGCCGCGAGGGGACGCGCCTGGCCCACGGCCAGGAGCAGAAAGAGGGCGACCAGGGCGCGTCGGGACATGGCAGGCATCGGGTTGGAGGGGACCCGGAAGGCGGCCGGATCCCCGCGGCGCGACCGCAGGTCCGGAGCCTTCTTCCCACGCGCGTCGCGCGGCCGGCGCGGATCATTCCGGCCCGACGCCGCTCCGCACCGGGCTGAAGGCGATGCCATCCGGGCCGTCGCCCGCTTGCAGGAACCGCACCACGCGCCCGGCGCGCAGATCGACCACTGCCACCCGGTCCACGTTCTTCGTGGACACGAACGCCCAGCGGCCGTCCGGCGAGAGCACGAACCCCTGCGGCGAGGGCGCGCCGTCCAGGCCGGCCTCCCGGGCCGCCGCGCCGACGTCCACCTGCGTGAGTGCCCCACTGGCGCGATCGATCAGACCCAGGACGTGCCTCTCCGGATCGCTCACGACCACGGTGCTCCCGTCGGCGGTGATGGCCAGGCGGTAGGGGACTCCGAGCCCCTCGACGCGGTGCACGATCCGGCCGCTGGCGCCGTCCACCCCCACCACCTCCCCGCCCTGCATGCTGCCGGTCCAGCCTTCGGCGCCGTCGGGTGTGGCGGCGATCCCCTCCGTGCGTGTGCCGGCGGGCCACGTCGTCGGGGGTGCTCCTCCTCCGAGGCTCAGGCGGCTGACCGTCCCGTCCGCGATGTTGGCCGTCCACACCCAGGGCGCGGCCAACGCCAGCATGTGCGACGCCCTCCCCCCGGTCGGCAGGGCGCGCTCCACAGCTCCGGTGGCGGGGTCGACCACGAGGATCTCCCCCGTCCGCTCCGAGGTGAGCGCGAGCCGCGTGTCGCGGTCGATCCACGCGGCGCCGTGCAGGCGTTCGTATCCCTCCACGGCAAATTCACCCGTGACCTCGCCGGTGCGCACGTCGAAGAGCTGGACCTGGTTCCCCGGCCCGCGCTCGTCGCCGTAGTTGGTCACCGCCGCGCGGGTGCCGTCCGAGGTCACCGCGATCTCGTGGGGGGCGATGTGCGTGGCGATGCGTCCGCGCCGCTCCCCCGTGGCCACATCCACCAGCCAGACCGAGTCGTCGTCCATGTTGGCGACGAGCACCGTGCCCGAAGGCGGTTCCTGCGGCGCTGCACCGGCCCACAGGACGGAGCAGAGGAGCAGCGAGGAAGCGACGCGGAGTTGCGGCATGGGACCTCCAGAGGGCGGCGGGGCGGGACGTCCCCGTGGGACGCCGCCGCCCCGCCCGGGCGTTGCCCGGAAGATGCGGGTGCCGGGCGGGCGGAGCAGCCGGAGCGCTCCGCCCGGGTCACCGGATCACCGCACGCGTACCGTCCCCGACATCCCGGAGTGCAAGGTGCAGTCGTACGGGAAATCGCCGGCCGTCGCGAACGTCCGCGCCACCTGCGTGGTGCTCGAGTTCGGGATGTTGGAGGGCGCGCCCGTGGCCGCTCCGAACGTGACGTTGTGCAGCAGCGTGCCGAAGCCCCACGTCACCACCGCATTGCGGGCCACGACCAACGTCTGCGGCGTGAAGGTGTTGTCGCTGCTACCGGCTGTGACGGTGGCCGTGGTGGGAAGCGAGCCGCTGACCGTGATCGTCACCGTCGCGGACGCGGTCACGCCGTCCCGGGTGAGTGTCGCCGTCACCGTCGCCGACCCGGCCGAGAGGCCCAGCGCATCGCCGCCGCCCGCCACCTCGACCACGGCGCCGTCCGACGAGGAGAACGAGAAGCCGCTCACGTTGGCGATGACTCCACCGTTCTGGTCGATCGCCTGCGGCGTCAGCGTGGTGACCTGACCCGCGGTGAGGGAAAGCGTGGTGCTGGGGAAGCGGACGGACGCCAGGGTCTGCGTCGCGGGGGGCGGCGGGTTCACCGGTCCGGTCCCGCCGTCCCCGCCACCGCAGGCGGATACCAGGCCGAGGGTCAGGGCCATCATCCAACGGACGAGCTTCATGGACAGCCTCCTGCACGGGGGGTGGGGAATGGATGAGGAAGTTCAATCTTGAACTATACGCCCCCCCCACCCCCCTCTGTCCACCTCGGCAGTGCGCCGCGCGTGGCTGGAACGGCGGATTCGGGGTAGGATCCTCCTCCCACGCCCGTGTCCTCGCTGACGGACCCGCCGAGCCATGCTTCGTCCCACGCTCCCGCTGCTCCTGCTGGCCCTCCCGCTCCTGGCGGCCCGGCCGGCATCGTCGGGCCCGCGCGCGACCCTCTCCGCCGTCGCGCTCGAGGTGGACCCGCGGGGCGGCCCCGAGGGGGCGAAGGTGACCGTGACGGTGCGGGATCTGACCGGCCGCACGCCGATCGTGGTGGGCTTCGGCGGGATCGGCAGCCCCCACGAGATCCTCGGGGAGGGCGTCTCGGACGAGGACGGTCTGGTCCGGGTGGAGGCGGAGATCCCCTCGTGGGTCGAGCCCGGACGGACGTACCTCTTCTACATGGCCTACGCGGACCAGCGGCCGGTGCGCTTCGCCGATCCCTTCCTGGTCACCGAGGCGGACGGCACCGTGCGCGTGCAGGGCACCGTGGGCACGGAAGGATCCTGCACCACGCTGCACATGTCGGAGACCGAGGTCTTCGGCCTGACGGGGGAGGCGGCACGCGCTCTCCCCGCTGGTGAACGCGTGGGCGTGCACGCGACCCTCGCGCCCGCGGCCACCTGCGGCGGCCTGCTGACCTTGCGGGTCACCCGCGCGGAGCCGATGGGCGGACCTTCCTGACCCCGACGCCCGTCCCGTTGCGAACGGCGCCGGCGCACCCGATCGTCCGGCCATGCAGACTCCTCATCCACGCCGCGCGCTCGTCCTCGGGGCCGGCATCTATGGGCTTACGGCCGCGCTCGAGCTGAGCGCGCGCGGGTGGAGGGTCGAGGTCGCGGATCCGGGCCCCCTGCCCCACGCCGACGCCGCGTCCAACGACATCAGCAAGATCGTCCGCACGGACTACGGCGCCGACGCGTTCTACACGGCCCTCGCCGAAGCGGCGGTGCGAGGATGGGGGGAGTGGAACGAGCAGTGGGGTTGGCCGGCCTTCGAGCGCACCGGATTCCTCCTGCTGTCGCGCCGTCCCCTGGTTCCGGGGTCGTTCGAGCACGATTCCTGGGGCGTGGCCCTCGAGCGGAAGCAGCGCGTGGAGCGCGTCGACGCGCGTATGCTGCGTGACTCGTTCCCCCTGTGGTCGTCCGGCCCCTGGGTGGACGGCTATCTCAACCTGGATGGTGGTTGGTCTCCGAGCGCCCGCGTGCTCGTCGAGCTGGCACAGCGTGCAGCGGAGATGGGAGTCGATCTCCAGGAGGGCCGGTGCGCGCATGCCATCGAACACGACGCGCGCGGTCCCGTGGTGCGCTGGACGGACGGATCCTCCGCTGGGGCGGACGTCGTGCTCGTGGCCGCCGGGAGCTGGACCCCTCTGCTCCTGCCGGAGCTGTCGGATCGGATCAGCGCCGTCGGCCAGCCGGTCTTCCACCTGCGGGTCGAGGATCCCGACCGCTTCCGGCCGCCCGGCTTCCGCGTGTGGGCCGCCGACATCGCCCGCTCCGGCTGGTACGGCTTCCCGGCGCTGCCCGACGGACGCCTGAAGATCGCCAATCACGGCCCCGGGGTCCCGCTGGCGCCCGGTGCGCCCCGGGTCGTGCTGCCCGAGCACGAGAGCCACCTGCGCACCTTCCTCGCCGAAGCGCTTCCCGAGGTGGCGCAGGCGCCGATCGTGCAACGTCGCCTGTGCGTCTACACGGAGACGTTCGACAACGATTTCCTGATCGACCGCCACCCCGATCGCCCGGGCGTGTTCGTGGCCAGCGGAGGCAGCGGGCACGGATACAAGTTCGCCCCGCTGCTCGGTGCGCTCGCCGCCGATGCGGTGGAGGGGCGGGACAATCCCTGGCTGCACCGCTTCCGCTGGCGGGCGCTGGGCCCGCGTCGCACCGAGCCGGCCCGGTGGACCGGGCTGCAGGAGGCGTCGTGAAGCGTGGGGGCCGCCGCAACGCACAGGCCGCGCTGTACCTGTGTGCGCAGGCGCTGGCGGCAACTGGGACCGCCGCGGCGCAGGATCGCTCCGGGCTCTGGAGGGGCACCGCGCGCTACCCGGACGGTGCCACGGAGTCCTGGACGCTGCATGTCTGGTCGAACGCCGGAGTGGCGCACGGCGATCTGCTCTTCGACGCCGGAAGCGGCATGGTGTTGCACGACGTGGATCGCTCCGACGGATTCGCGTTCGCGTTCCAGGGCTCCGGGATGAGCGGTCCGGTGCAGTGCAGCCTTCGCGGGACCCGGACCCTCGCGGGATCGTGCACCGATCCGTCCGGGGGCTCCGTCAGCCTGTCCCTGGAGACCGTCGCCGACGGGGCGGCTCCGGACTACCGCGACGACGGGTCCGTGCGCCCGCGAGCGCGCGAGATCGGGCTCGTCGTGGGTGTGCTCCCCACGGGGACGCACAACGCCATCACGGACGTCCCCGGCGTGCGCGTCGGTCATGCGACCGTCATGGAGGGAGACAGCATCCGCACAGGTGTGACGGCCGTCGTGCCGGCAGCCGGCGACCTGTACGCCCGCCCCGTACCCGCCTGGATCCACAGCGCGAACGGGTACGGCAAGCTGATCGGAGAGACCCAGGTCCGCGAGTTCGGTGAGATCGAGACCCCCGTGCTGCTCACCTGCACGCTCTGCGTCTGGTCGGCGGCCCGGGGGTTGGCCTGGACGCTGATGGACGCCGACCCGGGCCCCGACCACACCATCAATCCGGTCGTGGGGGAGACCAACGACAGCTGGCTGAACGACATGTGGGTGGATCCCATCGGCCCGGAACACGTGCGCGAGGCCCTCGCCAATGCGCGCTCCGGGCCGGTCGCCGAGGGGTCCGTCGGCGCCGGCACGGGCACCACCGCCTTCGGCTGGAAGGGGGGCATCGGAACGTCCTCGCGGCTGCTCCCGGCGTCCCTCGGAGGCTGGAGCGTCGGCGTGCTCGTGCAGACCAACTTCGGTGGCACGCTCAGCATGAACGGCGCTCCCGTGGGACGCGCGCTGGGATCCTTCAGCTACGAAGCCGCGCTCTCGGTGCCGGACGCGCCTCCCCAGCCGTCTGCGCAAGACGGCGGCTCCCTCATGATCGTCGTGGCCACGGACGCTCCCCTCACGGCAGCGGCGCTCGCACGCCTCTCGGAGCGGGCCATGCTGGGTGCTGGTCGCACGGGCTCGTTCATGCACAACAGCTCCGGTGACTACGTGATCGCCTTCTCCTCCGCCGAGTCCGTGCGACGGCCCCGTGACGACCCCGAGCCGCGCGCGTTGCCTTCGCTCTCCAACGCGCAGATGTCACCGCTGTTCGCCGCGGTCGTAGAGGCCACCGAGGAGGCGATCTACAACGCCCTCCTCAAGGCCACGACCGTCCGCGGGCGCGGGCGGGTGTACAAAGCCCTGCCACTTGCGTCCACGCGCCGGATCCTCGAGGAGTACGGCGCCCTCGACCAGAACCGCTCCCTTCCCCCACGACGCTGACATGATCCAGAACGGTCCGTTCGCTCCGCTCGACCGCCGCGCCTTCCTCCGCCGGGCGGCGGGGGCCGGGGGCGGTGCCCTGCTCGCGCCCTCCCTGACCGGCCTGTGGAGCCTCGCAGGCTGCGCGGCGAGCGAAGGCGCCGTCCGGGCGCCTTCCTACGGCGCGCTGGTGCCGGCGCCGGGCATCTCGGAGCTGGAGATCCCACCCGGCTTCCGGTGTGTGCGCCTGAGCGAGGGCGCGCGTCCCTCGACCGTGCGCGGCGGCCTGGACGTTCCCAACGCCTTCGACGGGATGGCGGTCTTCCGGCTCCCCAACGGCAACTTGCGACTCATCCGCAACCACGAGATGGTCGACGACGCGGGGGCCGGCGTGACGCTCGCCACACCGGCCTACGATCCGCTGGCCAGCGGCGGCACCACGTCCCTGGAGGTGCGGATCCGCAGCGTCGGCGACGACCTCGAGGTGGAGCTCGTCGACGAGTTCGTCTCGCTGGCGGGGACCCGGGTCAACTGCGCGGGGGGCCCCACGCCCTGGGGGAGCTGGCTCTCGTGCGAGGAGAACACCTGGGGCGCGGGCCACGGATTCGAGCGGCCGCACGGGTACATCTTCGAGGTGCCGGCCTCCGCGACGGGACCGGTGGCGCCGGTGCCGCTCGTGGCCATGGGACGCTTCGTGCACGAGGCCATCGCCGTGGATCCGGCGACCGGCATCGTCTACGAGACCGAGGACGCCTGGTACGTGCCCGACGACGCCACCCGGCCGGGGGCGGGCTTCTACCGCTTCCTCCCGGAGCAGCCCGGAACCCTGGCGGCCGGTGGGCGCCTGCAGATGCTGGCCGTCGACGATCGGCCGGGCTACGTCACCGCCCGCGGTCAGACGCAAGGTGCGGTGCTTCCCGTCCACTGGGTCGACATCGCCGATCCCGACCCGGCCAACGCGGAGGACGACCCGGCCGCGGTGTTCCGCCAGGGTCACTCGGCGGGCGGAGCGGTGTTCGCCCGTCTGGAAGGGGCGGCGGCCGTCGACGACGGCATCTACATCGTGAGCACGAACGGCGGCGACGCCGAAGCCGGCCAGGTGTTCTTCTATCGGCCCACCGGGCCCGACCACGGCGAGCTGGTCCTGGTCTTCGAGTCGCCCTCACCCGACGTGCTGGACGCGCCCGACAACATCTGCCTTCGTCCCGGCGGGGCGCTGTTCATGTGCGAAGACGGGCGCGGCGACCAGTACGTCCGCGGGCTCGACGCGGACGGTCGCATCATCGATGTCGTGCGCCACCTCGCCGGATCGGAGGAGACCGCGGGCGAGATGGCCGGGGCCTGCTTCAGCCCGGACGGGCGCGTGCTGTTCTTCAACACCCAGGGCGGGCGGCGCCGGGGAGAGACCCTCGCGAGCGCCACGTACGCCGTCTGGGGGCCCTGGCACGAGGGTCCGCTGTAGCGGATTCCATCAGGCCGCCGTCGCAGGACGGGCTCGACGCCGCTGGGCGCCCGCTGCCTGCGCTTCAGGCGGAAGATCGGCTGCGGCTACCGCGGGCCGACACCCGGGACGCCCGTCGGCTCGCGGCTGCTCCACCAGGACGGCGGCCGCTGGCGCTGACGCGGGTAGATCTCGTCCAACGTGTCCCCGTCGTAGAGCCGCCCGTTCTTCATGACCCAGCGGATGCTGCGCGAATTGCGGATGTCGTCCAGCGGGTTCCGCTCGAGCACCACCAGGTCGGCCAGCTTCCCCGGTTCGATGGAGCCCAGGTCGCCATCGAGGCCGATGGCCTCGGCACCGAACTGCGTGGCCACACGCAGCGCCTCGTGCTCGGGCAGTCCACCCGATTGCAGGGCCCACAGCTCCCAGTGGTAGCCGAGGCCTTGCAGCTGACCGTGGCTTCCGACCCCCACGCGGCCCCCGGCAGCGACCAGATCGCGCACGAAGCGCGCATGATCCTCGAAGACGTGTTGATCCTCGCGGAACCACTGCGGCCGACGTAGCGCCACCCGGTCCACCTCCTCGTGCGGCATGAAGTGTCGGAGCTTGGCGTCGTCGTGCACCTCCTCCGTCTCGTAGAACCAGTTCTCGGCCCACGGGCCCCCGTAGGAGACCAGGAGGGTCGGCGTGTACACGCGGCGCGAGGCCACGAACAGCTGGACCACGTCGTCGTACAGCGGATAGATGGGCAGCGAGTGCTCGAGGCCGGGGTAGCCGTCGAGGGTCTCCGTCAGGTTCTGCTTGAGGTTGAGCGATCCTTCCGTGGTGGGCATGAGGCCCTGCTCGCGAGCGGCCATCAGGATCCACTGCCGCTGCTGCCGGTTGCCCGCGACGTACATCTTGATGGTCTTGGTGTCGTAGTAGTCGCTGTAGCGCCGCAGGATCGAGCGCGCATGCTCCAGGTCGCGCACGCTCTCCTGCCAGAAGACGCCGGGACCGGTCGAGTAGATGCGCGGTCCGATCACTTCGCCGGCCCGCACGAGATCCGCGTAGGTCAGCACGTCCGTGGTGGACGTCTGGGGGTCACGCGTGGTGGTGACGCCGTAGGCGAGGTTGGCCTCGTAGATCCACTGGTCGGTCCGGTGCACGCCCCACGAGGGCCACATGTGGGCGTGCGCATCGACGTAGCCGGGCACGATGGTCCGTCCGGTCGCGTCGAGGATCTCCGCGCCGTCGGGGATCTCCACGCTGCCGCGCGCGCCCACCGCGGCGATGCGGTTGCCGCGGATCACCAGATCGGCGTTCTCGATGACCTCCTCCCCCCGCATCGTGATCACGCGCGCGCCGCGCAGCACCGCGGTGCCGGTCGGGAGATCGCGTTCGGCGGTGATGCGCACGCGGTGCTCGGCGGGCGTGTAGCGCGCGTCCGCCCGGGCCCCGGCCGAGTCGGCGGCGGCTCGCGCGTCGTCCACGCTGTCGGCGAATGCACGCGCCGCCTGGAGGTCGTAGAGGAAGTGCGCATTGCCCAGGCTGTAGTGGACGCTCCGCCCGTCGGGGCTCCACCGTGCGAACTCCCCGCGCATCTCGGTCAGGCGGCGCGCCGGGAATGCGGCCCGTTCGGGGTCGGACACGGACACGGTGAGGGTGTCCGTGCCCACGCGCGGCAGCGTGATCACGTAGAGCTCGCCGTTGACGTCCGCGAGGACCTGGTCGCCCATGGGCGCACGCCTCAGCATGGAGGCCTCCATGGGCTCGCGCGAACCCGCAGGTGTGGGGCCCGTGACCTTGAGGTGCACGCGCTCGTCCGACCCGTCCCACCGGAGCGAGCGCAGGGTGCCACCCGGACCCGTCAGCCAGATGCGATCGGAGCCCTCGGCGAAGTGGGGACCGTCGCGGCCCTGGGCCGGCGCGATCAGGGTGGCTTCGCCCCCTGCAGCAGGAATCCAGACCAGCTCGTCCGCCGATCCCGCCGCCCCTGGCGACGACGACTCCAGGAACGAGCGCGCCGTGCCGCGCAGGGCCACGATGCGCTGGCCGTCGGGCGCGTAGGCCGGCGTGACGTAGAGTCCACCCTGGCGGGTCAATGTCTCGGGCTGGCCGCTGCCGTCCGACCGGATGCGCATCAGTTGACCGGTGGCGCCGTCCCAGGTGGAGAAGGCGATCCAGGCACCGTCGGGAGACCAGGCCGGGTGCTGCTGGGCCACGTCCAGGCTTCCGAGACGACGCGGTTGGCTCCCGTCGGCGTTGGCCACCCACAGCCGGTCGAGCGCCGTGAAGGCCAGGCGCCTCCCGTCCGGGGATGGAGCGAGGTCGCGGATCTGCCGCACCGTGAAGGTGGCGGAGTCCTCGATGGGATAGTCGAAGTCCACCTCCGGTCCCAGGGCCAGCGCGCCGCGCACGCGGAAGGGGATCTCGGCGGCGTCCCCACCCACCACCGGCACCCGCCACAGCCTCCCGCCCCACGTGGTGACGAGGGCACGTGAGTCCGGGGTGAACGACATGGCCGGGAGCACGTCCAGCGTGGCGCGCGACTCCTGGTCGTCATGCTGGACCGGATACGCCAGCCAGCGCTCCTCACCGGACTGCAGGTCGCGCAGCACCAGACCGGTCTCGTCCTCGTGCCGGGTCCCGTAGACCAGCCAGCGGCCGTCCGGCGAGAGCGTGGGCCGGAACCCCGATCCGTAGCGCGACGTGCGCGTGTAGCTCTGCCCCGTGTCCCGATCGTAGACCTTCAACTGGTATTGCGGGAGCTGTGCGTTGTAGGTCCAGTCTCCCGTGCCGGTGCGCTCCGCGTACCAGATCCAGCGCGCATCCGCGCCGAAGGCCGCCCCCAGCGCCTTGCGCGGCGCACTGCCCTCGATCAGGTAGGCGCCGGTGCCTCCGTCCACGTGGAAGAGCTTGAGCGTCGGCTGCCGGGCTCCGCGGAAATCCCCCATCGATGCCACGATGTACGCCCCGTCGGGCGTCCATTCCGGCGACTCGGCGCGGTTCGCGGCGCCCTTGCTGATCTGGACGGTGTCGCTGCCGTCGAGCGCCATGGTCCAGATGTTCTGGCCACCGTCCCGGTCCGACGTGAAGACGAGGCGCGACCCGTCCGGGGAGAAGCGCGGCTGCGCGTCGAACGCCATCCCCGACGTGATCCGCGTCGCGGTCCCGCCCTCGATGGGCAGCGTGTAGAGGTCGCCGAGGTAGTCGAACACCAACGTGCGCCCGTCGGGACTGACGTCCACCGAGATCCACGACCCCTCCGTCAGGTCCAGGTCCAGCGTGCGACCGGGCTGGAGGGGGAGCGGGTCCTTCGCGGTGGAGTCGTGCCGCGCCCGGAGGACGGCGGCGTCCTGCGCGGCGGCCGCCGGGACGGAGAGCGACGACAGGAGGACGACGGCGGCCGGGAGCAGGCGACGGAGCTCGGACATGGGGGCGGGCTCGGTGGGCGGAACGGGCGGGCCGCCGCGCTCGGGTCGCGGCGCACCGGATCGCTCCATCATCAACGGCCGCGCGGGTCGACGCCAGTGTACGCGGTGCTCGACCTCTCCGCACCGAGCCGAACGAAGGGCGCCACGGCCGGACCCAGGCACGCGGGACCGTTACCGAACCGAGGCCCGCCGGCAGCCGGGTGGGTCCGCAATCCTTGCGCTCGGGCGCGATCGTTTCCTGGCCACCGACACATCCTGCAAGAGGTCCCGCGCATGCCCCGTCCGACATGGATCGCCGCGGCCGCTTGGCTGCTCCTCGTGCCCTCTCTCCTCGCCCAGGACGGTCCACCGCTGCTCCGGCACCGGGTCACGGCCGCGCGCAACGCGGACCTTCCCACCGAGGTCTGGCTCCGCGAGGCGCTGCTGTCCGACGCGCGGGACGCGCTGCTCCACGAAGCCCGCGTTCGGGCCGTCGCGCTCGCGGCGGCGGATTCCTCCGCGGAGGCGCTGTACTGGGTGGCCGCGCTCGCCGCGCTCCAGGCGGAGACGGCTGGCACACGCGCGAAGATCCGCCTGGGACAGGAGGCCTTCGCCGCGTCCGAGGCCGCCTTGGAGCGCGACCCGCAGCACGCCGGTGCGCATCACGTCATGGGCCGCCTGCATGCGGGCGTCCTGCGGCTGTCGGGCCTGACGCGCTGGGTCGCAGGCCGTCTCGGCCTGGGAGGTCTCCTGGAGCAGGCATCCTGGGAGAGCGCGTCACACCACCTGCGGCGCGCTCACGAGCTGGCGCCGCGGCAGGCCACCTATGCGTTCGAACTCGGGGCGCTCCTGCTGAGTCGCGGCGACACTGCCGCCGCCAGGCCTCTGCTCGAGGACGTGATCGCCCGACCCGCTCCCGACGGCTGGCAGCAGCACCTGCGCCTGCGCGCCTGCGCGCTCCTGCAGGAGGCCTCCTGCGCGGCCCCGCGACCCTGATCCTCCCAGGGGAGCACGACCTGCGCTACCGCGTCAGCTCCGTCTCCAGGCGCTCCCACTCCGCCATCCAGCGCTCCAGATCCGTCTCGATCCGGCTCCGCTCCGTCTGCAGCTCCGCCATGTCCTCCGGCGGTCGGTCCGTCCAGGTCTCGGGATCGGCGAAGACGGCGTCGATCTCCTGCAGGCGCGCCTCGGCGGCCGAGATCCGCTCGGTCACGGCATCGCGCCGTTCGGCGAGCTCCCGCTCCGATCCGGGCGAGCGACCCTTGGGCGCGGGGTCGACCCGGGGCGTCCGGGACTGGGATGCCTTCTTGTCACGCTTGGCCTTCAGCACGACGGTGTCGACGTCCAGGTGGTCGTCCCCGCAATAGTGCACGTACTCCTCGTACGTGCCGCGATAGTCGCGGATGCCCTCGGGCCCGATCTCCACGATACGCGTGGCCAGCTCCCCCACGAACCAGCGGTCGTGGGAGACCACCACGATCGTGCCCTCGTACTCCTTCAGCGCGTCCACCAGGGCCTCGATGGACTCCAGGTCGAGGTGGTTCGTCGGCTCGTCCAGCACGAGCACGTTGGGGCGCAGGATGGCCAACCGGCAGAAGACCAGCCGCGCCGCCTCCCCGCCGGAGAGCGCACCCAGCCGCTTCTTGGCGTCGTCCCCCGAGAAGAGCACGCGCCCCAGCTGCCCCCGTACGAACCCGACGTCCTTTCCCGGGCAGAAGCCGGAGATCCACTCCTCGGCCGTGCGCTCCGGGTTCTCGAACTGCTCGTGGTGGTCCTGCGCGAAGTAGCCGGGGTGGGTCTCGTAGCCCCACGCGGCAGACCCTGCGTCGGCGTCCAGCTCGCCCATCACGATCTTGAGCAGGGTGGACTTCCCGATGCCGTTGGGTCCCATGATCGCCACGCGGTCCCCGCGTTCGACGACCAGGTCGACGCCGTCGAGCACGCGCTTGGCACCGTACGCCTTGGAGATCCCGCGCACCGTCAGCACCTCCTTGCCGCTCGAGCGGACCTGCGCGAACGCGAAGGAGGGATACCGGCGGGAGCTGTTGGGAAGCGACTCCAGGCTCGCCGCCTTCTTCTCGATCATCTTGACCTTGCTCTGGGCCTGACGGGCCTTGCTGGCCTTGGCCTTGAAGCGGTCGACGAAGTCCTGGTGGTGCGCGATCTCCTTCTCGCGCTGCGCGATGTCCTTCTCACGCCGCTCGCGCTCCTCACGCTTGGCGTCGAGGAAGGTGGAGTAGTTGCCGGGATAGAGCTGGATGGTCCGGTAGTCCACGTCCAGGATGTGGGTGGACACCGCGTCCAGGAAGCGGTGGTCGTGCGAAATGACCACGACCGGACCGGCGAAGTCGCGCAGGAACTTCTCCAACCAGCGGATGGACAGGATATCCAGGTGGTTGGTGGGCTCGTCCAGGAGGAGCACGTCGGGCGCGCTGGCGAGCACCTGCGCCAGCAGCACGCGGAGCTTGAAGCCGCCGGACAGCGTGGACAGCGGCTGCCGGTGGATGGCCGTGGGCAGGCCCAGGCCTTCGAGGATGGTGCCGGCGCGGGCCTCCGCCGTGTAGCCGTCGTGGCGCTGGACGATGTCCTCCAGCTCGGAGAAGCGCTCGGCATCGAAGTGCTCGTGCGCCCGCGCGAGCAGCGCCTCCTTCTCCACGATGGCATTCCACAGCTCCGGATTGCCCATCATGGCCACTTCGAGGATCTGCTGCTCCTCGTACAGGAATTGATCCTGCTTGAGGACGCCGAGTCGCAGACGCTTGGGGATGGCGATGGTGCCTTCGTCCGGCGGGACGTCCCCCGTCAGCATCCCGAGGAACGTCGTCTTGCCGGAGCCGTTGGCGCCGATCAACCCGTAGCGGTTTCCCGCGTCGAGCTGGAAGGTGACGCCCTCGAAGAGGGTCCGATCGCCGTAGGACTTGGCGAGATTGGAGACGGAGATCACGGAGACGGCGTGCGCGGGGCCAGGAGGAGCGAGCGCTCAATGATGGCCGTCCGGAGCCCGTCGTGGAAGGCTGGCCCGGCTCCTGCGTCCCCCGGAGGCATGCGCATCGTCCCTGTCCCGCTCAAGCACGGCGCGGCGCGGGCCGATACTGGTGGGTACCGGAACCGACCGGCATCCATGTTCGGCGTGCCGGCACCGAGGGTCCCCGGCGCCTCCCCGGAGGCGTCGGGGATTCGAGGCACATCCGCCTCCCACGGCCCGACCGTCCGTCCCCGGAGTGCGCAGCGCGATCATGGGTGACCCACTCGACCGGCACGAGGTCCGACGGGAGCCCGACGCGCCCTTCCCCGAACCGGCACCGATGTCGCCGGAGCTGCGCAGCTTCGCCGTCCTGGTGCTCGGCACGCTCGCCTACGTGGCCCTGGGTCTGGCCGTCCTCCGCCCCGGGCCGTGGGACATCCCGCCCGCCTACTTCGTCTACGTGCCCAGCGGCTTCGCGTTCGGCCTGCTCGCCCGCTGGGGTCGACAGGTCTGGCCGGTGGCGCTGCTGGGTGCGGGTGCCGTCACGCACCTGACGGGCGGCGCGCCCGTGCACGTCGTGGCCACCGCCCTCGGCGCCACCACCGAGATCTTCGTCGCGGCCCGCTTCCTCTCGCGGTTCGACCGCGACCGCTTCCACTTCCGCGGCGTGCTCCTCCTGCTGGCGGCGGCGTTCGGTGCCGGTGCGGCCGGCGCGGTGTTCGGCACGTTGGGACTGGCGCTCTCGTCCGAGCGCACCACGCTCGACCTCCTGCGGGTGGGGTGGATGTGGGCGGTCGGGCACGGCCTGGGCATGGTGCTGGCGGGATCCCCGTTCGCGGTGCAGGGCGTGGGCGGATGCGGAGAGCGACGCGCTGGACGACTGGAGAGCGTGGCGCTGGTGCTGGCGGTGGCGCTCGCCGCCCATGTGTCGTTCCATGGGCATCTGGACATCGTGGCGAGCCTCCCGCTGGAGTACACGACGTTCCCGTTCCTGATCTGGGCGGCGCTACGCGCCACGCCGTTCTGGGTGACGCTGGCCAACCTCGTGCTCTCGGTCACGGCTCTCGTATGGACCGCGCTCGGGACCGGGCCGCTGTTCCGCGGTGACATGTCCAGCAGCCTGATCTGGGTCGGCTTCTTCGGTCTGGCCACCTGGATCAGCACGGTCACGCTGTCGGCCATCGTCTCGGAGCGGCTGCAGAGCGAGGCCGAGTTGCGCGAGGCCAAGCGGGCGGCGGAGCAGGCGGACCAGGCCAAGAGCGACTTCCTGGCCAACATGAGCCACGAGATCCGCACCCCGATGAACGGGGTGATCGGCATGACCGAGCTGCTGCTCGACACGCCACTGGATCCCGAGCAGATCCACTACGCGGAGACCATCCAGAGCTCCGCCGGCTCCCTGCTCACCATCATCAACGACATCCTCGACTTCTCGAAGATCGAAGCAGGAGCACTGGTCATCGACCCGGTCCCCTTCGATCTGCGCGTGGCCGTGGCCGACGTGGTCGGGATGCTGGAGCTCCGGGCGCGTGAACAGAACGTCGACCTGTCCGTCTTCTACGCCGGCGACGCGCCCCGCCACGTGATCGGGGACCCGGGACGCATCCGGCAGGTGCTGACCAACCTGTTGGGCAACGCGCTCAAGTTCACCCGCGACGGCCGCGTCTCGCTCCGCATCCGCACCGTGGCTGCGGGGCCGGAGGGGGAGCGCTTCCGCTTCGAGGTGGAGGATACCGGGATCGGCATCGAGCCCGATCGGATCCCACAGCTGTTCGACAAGTTCACGCAGGCGGATGGGTCGACCACGCGCCGCTATGGCGGCACCGGGCTGGGCCTGGCCATCTGCCGTCACCTCGTGGGCCTGATGGGCGGGACCATCGGAGCGCGCTCGCGGCTCGGGGTCGGCTCCGTCTTCTGGTTCGAGGTCCCGCTCGCTCCGGCGCCTGCGCCCCCGGCCGAGGCACTCGACGTGGACCTCGGGCATCTGCGGGTCCTGGCGGTGGACGATTGCCTCGTGAACCTGAGACTCGTGACCGAGCAGCTCCGGGACGTGGTGGCGCGCGTGGACGTGACGACGCGCGGTGAAGAGGCCGTGGAGATGCTGGACCGGGCGGCCGCGCGCAACGCGCCGTACGGGCTGATCCTGCTCGACTACCAGATGCCCGACCTCGACGGGGTGGACGTGGCCGAGCGGGTCCGCGCCAATCCCAGCACGCGGGGCGTGCCGCTGATCATGCTGACCTCCTTCCAGCGCTCGGGGGACAGCGAGCGCCTCCTGCGGGCGGGGTTCTCCGGCTGCCTGCTCAAGCCCGTGCTGGCGGACGAGCTCGTGGGCATGATCGCCGCCGTCGCCCATGCCGGCTCCATTCCGCCGCGGCGCCTGATCACCCGGCATACGCTGTCGGAGCTGCGCCATCGCGCGGCCGAGGACGCGACCGAAGCCCGGGGGCTCAGGGTCCTGGTGGCCGAAGACAACCCGGTGAACCAGATGGTGATCGTGAGCCTCCTGGAGCGGGCGGGCTGCGAGGTGGACCTCGCGGTCGACGGACAGGCGGCGGTCGAGCGCGCCGGTGCCTCGTCCTACGACCTGGTCCTCATGGACTGCCAGATGCCGGAGCTGGACGGGTTCGAAGCCACGGCCCGCATCCGGACCGAGGAAGCCGGACGCAGCCACCTGCCCATCGTGGCGATGACGGCGCACGTCATGGAAGGGGACCGGGAGCGCTGCCTGCACGCCGGCATGGACGACTACCTGGCCAAGCCCATCAAGCCGACCGAGTTGCACCGTGTGCTCGAGCAATGGGGGCGCGGCGGGGGCGTCGGCGACCCCGCGAGGCCCGGGCATCCCGTCGAGATCGGCTCCTGAGCCGACCCGGCTCAGCCCTCGCCGGTCCGACCGCGCAACCGCTCCTCGATCTCGGCCATGAAGCGCTGGGCCTCGAACGCCACCTCGGTCTCGCCCATCCGCGCCCAATACGTCTCGATCTCGCGCAGGGACTCGAGGGCCGCCGCGTAGTCGAACGCCGCCAGCGAGAGGGACGCCGCGTCGCCCCAGGAGCGGAGCGCCATCCCGTAGGCCCCGATCTCCGCGAAGCGGACCGCGGCCTGGCGCAGCGCCTCGGCCTGGAGCCGCCGGGCTTCGCGGGCGCCGTCGCCATCCTCCGGTCCGGCGCCGGCACCCCCGGTCGGGGGCGCGGAGCCCCCGGAAGGTCGGGACGGCTTCACCACGCGCGCTCTACCGGTCGCGCCGTGGCGGCACGACCGGCGCAGGCGGTCTGGTTGGCGGCAGCACCCATCCTCATCCCGGCCCGGTGGGGGGTTGCGGGTCGCGGCCGGGCGCCGGAACCCGCACCGAACGATGCCAGGATGCAGCCCCGCTCGGCAGGGTGCAAGAGTAGGCGGCAACAGGACTTCCGGCATCGGTCCCAGGCCGACGCTTCGGCCGCGTGCGCCCGGGTCGACGCCGCCCTGCCCGCTCGGCCGCGGGAGCGGGGGCGCGTCAGTGGTCGGACGCCAGCGGCCGCACCGCCTTGAGCACCTCGCGCGTGAGATCCCACCGGTCGAAGCCCTGCCGGCCCCAGTCCAGACCCCGCCGCACGATGACCAGGTCGTGGGACGGCACGACGATCACGAACTGGCCGCGGTTGCCTGCGGTGGAGTACGCGTCGGCCGGCACGTCCGTGCGGTCATCCGGCACGAGCCAGAACTGACCGCCGTAGAAGTTGCCGGTCTCCGACGTCGCGGGCGCGGGCGTGCGCACGAAATCGATCCACTCCCGCGACAGCAGACGCTCGCCGTTCCAGACGCCGTCCTGCTCGTACAGCATCCCGAAGCGGGCGAGGTCACGCGCGTTCGTATAGACCTGGCTGCTCAGGATGAAGTCGCCGAAGCGGTCCGCGCTCACCAGCGTGTTGCGCATCCCGATCCGGTCCAGCAGCGCCTTGCGCGGGTACTCCAGGTAGGTCTGCGGATCCCCCAGCGCGAGCTTCATGGCGTAGACTCCGAGCAGCGTGTCGTAGTTCTCGTAGTCCCACACCGTGCCCGGCTCGCGGACGAGCGCGCGACTGCGCGCTCCGACCACCGAGCTCGCTCCGGCCCAGTACGACAGCCCCGACCCGATGGCGTACTCGAGCCCGCGGTTGTCGATGGATTCGAGCCCGCTCGACATGTTGAGCACGTGGCGCAGGGTGATCCGACGGCGGGGGTCGGTCTCCGGCGATGCGGCCTCCGGCAACCATTCGAACGGCAGCGGCGCGTCCAGGTCCAGCCGGCCCTGGTCCGCCAGCATGCCCATCAGCGTCACCGCGATGCTCTTCGCCGTCGACCACGTGCGCGTACGCGTGCTCGCGTCCACCCCGGGGGCATAGCGCTCGTGCAGGATCCGTCCGTTCTGCACCACCATCAGGCTGAGCGTGACCTGCTCCGCCGTAGGCCGATCGAAGGCCCAGTCCGACGCCGCCTGCAGCGCCGCTGCGTCCACGTTCCCGGGGAGTGGCATCTCCTCCACGCGGTCCCCGTCCGGCCACGGGATGGTGGCGGGATCCCCCGTCGGCGCCGGCAGCGTCAGCTCGGGCAGCCCGGCGACGGCGTCCCACCCCTGGTCGGGAGCCAGCACCATGCACCCGAGCCCCTCGCGGAAGACCGCGCGCATGACCGGCACGTACCCACCCTCGGCGCCCACCGCGACACCGCGCCGGTCGCGGTCCACCACGTAGTCCCCGCCGGCCGCCGTGCCGATGGGAGCGCGCAGGTAGCGCAACTCCTGGTCGAACACCTGCTCCAGCGTGCGCTGGGACGTGAAGAGGCCGTTGCACATCAGGACGGCCTGGACCCCCCGCTGGATCAGCTCGCGGTCGAACGCCCAGTAGTCGTAGGCCTCCCGCTGCTGTCCCACGAGCGCGGCCGGCAGGGCGGAGACGCTGAGCACGAGTGCGAGGACCAGACGGCGCATGGGTGGTTCCTCCGGAGTCGGGGACGGGCCGGGAGTGACGGAGCAGGCCGCGGTGGGCAGGGCTGGCCCGCCCGTCCCGGGATGATAGGAGGAGCGGGGCCGCCGACGCGAACCGGTCCGGGGCCGACGGCCGGCCCGCTCCCGCCCCCCTCCCCCGCGACCCCCCTGTAACGACATTGCCACGATCCGGTGAACCCTGCTGACGGGCGGCTCGTCCGGTGCGAGCGTCAGCCACCATGGAATTCTCCGTACAGCTGGCCCTGCTGTTGATCGTGGTCCTCGCGGCCCTGGACCTGTGGGTCGGGGTGGCCAACGACGCCGTCAACTTCCTCAACGCCGCCATCGGGTCGCGCGTGGCCACGCGCCGGGCGATCCTGTGGGTGGCGGCGGCCGGCGTGCTCTTCGGCGCGCTCACGTCCTCGGGCCTGATGGAGGTGGCACGGCGCGGCGTCTTCGATCCCACGCGCTTCTCCAGTCCGGAGACGGGGGCGCTGCTCCTGGGCTCCATCCTGGCCATCTACCTGGCCGTCATGGTGGCCGACGTGCTGCTGCTCGACCTGTTCAACACGTTCGGGCTGCCGACCTCCACGACGGTCTCGATCATCTCCGAGCTGGTGGGAGCGTCCCTCGCGGTGGCCCTGTGGACCCTTCCGGGCGGGCTGTCCGGCGCGTTGGACGTCATCCAGTCGGGACCGGTCGTGGGCATCTACACCGGCATCTTCACCAGCGTGCTCGTGGCGTTCACCACGTCGGCGGTCCTGATGTTCGTGGTGCGGCTCATCTACGGGCACCATCTGGACCGCACCTTCCCGGTCTGGGGGTGGATGTGGACGGGAGCGTCCCTCGCGGCGCTGACCTACTTCGTGGTCTTCAAGGGCCTGTCCAACGCGGCCGTCCTGCCCGAGCGCCTGGACCTCTTCCTGCACGAGCAGATCGCGCCCTTGATGGCCTTGGCCTTCGTGACGGGCAGCGCCATCGCGCTGGTGCTCCGTCGGCACCACCAGCGCGTCCTCACCGCGCTCATCCTGCTCGGCACGGGGGCGCTGGCCGTCGCGTTCGCCGGAAACGATCTCGTCAACTTCATCGGTCCGGCCGTCGCCGCCGCGCAGGCGGTGTTCAGCGCCGGCGCCGAGCTGTCCGGCGCCGCCCAGACGCCGCCGTGGGCGCTGCTGCTGGCGGGCGCCATGATGGTGGGCGCGCTGGTGACGTCGCGGAAGGCACGGCGCGTCACCGACACGGAGATCCGTCTGGCCGGCCACTCCAGCACGACCCAGCGCTTCAACGGCAACGGGATCGCCGCCGGGATCGTGGGCCTGGGCCGACTGGCCGTCGCCACCACGGCGTCCTGGATCCCTCCGTCGGTGCGTAGCGCGGCGCTGCGCCGCGTCGCGCCGCCCCCGCGCGATCCGCACGACCCTCCCTACGATCCGCTACGCGCGAGCGTCAACCTCACGGTGGCGGCCCTGCTCATCTCCACGGGCACCACGCTGGGGCTGCCGCTGTCGACCACGTACATCACGTTCACGGCCGCGATGGGCGCGGCGCTCGGTGATCTGGCCTGGAGCCGGCACGATGCCGAGCAGCGCGTAGCCGGCATCCTGGTCGTGCTGGGCGGGTGGGTCGTCACCGGCGTGCTGGCGGCGCTGGGCGCGTTCGCCGTGGCGTCGCTGATCGTGCTCGGCGGCACGGGCGGCGTGCTCCTCGCCACCGGCGGGGTCGCGTTCGGCATCTATCGTCTGCACCACGTGAAGGGGCAGGACACCGAGCACGGCTGAACCGCTGCCCGGGGGGAGACGCAGCCCCGGGCCGGCTCCCGCCAGGGCACTCGGGCGCCACTGCGCATCCTCCGGAGCCGTCCGTTGCGCGCCTCGGGTCGGGTGCTCTATGGTCCGGCAGAACGCCTTCCGCTCCACGCCTTCCGCTCCCGAACCGGATCCGATGCCCACCGAACCCCACGCGTGCGACCGTCGCGCCTTTCTCCTCCGCGCCGGCGGCTGTCTGACGCACCTCGGGCTGATGAGCGCCGGAGTGGGCGCCACCCGCCGTGCCCTCTGGGCCCAGGAGCGGTATCCGGTCGTCGCCCGTGAGCCGTGGGGCCGGCTGGAGCGCGTCGCGGATCGCATCTGGGCCCTGATCTCGACGCCACTGGACGGCGACCGCACCACCCTCTGCAACGGCGGGATCGTCGCCGGTCGGGCCGGTGTGCTGGTCGTGGAGGCATTCGGCTCGGACGAGGGCGCCCGCTGGCTGGCGCGTCAGGCGCGGGAGCTGACCGGTCGGTGGCCGACGCACGTCGTCGTCACCCATTACCACGCCGACCACACTGGCGGTCTGCGCGGCGCCCTCGAGCGCAGCGACGTGACCTTGCTGACGAGCGAGCCGACGCGCGCGTTGATCCTCGAGCGCAACCAGGACGCCCCGGCCAACCTGCTCGCGCGCGCGCAGGTGCTGGATACGCGCCGCCCGACGGAAATCGACCTGGGAGACCGCTCGGTGGTGGCCGTACCTCGCCGCGGGCACACCGACTCGGACGTCTCGCTCGAGGTGACCGACCCGTCGGTGGTCTTCTGTGGCGACCTGGTCTGGAACGGGATGTTCCCGAACTACATGGACGCCATCCCCGACCGCCTCGGACTCGACGTGCGCCTGCTTCGCGAGCGTGGAGCCGAGACGTACGTGCCCGGCCACGGCGCGCTGGCCGGCACGGATGACCTGGAGCGCTACCTGGGCGTGCTCGATGCCGTGGAGGCGCAGGCCCGCCGCGCCGTGGAGCGTGGGACGAGCGCGGCCGAGGCCGCGGCCGGGTTCCGGATCCCGCCCGACCTGGGAGAGTGGATCCTCTTCAACCCGGCGTACTTCGAGCGGGCCATCGGCGCCTGGATGCAGCGCCTCGGCGCCTGAGGGTGGCACGGCACGCCTTCACCGTCGCGGAGGCGGACGCGCTGCTCCCCCACGTACGCGGCGTGTTCCGGCGGATCGACGCCTACCGCGAGGCCGCGCGCCGGCGGGTGGACCGCCTGGCGGTGCTGGATGTGCTCTGGGGTGAGCGCGTGCGGGAGACGGGGCATCCGGACCACGGCGAGTTCCGAGCCGCCCACCGTGGGCTCACGCGCATCCGCCACCGCCTGGAGCGTCTGGTCGATCGCGGACTGACGGAGCGTGGGCTACGGCTTCCGGGAGGTGGACTGGAGCACGGCCTCATCGACTTCCCGACCACGTTGGACGGCCGCTGGATCTACCTGTGCTGGCACAAGGACGAGCCGGCCGTCCAGCACTGGCACGAGCTGCGGGGCGGGTTCGTCGGGCGGCGACCCCTGACGCCGGACGTGGGGGCCCGGCTGGCGCTTCCGTCCGACCCGGCCCGGGACGACGACCGCGACCTCGAGGGCTGAGCCCCGCCCCTTCCTCCGGCACCGTCGGCACCGACGGCCGTCTCGCGACCGGCCCGGCGCCCCCGCCACGGTGGCCGTCCCGGCGGTCCCGCCCTACCATGGTCGCACCTGTCCGCCCTGCCGATCCCATCCGTGTCCGGAGGAGCCCGACCCATGCGCGCACGCACGCCGTTCCTCGCCCTCGCGCTCTCCGCGCTCCTGGCGCCCGCCGTCCTGGCGCAGTCGCCGGAGTCCCGCTTCGGACAGTGGAAGCTCAAGTCGGAGGCCCCACCGCCCGCGCTCAACGTGATGACGTACGAGCCGTGGGGGAACGGGGGGATGCAGATCACGGTGGAATCCACGAACGGCCGGGGGCAGACCTCCACGTGGGGGTATGCGACCGAGTTCGACGGGGCCTTCCGACCGGTGCAGGGCCGCGAGGGCACCGAGACCTCGGTGGTCTTCCTCAACGATCGCGTGACCCAGATCGTCACCCGCCGCGAAGGCCGGGTGACGCAGATGATCATCAACCGCCTCTCCGAGGACGGGAACACCATCCTCAACGACTACCACAACTGGGACGAGAACGGCGACTACCGCCTCACGCAGGCCACGTACGAGCGCATCCGGTAGGGAAGCCCGTGGCGCCCGCTCAGGGCACGTGACGCAGCCGCTCCAGCACGTACCGCGCCGCATACCCGGGCTCGTCCAGCATGCGATCGGCGACATCGGGATGTGCCGTGCGACCCCAATGGTCGGTGTGCAGGTGGTAGAACCCGCTGGTTCGCGCCAGAACCGTCCGACTCGTTCCGGTTGGAGGCGGGTCCGGCGCGGCGAACTCGAGGTGCACCACGTCGCCACGCGTGGCCATGTGGTACCGGCTGTCCGAGGAAGCGATCTCGGCGGTGACGTCCCGACCGTCCCGACCGGTGGCCCTGCGGGGCGAGAGCTCGCGCACCTCGAGGCCGGCATCCGTCTCCCGGCCCAACCGGACCTCATCCACCGCCCACAGCCCGCGCGCGCTCTCGATCCGCACCCGGACCTCGGATCCGGTCACGCCCCGTAGGTCCAGCGTCGCCACCTGGGTCTTGGGGAGGTTGGGACCGACATCCATCAGAGCGTCCTGCAGCTCCCACATCCCGTCCTTCCAGATCGAGACGAGCAGCATCGCCTCTCGATGGATCCATCGCCGCACGCGGGCCCGCTCATCGGGATCCCGATCCACCTTCCGGTACCAGGAGACCAGGTCGTCCCCCTGGGCATCGAGGAACTGCCGCAGGGCGAAGGGCGCGAGTGGCGTGTTGATCGCGTGGACCGCGAGCAGCCCCCGTTCGGCCGCCGGATGATCGAACGTGAGGATCATGCCATCGCGCAGCTCCCCGGGATCGGCGCCCTCCACGGACGCCAGGTCATCTCCCTCCCACCAGATCCCGTCCCGCTCTTCGACTGCGGCCCGCACATCCGCGCCACGCAATCCATGCGCTCGTAGCGGCGCGGACGCACGCTGAAGACCATGGTAGGCACCGCGCGCGTCCGGGAAGACCTCGGTGCCGGTGGGGTGATCCACCACCACGACGCCCACCGCGTCGGTGTACTGCGTCTCCGGACGCTCATTTGCGAGCCGCAGCCGGTAGACGCCCTCGACAGCCCTGAGATGCTCGAGGTTGTCCAGGTCGGAGCGCTGCAACCCGCGGGTGACCGCACCGGAGAAGGTCTCGGAGTCGAGCGTCCACGCGCTTCCGTCCCAGGAGTACAGGAACGGACAGGACGGAAAGGGGGTCGAGGGGCGCGGCTCGGCAGCCGGCCGCCGTCGGTCCTCGCCGTTGGCCGCGATGATCGCGATCGTCGCGCCGACCGCGGCGAGGCCCACCAGGACGGGCGCGCCCCACGAGGCATCGTTCACCTCGATGGCGTCGATGCTGTCCAGGGGCACGGCGACCGAGTCGGTGCTGAAGGTCGGTCGTCGAGCCGCCCCCACCCGCTCGGGCTCCCCATCCAGCGGCACCTGCCGCCGGACGAACCCGTGCAAGGCCTCCGTTCCGAACCAGGGCCGGGAGAGCTGGAACTGCTCGCCGTCCACCAGGGTCACCCGCACGCGCACGTCCGGGGTGACGGCTCCCCAATCCTCGGCAGGAATCCGGACCAGCCGGGTGCACGACCCGAAGAGCAGGAGAACACCCGCGAGCGCCGCCAGGCGCAATCCCGTCTTCATGGCAGCCCCGCTTCGCGGCGCTCTCGACGGATCTGCTCCAGGGCCTCGCGCCAGGTCACCCGTTCGTACTCGACCCCGGCCACGATCCCCAGGACGATCCCCACCGTGGACAGCCCGACGGGCACCGCCACCCGCATCGCGCTCTCGCGCGGCGAACATCGGTTGGACGCGTAGACGTCGTCCTCGACGCAGTCGTAGCGGGTCAGGCCAACGCCCACGGCGCCGCCGAGGGCGCCGAGCACCATGCCGAGCACCCAGGCGGCCCCGGAGCGGTTGCTGACCCGTTCCGAGATCTCCGCGTACGGGATCACCACGCCGGCATCGTCGTACACCGGGAGCCGGTCCACCTCCTGGGGGACGGTGGCGAGCACCGCTTCCGGCACGGACGCGGGCGGGAACCGGCCCCGTAGGGACTGCTGTGCGTCCAGGCAGCCCGGCGCCGAGGATGCGGCGAGGGCGAGCAAGGCGACGCGCGAGAAGGATGCGGGGGCGGCGAGGGACATGGCGGGCCTCGGCGGTGGGGGATCGCTCTCCCCCGGATACGGCAAACCCGCCCGCGCTGGACCATCCGGCGGACACGGCCGCCCGGCAGACGCCGGCGCCCGCCTCGTTGGACGAACGAACGGCACGGTGCCCGGAGGCACCGTGCCGTTCTTGATCGGGGGACCGACCCTGCGGGGCGGGCTACACCCAGCCCTTCTTGCGGAAGTCCTTCAGTGTGGCGGCCCAGCGGTCCATCTCGTCGGGCAGGCCGAAGGAGACGCGGTTCCACTCCAGCATGGGTGGGAAACGGCGGCCTACCAGCAGCCCTTCGTTGCGCATGCGATCGATGTAGGTGGTCAGGTCACCACTGATCCGATGCATGATGAAGTTGGTGTTGGTGGGCAGGTACTCGAGCCCCAGCTCGTCCAGGGTGGTATGGACGATCGCGCGGGCCTCCTCGTTCACCTTGACGGAACGGGCGACGAGGCCGTCGTCCTGGAGGGACGCGATGCCCGCGGCCGCCGCCAGGACGTTGGGGCTGTTCTGCACCGTCCATTCGCGCAACCGGACCGCGGTGTCGGGATGCGAGACCGCGTAGCCGAGCCGGAGTCCGGCCATCGCGAAGATCTTCGAGAACGTGCGGACCACGATCACGTTGGGCTTCTGGTCCACCCACTTCAGGCAATGCCCGTAGCGCGGGTCGGTGACGTATTCGAGGTACGCCTCGTCCATCACGAAGGTGGTCGTCTCCGGCGCGTCTGCGATCCAGGCGTCGATGTCGGCCGCAGCCGTCACCGTGCCGGTGGGGTTGTTGGGATTGCAGAAGTAGACGACCGACGGCCGCTTGCTGGCAGCCTCCCGCATGCGACCCACGTCGTGCTGCAGGTCCTTGGTCAGCGGGATGGAGACCACGTTGTAGGCCATCGTGGCCTGGTAGTCGCCGATGTCCTCGAACGTCGGCTCCGCGACGATCAGGGGAACGCTGGGGCCCTGGTACGCGTGCGTGATGACCTGGAGGATCTCGGTCGACCCGAAGCCGAGCGTGAGGTGGGCCGGCTGGACGCCCAGGTAGGAGGCCAGCGCGTTCGTCAGGTCGGCGGAGCTGGGATAGCGGTTGGCATCGACGATGGCGTCGATCAGCGCCTCGCGTGCCTTGGGGGACAATCCGAGCGGATTCTCGTTGGAGGAAAGCCGGACGTTGCCGTTGGGGAGCGTCTTTCCCACGCGGAACAGGCCCGAGCGGGACAGGAGGCCTCCGAGGCCGCTACCCGCCACGCCCGCGCCCGCGAGTCCGGCGGCCATTCCTGTGCTGACGAAGCCACGGCGATCCATGCTGCCCTCCTGGGTTCTGGGTTCTTCCGCAATGTGCGGGGGAAGGGCGCGCGATCGAAAGGGGAGGCCCGGAAACGACCGCGGCCCGCGACCCCCGCAGGGGCCACGGGCCGCCGGTGCCCACCGGTGCGACGCCGCCTCAGCGCCGCGCTCCCTCCGATCCGTCCGTCGCCGTGGCGGGCTCGGGGCGGACGCCGAGATCATTCCAGTTCAGGATGGCGTTGAAGCCCAGGAAGTAGTTCCCCTGCGTCTGCCAGCGCCAGAAGGGCCGGATGGCGAACATCACCACGTGCCCGTCGCCGAGCGGGGCGTCCACGATCTGCGCCCGACCCTGCAGCGCCTCGCCCCCGCCGAGCGCCCCCGACAGGAGCATCTGGTCCGCCCGCTGCGGGAAGGACATCACCACCCGCGGGCCGTCGCCGTCCTCGTCGCCACCCAACCCGAACTGGCGGGCCAAGGCCCGGAACTCGGCCGCCTCGTCCACCTGCGGGCGCTCGGCGCGCTCCTGCTCCGCGGGCGCCTCCCACGGAGAGAGCTGCGGCCGGTTGGCCATGGGCGTGGTGTTCTGCCAGGGCCCGCCCCCACCGCCGAAGCCGAAGCCACCGCCGCCGCCGCCGACGTTCATCACCACGTCGCCCTTGAAGTACACGGGGAGCTGCGTGCCCGTGAATCCATAGGCGATGGGACTGGTCGGGTCGGTGATCATGCCGCGATGCACCGAGCCCGGTGTGATCAGGTTGTCCGGGCTCTCCACCGAGACCCCGGTGGTGATGCCGTACTCGGGGAAGATGCGCGCGGTCGCCCCCTCGGTGATCAGCGTACCGCCTTCCTGGACGAAGCGCGCCAGCTCCACGAGACCCTCCCAGCCCATCCCGCCCTGGATGTCGGCGCTCTCGTCGAGCGCGCCGAGGTTCGGAGTCGAATCGGTGCGCTGGTAGGGCAGCGGCAGGTCGCCCGACCTGGCGATGCCGTTGACCATCGACTGTGCGCTGCCACCGACATGCGGGTAGATGATGACGTCGTAGCGGGAGCGCAGGTTGCCTTCCCTGAGCTTCTGGTCCGCGAAGTAGGTGTAGGGCACGCCATAGGTGTCCAGAGCGGCGCGGACCCAGCCCTCGTCCTGCGTCCGCTGCCAGGCATGCACGTAGCCGATGCGCGGCAGGTCCAGCTCATGCGTCGGAACGTCGGGAACGGCGTTCGTGGCCCAGGCCGACAGGCCCAGCTCTTCGAGGGAGGGCTCCAGCGTCGCGCGGTCGGCATCGGGCACGATGAACGCGCCGGCCCGGAAGGTCCGGCCGGCCATCTGGAAGTCCCGCTCGGCCGCGAGCATGCGGACCCCTGCATGCCGATAGCGGAAGCTCATCAGGTTGTTGTCCGTGGTGTGCTCGACGACCAGGACGGTCCCGCGTCCTTCCACGCCCCCGGGGGCATGCACATCGGCCGTCACCGGTGACATCGCCTGCTCCAGCACCGCAGGATCTTCGATCGTCTCCAGCTCCAGGTTCCGCATGAGCTGGAACGTCCAGCCGGTGTCGTCATAGGGACGCGGATTGGCGAGGCTGAAGGCCTGGAGCGAGAAGTACATGTCGGCCAGCGTCCGGAAGGGCTGGTCCGCGCGGACGATGTAGTCGCCCCGCGCCACCTCCACGCCGCCCACCTCGAAGTCACGGTCGGCACGGTGGAACTCGAGCCCCTGGAAGCGCAGGTCGTTGACGGCTTGCGCCGCGTCGGACTTGCGGCGCTGCTGCGCCGGGATGACCCAGGCGTGGACCGGACCCTCCCGGCCCTTGTCCACGGAACGCTTGTTCTTGAGCCAGTAGTTCTCCAGGAACCAGTTCCGGTGATCGGCCGTGTACTTGAGCGAGAAGAGCACGCCCGACTGCTGGATGTTGGTGTTGTTGCGCGGCCCCCACTCGATGGTCGACAGCGGCGGGTTGGGTCGGAACCACTCGCGACTGGTGGCGCTGCCGCCGACCCGCAGCGTCCGATTGTCCGGCCCGTAGCTCGCCACCTCGTAGAAGCGGCCTGTGGCGTTGTGGGCGTGCGCGATGGTGAACATGTAGTTCGGCGTCCACCCGTCGTAGAAGTTGTAGGTCCAGACGCCGGGCACGTCGCGCTTGGTCATCTCCAGCACGTCGTTCTGGGCGAGCACCCACCACTCCCCGATGGTGATGGCGTCGAAGGCCTCGTTGTAGGGTCCGGTCCCGGTGGAGGTGTAGAGGTAGTTCTGCGCCTCGTGCAGGTCGTGCATGATGGTCGGCGCCCATTCCAGCTGCACGCCCAGCACATTGCGGGTGAGATCCAGCAGCATGCCCATCCCGTCGCGGTTGTTGTCGTGCGCCACGTACTTGCCCCAGTACATCAGGGGCAGCCGCGTCTCGCCCTCCGGCCGGTTCTTGTTGAAGTAGTACGTGTCGACCTGCTTCTCGCGGCCGTCCACCTCGATCACCGGTGTGATGAAGGTGATGACGTTGTCGCGGATCGTCTGGTAGAACTCGCCGTCGTCCACGACCAGACGGTAGGCCAGCTCCTGCAGCATCTCGGGACCACCGTTCTCCGGGGAGTGCATCCCCGACGTGAGCCAGTAGATGGGCTTGGCCACCCCCTCGATCAGCTCACGCGCCCGTGCGTCGGACGTCACGCGTGGATCGGTGAGCTCCTGCAGGTAGCCCTTGTAGCGTTCCAGGTCGCGGATCGTGGCCTCGTCCGCGATGGCCATGAGGACCATCTCCCGCCCTTCCTCGGTCTCCCCGATGGACCACACGGTGGCTCGGGGCGACGCATCGGCGATGGCGCGCAGGTAGCGGTGGATGTCGGCGGCGTACGTGAGCTCGCCCGGCGTGCCCACGATCCGGCCGTGGAAGTCGAGCGGCGTGGGGACGGTGGCCGAAGCGGGCAGGTGGTCCACCAGCTCGGTCGTGATGCGCGCGTCCTGCAGATGCTCCGCGATCAGACGGGTGTATTCCTCGTCGACGGCCTGCTGGGCGGTGAGCATGGACGGCAGGACGGCCAGAAGCGCGGCGAAGAGGGCGGCGCGCCGCCCCCGGTGGATCGGTTGCATGAAGCCCCCTGGAGGATGAGCGACGGCCGGGCGGACCGGCCTCTCTTGGACTACACCCCTGCCCGGGGTGACGCAAGCAGCGGCGGTCAGCGATCCCGGGGCGGGCCGAGCGCCCGTACGGCGATCCCGGCGTTCAGCGCGTGCGTGTGGGTGGTCAGGTGGAGGGCGTTGCCGCCTTCGAGCTCGAGACGGGATCGGACCACCATCCAGCCATAGTCGGCGAAGGCCTCCATCCGATCCGTGAGCGGGACGGAGGCGCCCACGCCCAGGCGCGCCAGGGGTCCGGTGAGCTGATGCCGGAACGTCCGCTCACCTGCGACCCGCACCTCGACGTGCGGGACCAGCACGCCCAACCCGGCTGCCGCATGCAGGCCCAGGCGCCCGTCGCCGCCTCCGGGCGTCCAGCGGCGCCGCGCACCGACCGTGAGCACGTTGTAGCCGTGGCTCATCTCGAGGTGCTCGAGCACGTCGGCGAGAGGGCGGCGCCCATCGACCGCGGCTCCGCCGAACGAGCCCTCCAGGTCGACCTCCTGCGTGGGATCCGCCACGACCTTCGCATGGGTGAAGTCGAGGACCGCCGACCAGGGTTGGTCGGCGCGCTCCACCCGCAGGCGCAGGCCGTAGTAGATGGGGCTCTCGAAGGACTCGTCCTCCCAGCGCACGCGTCGGATCTCGAGCCGTTCCTGACCCACACGCAGCGTGAGGTCGGACGCGGCCGTCCAGGACCGTCCCCCGTAGGCCTCGACGTGCAGTGCCAGGGGTGCCTGGCCGGCGGCGGACGCGCCGGTCGTCGCGAGCAGGAGAGAGACCACGAGGAGTGCCCCGGCCCCACTCCGACCGCTCACCATCCGCCGGTGCCCGGCGTCCCCTTGACCGGCCCGGCGATCTCCGAGGTCAACCAGCCGCCGTAGAACCCGCCCGGCTGGGGACGCACACGCTCGCCGTCCACCGTGCACTCGCACAGGGCCGGATAGAAGGACAGCCAGTCGCGGAGCGCCGCGAAGGCCGCCGATGGCTCGGGATAGCTCCAGCCGATCGCCCCGCGGTGCGCGCCCGCGGCGCCGAGGCCCCAGTAGCGCGCGCTGCCCTTCCACTCGCAGTGGGAGCGGCCGGCCAGGGGATGCAGCACCTCCATCCGCACGTCCTCCGGGGGGAGGTAGAACGTGGGTGGGCTGGCCGTCTCCAGGACCCGACGGGCCCGGCGGGTCCGAGCCAGCTCCAGGTCGCCGATGCATACGACGACCTCGCGCGCGTCCTCCGCGATCCGGGGCGGGCGCGGATAGTCCCACACGGACTCCTGCCCCGGGTGGGGCTCCTCGGCGAATGGAGGCCGCTCCTGGCCGAACCAGCGCCATCCACCCGGTCCCCGGCGCGATGTCGATTCCTGCATGGTGGGGTTCCTCGTGCGTTCCGTGCGGGGGGGACGCCCTCCCGTACCCGCGAAGCGGGCGTACGGTCGCGCGTGGCGGGGCCGCGTCGGACCGCGACGCCGCCCTCCCGAGGTGCACGGTTGCCCGCTGCGTCCTACCTTTCGCCCGCTCCGCACGTCCCACCCGATCTGGAACCCGGTATCATGCGAACGACCCGTATCCTGCCCGCCCTCGCGGCTCTCGGTGCCCTGGGGTTCGGCGCTTCCCCGTCGTCCGCGGCGGCCCAGCAGACGCTGCAGGCCGTCCAGTTGGACTCCACGCTCCTGGCCGGCTACCGCTGGCGCAACATCGGCCCCGACCGCGGCGGCCGCTCCATCGCCGTCTCCGGCGTGCGCGGTCGCCCCGACGAGGCCTACTTCGGCGCCGTGGGTGGCGGCCTCTGGAAGACCACCGACGCCGGCGTGACGTGGGCCGCCGTCACCGACCACAAGATCACGTCGGCATCGGTGGGCGCGGTGGCCGTGTCGGAGACCGACCCGGACTTCGTCGTGATCGGGACCGGAGAGAGCTGCATCCGCGGCAACATCATGCCGGGCGACGGCATCTACCGGAGCCGGGATGCCGGCGAGACCTGGGAGCACGTCGGCTTCCGCAACGTGGATGCCATCTCCAAGGTCCGCATCCACCCGACCGATCCGGACATCGTCTTCGCGGCCGTGTTCGGCAAGTACAGCGTCGACAGCGACGAACGCGGCGTGTACAAGAGCACGGACGGGGGCACCACCTGGCGCAAGGTGCTGTTCCGCGACGGGAAGACGGGTGCCATCGACATCAGCATCGACCGCAACAACCCGGACGTGCTCTACGCATCCCTCTGGGAGGCGTATCGCAAGGAGTACCAGATGTCGAGCGGTGGCCCCGGCTCCGGGCTCTTCAAGAGCACCGACGGCGGGGAGACCTGGCGTGAGATCACCCGCAACCCCGGACTGCCCCAGGAGGGCCTGGTGGGGCGGATCGGCGTATCGGTGTCGCGTGCCAACTCGAACCGGGTCTACGCGCTGGTCGAGAACGACAACGGCGGGCTCTTCTCCAGCGACGACGGAGGCGCCACCTGGACGCTGATCAACGATGATCGCTCCATCCGTCAGCGGGCCTTCTACTACACGCACGTCTTCGCCGACCCGCACGACGAGGACGTGGTGTATCTGCAGAACACGTCGCTGTTCCGCTCCGAGGACGGCGGCAAGACCCTGGAGACCATCAACAACGGCACGCACGGGGACTTCCACGACTTCTGGATCGACCCCGACCAGGCGGAGCACCTGGTGGTGGGCAACGACGGCGGGGGCGCCGTCTCCACCAACACGGGGGACAGCTGGACCGATCAGGACTTCCCGACCGCCCAGTTCTACCACGCCATCACCACGGAGCACATCCCCTACCACGTCTGCGGGTCGCAGCAGGACAACAGCACGCTGTGCACGCCGTCGGACTGGAATGCCGCCCGTTTCGGCTTCGGGGTGAGCCGGGGCTTCGGGGGCGGCAACCGCGGCGGGGACGTGACCGCAGGGTCCACCGAGCTCTCCTACGTGGCGGGCGGTGGCGAACCCGGCTACATCGCCCCGGATCCGCTGGACCTGGATCAGTTCTACTCCGGCACCAACAACGGCTCGTACGTCGACAAGTTCAATCGGCGGCTGGGCACCTCGCGCGAGGTGAACCCGTATCCCTGGTTCTACTCGGGCGAGCCCGCCATCGAGATCCGCGAGCGGTGGCAGTGGACCTTCCCGATCCTGTTCTCCAAGGTGGATCCCACCCGTCTGTACGTGTCGTCCCAGCGGCTGTGGATGACCCAGGACGGCGGGCGCACCTGGGAGCAGCTCAGTGGCGACCTCACCCGTGCCGACCCCGCCACCCTGCAGAAGTCGGGCGGTCCCATCACCGGGGACATGAACGGCCCCGAGGTCTATGCCACCATCTTCGCGGTGGGGCCGAGCAAGCGGGACGTGAACGTCATCTGGACGGGCTCCGACGACGGGCTCGTGCATGTGACGCGGGACGGCGGGAAGACGTGGACCGACGTCACCCCGCCCGACATGCCGGAGTTCGGCCGCGTCAGCCAGATCGACGCATCCGCCTTCGAGACGGGGCGCGCGTACATCTCGGTGCGGCGTCCCCTGCTCAACGACCGCGCACCCCACATCTGGAAGACGTCCGACTACGGCCAGACGTGGACGAAGATCGTCAACGGCATCCGCAACGACGACTACGTGCATGCCGTGCGTGAGGACCCGACGCGCCAGGGCCTGCTCTACGCGGCCACGCAGCATGGCGTCTACCTCTCGTACGACGACGGCGCCCACTGGCAGAGCCTCAACAACAACCTGCCGGACGTACCCGTGGCCGACCTGATCGTGGAGGACAACGACCTGGTGATCGGCACGCATGGCCGCAGCTTCTGGATCCTGGACAACATCGCGCCGCTCCGGCAGATGACGCCGGACCTGACGCGGCAGGCCGCCACGCTGTTCACACCCCCTGCGGGCATCCGCTCGGGTGGACCGCTCATCCTGAGCTGGTGGCTGAAGGACAAGCCGTCGTGGGCGCAGCTCGAGATCGTGGATGCGTCCGGCGCGGTTGTGCGGACCTTCCAGGCGGACACGACCACACCGGACAGCACCGCGACGTCGGATCCGGCCGATCGGTACCGCGCTGGACCCGACCTCCCCCTCGAGGCGGGTCTGAACCACATCGCCTGGGATCTGCGGGCGGACGGCTTCGAGGTCTTCCCGGGGATGATCTACTGGGGCGTGCGCAGCAGCGGACCCACGCTGCCTCCCGGCCGCTACACCGCGCGCCTGACGGCAGACGACCACACGGCCACCGCCCCGGTGACGATCGAACGCAATCCGTGGATCACCGACGTGACGGACGCCGATCTGATCGCGCAGTACGAGTTCTCCAGCGCGGTGCGGGACAAGGTGACCGAGGCCAATCGGGCCGTGATCGCCATCCGCAACGTGAAGGACCAGCTGGAGGATCGCCTCGAGCGTTCGGACGACGGGCGCCTGGCCAGCGCGGCGGAGACGCTGGAGACGAACGCCTCGGACGTCGAGGAGAACATCTACCAGGTCCGGAATCGCAGCGGTCAGGATCCGCTCAACTTCCCCATCAAGGTCAACAACCGGTTGGCCAACCTCATGTCGATGGCCGAGCGGGGAGACGGTCCGCCCAGCACCAACATGCCGGAGATCCTCGGGATCCTGTCGGACGAGCTGAAGGGCTACACGGACCGGCTGGACCGCATCTGGGCCACCGACCTGGCGGCGGTGAACCGGGAGTTGCAGCGGTTGGGGCTGCCGACCATCAATCCCAACTGCACGCCGGAAGGGCCGTGCCCGGTGATGTAGGCGGGTCGTAGGGCGCCGTAGCAGCGGGCTCGTCGAGGCGTTTTCCGCTCGGCGAGCCCGTTCGCGTTCCTGGCACCGCCCGCGTTCGGGCGGGGCCGAGACCCCCGGGTCCCCTGCGCGGGGTCGCTCGCCTGGCCGGCGGGTCCCTGGTCGGAGGCTCGCTGAGCGGATGCGGAGCGTCGGGTCTGCGTGTCCGCTGCTGCGGGGGCGCTCCGCATCCGATCCCCCGCTCCGGGGACCCGGGGGTCTCGACCCTTCGGGCGTCGCGGTGGGGCGGCCTCGGGCTGACCCGCTCCGCCCCTACTCCTCCGCCAGGGTCCGGGCCGGATCCACCCGCGACGCCCGCAGCGCCGGCACCCACGCGGCCACCAGGGCGAGCCCGGCGATCAGACCCGTGGCGCCGACGAACACGGTGACGTCCGTCCGCCCCACGTCGAACAGGATGGCGTCCAACCAGCGGGTGCCTACCCAAGCGACGAGCAGGCCCGCCGCCGCGCCGCCCGCGGTCAGCGCGGCGGCGGAGGCCAGGACCGTCCGCCGCACGCTCGCGCGATCCGCGCCCAGCGCCATGCGGATCCCGATCTCCTTGCGCCGGCGCGCCACCGAGCCGGACAACACCCCGAACGTGCCGATCGCGGAGAGGAGCAGGGCCAGGAGCGCGAAGCCGCCCATCAGCGCCAGCGCGAAGCGATCCTGCGCACGGGAGGCGTCCAACCAACCCGAGAGCGGACGAGGGCGGTAGAGCACCAACGCGGGATCGATCCGCGCCAGGGTACCCCGGATCTGCTCTCGCAGGGCGCCCAGGTCCCCGTCCGCGCGGACCACCTGGGTGAGCGGCCAGTTGCGGTCGTCCGCATGCTGGGCATGCGGCACGAAGATCTGCGGCGCCACGGCACCACGCGGCGTATGCGCCACGTCCTGGACCACCCCCACGATGCGGCGCTCGTCGTTGGCGGCGAAGAGCAGGCGCCCCAGTGGATCCTCGTCCGGGAACAGGCGCTCCGCGAGGGTCTCGTTGATCCACAGGACGTTGGACGCGCCCTCCATGTCCACGTCCGCTGCCTGCGCGCCGCGCAGCACCCGGATGCCGGCAGCGTCGAAGTAGTCACCGGCGATGATGCGCACGTCCGCCTGGCTCCACCCGTCGTCGTTCTCGAGATCACCGGGATCCGTGGACAGCCCCCAGATGTTGTAGCGGCCGTTCACGGGCAGCCAGGACGTGGCGCCTACGGCGTGCACCCCCGGCAACGCAGCGACCTGCTGCTCCAGGGTCCGGTGGAAGCGCACACGGTCGGCGCCTTCCGGATACCGCGTCGAAGGCAGATGCACCTCGAAGGTGAGCACGCCTTCGGGCTGGAAGCCCAGCTCCACCTGCCGCAGCGACGCGAAGCTCCGTACGAGGAGGCCCGCCCCCACCACCAGCGCCAGCGCCACCGCGAGCTGGGTGATCACGAGGCCGCTGCGCACGGAGCGCAGCCGCCTCGACTCCGTGCCACCCCTTCCGCCACTGCGCAGCGCTTCTGCGGGCGGGGTGCGCGACAGCCGCAGCGCCGGCACCAGCCCGGACAGGAGCAACGCCACGCCCGTGACCGCGAAGCCCAGGAGCAGGATCCGCGGACTGAGCGTCGGTCGGGTGAGGGCCGGCAGCGCCTCCGGAGCGAGCATCAGCAGGCCCTTGAGGGCGCCCCAGCCGAGCAGCAGACCGGCGACCCCACCGCCAACGGCCAACAAAGCGCTCTCCAGGAGCAGGTGGACGAACAGGCGGGCCCGGTTCGCGCCCAGCGCGCCGCGCACGGCCAGCTCCCGTGAGCGGGCGAGCGCACGGGCGAAGATCAGGTTGCCCGCGTTCACGCAGGTGCTGAGCAGCACCAGCGCCACGGCTCCGGCGAGCACCCACAACATCGTGCGGCGCGATTCGCCGACGAGGTCTTCCTGCAGGGGCAGGATCGCGGGACGCCAGTCGCCGATCTCGGGGCGCACGCGCGCCAGCGCGTCGGCATGCGCCGCCAGGCGGGCGCGCGCCGCTTCGACCGTGAGGCCGGGCTGCAGGCGGGCGACCGACGTCAGGTAGTAGTTGCCCCAGCTGTTGCGGTCGCCTTCCCGCAGGTTCTGCGGGACCCACACGTCCGGTTGGCTGCCGACCGGATTCGTGAATCCCTGTGGCATCACGCCGATGATCTCACGCCGGACGCCATCGATCTCGATCGCGCGACCGATCACGTCGGCGGCGCCGGAGAAGCGCCGTTGCCAGAGCGCGTGGGAGAGCACCGCCACGGCGCTGCCCGTCTCCGCGTTGAATCCGTCCGGGCTGCCCAGGCTCTCCTCCGGCCGGAACGTGCGCCCGAGCAGAGGAGGCACGCCCAGCGTAGCGAAGAGCCCGGCGTCGGCCGAGGAGACGACCACCCGCTCGGGGAGGTCACCCCCGGTGAGGTCGCCGCCCACCTCACGGTAGGTGTAGAGCGCGCCCAGGTCGGTGAAGACGTCGTCCCATTCCCGGTAGGCCTGGATCACCGGGCCCCGCAGGTAGTTGAAGCCGACGTCTCCTTCCCTCTCGTAGACCCGCACGAGCCGATCCGCGTCGGGATAGGGCAGGTCCTGCAGCAGCACCGCGTCGAGCGCCGTGAACACGGCGGTGTTCGCGCCGATCCCCAACGCCAGCGTAGCCACCACCATCGCGCTCACGGCCCCGCTGCGGCGCAGCGTGCGCGCGGCCTGCCGCACCTCGCCCATCCAACGCCCCCACCCCATCCTCCGCCTCCTCGGGCGCTCCCGCCCCGTTCGACCCCAGACCTCCCGGATGCGCCGCCCCGCCGCCTCCGGATCCCCGAACCGCTCCAGCAGGTCCGCCGCGCTCCGGCCCGCGGCCAGGCCGTCCTCGAAGTGGGCCCGCAGGTCCGCAAGGACGTCGCGTCGCGCCTCGCCCTCCAGGCCCGCCGCCGCCAGCACCCGGTCGATGCAGGCACCCACCTCGGGGGCCAGGTCGCGCGGCCCGCCGCTCCTCACGTCGTCGCCTCCGTCTCGCCACCCTCGACGCCGAGTCGGCGCAGCGCCTCCACGAGGCGCCGCCACTGGTCGCGCTGCAGGACCAGCCAGGCCCTCCCGGCCGGTGTCAGGTGGTAGTACTTCCGCTCCCGTCCGGACGGAGCCCGTCGTCGGGCCGGCGCGACGAAACCGCGGGCCTCGAGGTTGTAGAGCAGGGGGTAGACGGTGGACTGCCCGAGCTCGAGGAGGCCGCCGGAGCGCGTCTCCAGGGCCTCCACCAGCTCGTAGCCGTACATGTCCCCGCGCTCGAGCAGCGTCAGCACCGCCAGCGGCGCCGCACCCCGCATCCACTCCCGGTCCAGGGCCATGCCTCCCTCCTCCTCGTTCGGCCACGAGGCGCGCGCGGCTCCCGCCTGGCCCGCTCGTGGCACCCCGGCCCTCATACTATGTCTCACATAGTATGCGTACGCAGGTGTACTGCAACCGTTGAGATGGTCGCGTTGTCCAGAAGGTTGGAACGCTGCAGGGTGCCGGGTGCGGATCCCACCGGACGGTGGGCCGGCGTTACGGACGGGCGGGGGTCGGGCGGCGGGACGGACGCGTGGGTCGGGCGGGACGGGCGGCGAGGACGCGTGGGTCGGGCGGGACGGGCGGCGGGAGCGGGTCGGGGGGTCGGGCGGCGGGAGAGGGCCGGGTGGGCCTCCCGTGGACCGATATCGACAATGTCTGTATCGTTGGATCCGACATTGTCAGAACCAACAGGAGGGCACGTGGGACGCGAAGGACTGGGCGAGCTGGAGCATCAGGCCATGCTGGCGCTGCTCCACCTGAAGGAGGACACCTACACCGCGCCGATCGTCGAGGAGCTGGAGCGGCGGACTGGCCGCCAGACCAGCGTGGCCGCGGTCTACGTGGTGCTGCGGCGCCTGGAGGAGAAGGGGCTGGTGCGCTCGGAGCTGACCAGCCCCGGTGAGGAGGGTGGCCGCGATCGCCGCTGCTTCAAGGTCACGCCGGCCGGGATGGAGAAGCTGCGCGTGGCCCGCGAGGCCTACCAGTCCCTCTGGAGCGGCCTGTCGCTGGCGCCCGGGGACGGCCGGTGAAGCCGAGTCCGCCGTCCAGGTGGCGCGCGCTGCTCGCGCGCGTGCTGCCGGAGCGTGACCGCGAGGTCCTGCTGGACGAGATGGACCGGCTCTACGCGAGCCGGGCCGCCGAGAGCGGAGAGCCTGCCGCGGCGCGCTGGTACCGGGGGGAAGTGCTGCAGTTCGCCCGCCGGGTCCCCGGCGAGCGCATCCGGGAGACTTCGAGGGTCATGGGGGTGGAGATGGCGGATGTGATGCGTCTCGTTCGGCAGACGGTGCGGGGACTCCTGCGCGCGCCGGGTTTCGCCGCGGTCGCGGTGCTCACGCTGGGGCTCGGCATCGGGGCGAGCGCGGTGATCTTCGGCATCGTGGACCGGGCGCTGCTGCGCCCGCTCCCCTTCCCCGAGCCGGGCGCGCTGGTCTCCGTGCTGGATGGATGGGGATCGAGCGCCGGCACGTTGGAGATCCTCCAACGTGAGATGACCACGGTCCAGGCGATCGGGATGGCCCGCAACGCGGAAGGGTCCACGCTGGAGCGCGAAGGGCTGCCAGCCGAGCGGATCACCGTGGCCTCCGTCTCCCCCGAGTACCTGGCCGCGCTGGGTGTCGCCCCCACGCTGGGTCGTCTCTTCCAGGTGGAGGAGTCGCGCCCCGGCCGCGGGAGCGTGGCCTTGCTGGGTCACGACATGTGGCGCACGACGTACGGCGCCGATCCGTCGATCGTGGGACGCTCGGTCACGTTGGATGGCACGGCGTACGAGATCGTGGGCGTGCTGCCCGCCGGCTTCGACTTCCCGTCCCTGAACAACCGCGTGTGGCGGCCCCTGGTCATGGACCCGTCGAACGTCGGCTGGCACTGGGGAGCCGGCAACGGCAGCGTGCTCGCGCGCATGGCGCCGGAGGTCACGGCCGACGCCGTGCGCCAGGAGCTGCTGCGCCTCCAGGAGGACGTGCGATTGGCCAATCCGCTCTGGACGCCGAATCCGGGATTCTGGGACGAGGCCAAGGTGGTGCCGCTGCAGGAGGCGCGGGCGCAGTGGGTGCGCACGCCGCTCCTGATCCTGTTGGGCGCCGTGGCGGTGGTGCTGCTCGTGGTGTGCGCCAACGTGGCCAACCTCTTCCTGTCGCGGGGACTGGCGCGCGGGCGCGACCAGGCGGTACGCGCCGCGCTGGGTGCGGGTGCCGGCCGTCTCGCGCGCGAACAGCTCCTGGAAGCGCTGGTGCTGGCCGCGGCCGGGCTGGTGGCGGGACTGACGCTGGCGTGGGTGGGGATGGAGGTCCTTCGCACCCGCCTGCCGGCCGAGCTCCCCGGAGCGGAGCAGGTGGCGCTCGACCTGCGCGTCGTGGCGTTCACCGCGGCGCTGGCGCTGGTCACCGCGCTGCTGGCCGGTGCATTGCCTGCGCTGCGGGCCGCGCGCAGAGGACCCGCGGAGGTGCTGCGCGAAGCCGGCCGCGGCGGCTCGGTCGCGCCGTCGCGCCGCCGGACCACACGCGGTCTCGTGGCGGCCCAGCTCGCCGCCGCGGTGGTGCTGGTGACCAGCGCCGGCCTTCTGGCGCGTACCCTGTCGGCGCTCTCGCGCGTCGATCCCGGCTTCGAGATCGACGGCCGCATCACGGCGCAGGTGCACCTACCGCCCGGGCTGCCCACCGACCCCGCCGCGCGCGCCGAGTACTTCGCGCAGATGGAGGCCACGCTCGCGGCCGATCCGGCCCTCGCACGGGTGTCCTTCGCCAGCACCATTCCGTTCGGGGCCGAAGAGGAGTACGTGGCCACGTCCATCGACGGCGTGACCACGGACCCGAACGAGCTGCCGGTGATGCCCCACCACCGCGTCAGCACCGGGTTCTTCGCCGTGGCCGGGATCCCGCTCGTGGAGGGGCGTACCTTCACGGCGTCGGACCGGGTGGGTACTCCGTTCGTGGCCGTCGTCGACCGCACGTTCGTGGACCGGTATCTCGGCGGGCGTCCCGCGCTCGGTCAGATCGTACGCTATCCGTGGCGCGGTGCGCCGCCCATCGAGATCGTGGGAGTGGTGGAGCCGGTCTCGCACGGGGACCTGGCCGCCGCGCCGGAGCCCACGGTGTGGACGCCCCTGGCGCAGATGGGGATGGGCGCCTTCGGCTACGGCGTCCTGGTGGCCGAGGCCACCCGCTCGCCCGAGGCCGCGCTCGGCGCCGTCACCGCTCGCCTCCGCGAGGTCGACCCGCGCCTGGCCGTCAGTGACCTGGGCACC
The DNA here is from genome assembly GCA_041390125.1 of Gemmatimonadota bacterium. NCBI lineage: Bacteria > Pseudomonadati > Gemmatimonadota > Gemmatimonadota bacterium. The sequence goes on along the minus strand of JAWKQN010000002.1, from coordinate 76,396 downwards.
TGGCGGGACCTGCTCGGCACCTCGCTGGCCGGCACGCAACTGGTGGCGCTGCTGCTCGGCATCTTCGCGGTGACGACGCTCGTGCTCGGCTGCGTGGGCGTCTACGGCGTGGCGGCCTTCTCGGTCCGCCAGCGCGTCAAGGAGATCGGGGTGCGCATGGCCATGGGCGCGCCGGTGTCGGGCATCCGCCGCTCCGTCCTGCGGGACGGCTTGCGCCTGGCCCTGCCGGGTGGGCTGCTCGGTCTGCTGCTGGCGGTGCCGGCCGGACGGGCGCTGGGCGGGCTGCTCTACGGCATCGCACCGTTCGACCCGCTCACGTTCGTGGCCGCGCCCCTCGTGCTCGCCCTGGCCGCGCTGCTGGCGGTCTACGCGCCGGCCCGGCGCGCCACACGGGTGGACCCGGCCATCGTGCTGCGGGACGACTGACGTACGGTCCGGCCCTCCCCCACGCGGGGAGGGCCGGAACCGAAGGGCGGGAGGGAACACCGGACCGTGCCTGCGGGCACGGGATCAGCCCGCTCCGTCGCCGAACTCCAGCAGGATCTTCCCGACGTTGCGGTTCTCCTCCATGGATCGATGCGCGTCGGCCGCCTGGGCGGCCGGGAGGATGCGATCGACCACGGGCCGCAGACGTCCCTCCGCGAAGGCGGGCAGCACGCGAGCCTCGAACGTGCGCGCGAGCGCGATCTTCTCCTCGAGCGGACGCGCCCGCAGCACGGTCCCGCGGATCTCGCCGCGCCGCCCCATCAGCGCCCGGAGGTCGATCTCGGCCTTGGCCCCCGCCGTGACGCCCACCACCACATGGCGTCCCCGCTCGGCGAGCGCCCGTTGGTTGCCCGCGAGATAGGCGCCACCGACCAGGTCCAGGATGACGTCCGCGCCCCGGCCATCCGTGGCCTCCAGCACGGCGTCCACCCACGCGTCCGGGCTCTCGGCGACGATGCCCACGTCCAGCCCGAGCGCGCGGCAGTGGGCCAGCTTCTCCGGCGTGCGCGACGTCCCCACGCTGCGCGCGCCCAGCCAGCGTGCGAGCTGGACCGCCGCCGTCCCGACGCCGCTGGCCACGGCGTGCACCAGCAGACACTCGCCGGCAGCGAGCCCGGCCTGGAGCACGACCGCGTCGTACGCCGTGAGGAACGCCTCGGGGATCGCGCCCGCCAGACGGAGATCGGCTCCGTCGGGGAGTCGCATCGCGGTGCGCTCGTGCACGCGCACGTACTCGGCGTACCCGCCTCCGCCGAGGATTCCCAGCACGGCATCCCCGGGTTGGAGACGGGTGACGTCGGGGCCGACTTCATGGACCCGGCCGGCGTACTCGAGGCCCGGGATGTCGGCCGGCGCGTCGGGGGGCGCGGGATAGAGGCCGCGGCGCTGCAGGAGATCGGCGCGGTTCACTCCGGCGGTCACCACCTGCACCAGCACCTCTCCCGCGCGAGGCGTCGGGCGCTCCGCCTCCGTCCAGCGCAGCACGTCGGGCCCGCCGGGGCGGTCGATCACGATGGCATGCATGGTCCGGACGTTCGGGGGGATCGGCCTCGGAGACAAGCCGGCCAGGGCAGGCGCGCGGGGGCTCTCCGTCCCGGTTGCCGTCCTTCGGACTCCGGATAGGTTCCTGCAGCGCGTCCACACCGGGCCGCGTACGGCCGGGGACATCCCGGCCGCCCTCGGGACGCGCGCGACGTGCCCGGCACCCTTCCCCGCACCGCTCCAGGGAGTTCCCTCGTGCAGGACCTGACCGAAGGGTCGATCCCCAAGCATCTCGTCGCCATGGCGGCGCCGATCGGGATCGGGATGCTGTTCCAGACCCTGTACTACCTGGTGGACCTGTACTTCGTCGGCCGCCTGGGCGAGGCCGCGATCGCCGGGCTCGGGGCCGCGGGCAACGTCCAGTTCCTCGTGATGTCGGTGACGCAGATCCTGGGCGTCGGCACCATGGCACTCATCGCCCACGCCAGCGGACGGAAGGACACGGCCGACGCCAACCTCGTGTTCAACCAGAGTCTTGTGCTCGCGCTCGCGTGTGCCGTCCTCACCCTCGGCGTCGGGTACGCACTCGCCGGCCCCTACATGGCCACGCTCGGCGCCGACCCCGCCACCATGGCGGCGGGCCGCCTCTATCTGCACTGGTTCCTGCCCGGGCTCGGCCTGCAATTCGCGCTCGTTTCGATGGGATCGGCGCTACGCGGAGCGGGTGTGGTCAAACCCACCATGATGGTGCAGATCGCCACCGTGCTGCTGAATGCCGTGCTCTCCCCGATCATGATCGCGGGATACGGCACCGGTCGGCCGCTCGGTGTGCTCGGCGCCGGCCTCTCGACGTCCATCTCGGTCGCGGTGGGCGTCCTGCTTCTCTGGCGCTACTTCCACCGCCACGCCCGCTTCGTGCGGGTCGATCGTGCTCTCCTGGCTCCCCGCCCGGACGTCTGGGCCCGCGTGCTGCGCATCGGCCTGCCGCCCGGTGGCGAGTTCGCGTTGATGTTCGTCTTCATGGGCGTCATCTACTGGGTGATCCGGGACTTCGGTGCGGCCGCCCAGGCCGGCTTCGGAGTGGGCTCCCGGGTGATGCAGGCGATCTTCCTTCCCGCCATGGCGGTGGCGTTCGCCACGGCCCCGGTGGCCGGCCAGAACGTCGGGGCGGGTCGGCTGGACCGCGTGCGCGCGACGTTCCACGCGGCGGCGCTCACCGGGAGCGTGCTGATGCTCCTCCTGACGCTCTTCTGTCAGGTGCGCCCGGATCTGCTGGTCACGGGATTCACGGACGATCCCGACGTGGTGGCCGTGGGCGCGGAATACCTGCGTATCATCTCGTGGAACTTCGTGGCCACCGGGATCATCTTCACGTGCTCGGGGATGTTCCAGGCGCTCGGCAACACCGTGCCGTCGCTGCTGGCGAGCGCGAGCCGCCTGCTCACCTTCGTGCTGCCGGCGATCTGGCTGGCCGGCCGGGAAGGATTCCGGTTGCGGCATCTGTGGATGTTGTCGGTGGCGACGGTTGCCCTGCAGGCGCTGGCAAGCTGGGGAATGCTGGCCTACCACCTGCGCCGGCGCAGCGCGGAGATGGAGGTCGGCACCACGGCGCGCATGCGCGCTTGACCTGCGGACGACACACGCGGGCCGACTTCGGATGCCAGGTGTGCGATGAGGGCGGGTCGGGAGCGTTCCCGAGTCGGCCGCTCCCGCCGTTCCCCCCTCAGGGGCTCAGCCAGTAGTTCACCTTGACGATGAAGACGTTCTCGGACTGGGCGCCGAGCAGCGCATCGAGGTCGCGCGAGACGTCGAAGTCTCCGAGGCCGATCCGACTCTCCTGCCGACGCTGCCATACCAGGAAGACGGTGGAGCCGGGACGGTACTCCCACCGGAGCACGGCGTTGCCGATCAGCGACCGGACATTGAAGCTCCGGTCCCCGAAGGAGTCGTCCGCGACGCCGTCTCCGTCGTAGTCGAGGTAGCGCTCCCCGTCCGCGTCCACGCACGTGCGCCCTCCGCTGCACGTGGCCACGCCGGCCACATCGCTGAAGGTCCCGGCGGCGAACCGATCCCATTCGAACGACTCCGGACGGGCCAGTTGCTTGTACTGGGCGAAGTCCCCGCTCGAGAGGAGGGGCTGGGCGAACAGCTGCAGGGACAACGTGGGGCTCACCGTGACGCTGATGCGTGTCTCCAGCGAGAGTTCGCGTTGCTCCAGGTCGGCGAAGAGGTAGCGCAGGCCGTAGGTCGCCGGGAACTCCAGGGCATCGCTGGTGCGCACGTACTGGGCGCCCGTGTTCGAGCGCGACCACTCGGGTTCGAGACGGATCTCGACGCGCGACGAGGGTCGATATTCGACGTCCGCGGACGCGTCGAAGCCCCAACCGGCGTCCAGGTCCGACCATTCGTACGAGAGGCGCGGCGAGACGCTGAACGCGCGTCGACTGTCCGAGCGCACGCCGAGGTTCACGCTGTACGAGCGTGGGCTCAGGACCAGCGGGCCGCCGCGTGACGCGGTCCGGTCCATCCGTTCGGGACGGAAGCTCAGGCCGGCATCGATCTCCCAGAGGTTCTGGAACTCGACCTCCCCGTTCAGGTTGATGGAGCCGTTGACGTGCCCCCGACCCCACGAGTCCCACGACAGGGGAGCCTCCAACACGTCGTGCGTCCAGTTGTGGAACGTGGAGACGGAGGCTTCATAGCTGCGGTACCACGATCCCGGCTGGATCTCCTGGTAGGAGACGCGTACGCCGCCGTCCAGCACCTCCTGGCGTCCGCTGAAGCCCAGGTCGTTCACCTCGAATCCGGGGGTCACCTGCGCGGCCCAGATCGAGCCGGTCCAGTGGCGGCCCCGGCGCTTGGCCAGCGTCATACGCCAATCCACGCCGGCCAGGGACGTGAGCGTGGAGTCGATGGAGAGGCGGTCCGCGTCCGGGCGCTGGAAGAAGTGGTTGCTGCTGCGCTGGATCCGCAGCACGGCCGTGGAGTCGCCCTCCACGTAGCTGCCGGCGACGTAGCCGAAGAACGCCCAGGTGCGATCGCTCCACTGGTGCTCCCAGTCGAGCCCGATGTTGAAGGCGTTCGAGGTCAGGAAGTCGAAGGACCCGTCTCCGGGCAGCTCCCGGTGCATGCCGGTGACGATGCCGCCGATGGTCGAGGCGCCTTCGTTGAAGTCCTGCCGCAGACGCACCACGCCCGAGTGCGTACGGGGTTCGGCGAGGTAGCCCGAGGTCAGGCCTGTCTCCTGGAAGAAGGCGCGTCCGCGCTCTCCGGAGGTGGAGGCCGCGAGGACTCCGATGGAGAGACCGCTGGACGTGCGCCCGGTCAGCTTGGCCGCCCCCAGGATGGTGGCCGCGTCCGGTGCGTCCAGGAACGCCGCGCCGGCCGGGCCGTCCCCCTGGGGTTCGCGCCCCACACGGCGGCTGTAGTACAGGCGGTTGCGTCCGCCGGAGAGCTGGAAGTCGAAGATCCGCGCGTCCTCGACGAAGAACGGCCGGCGCTCGTCGAAGAAGACCTCGAAGGCAGAGAGGTTGATCACGGCCGGGTCGGCCTCCACCTGACCGAAATCCGGATTGATGGTCACGTCCAGCGTGAACTGGGATCCGAGGCCGTAGCGCAGGTCCACACCCGTACGGGCGTCCACGTCGGACCCGTCGCGGAAGGGATCGCCACTCACCTCGGGCCCGGTGAAGGCCCGGCTCAAGACGTACGGGCGCAACTCGATGCGATGACCGCCCGATTCCACGTTGACGCCCCGCAGCGGCGCGAACTGGCTGACGACGCCGGCTTGCTGCCGGGAGACCAACGCGTACTGCGATGTCTCGTTGGTGCTCAGCTTCCGCCGGTTGAAGTTGATCCCCCATTCCAGCCGGCCGCTCTCGGGGGCTTCGTAGCGGATCTGCGAGAACGGAATGCGGATCTCCACGGTCCAGCCGCCGTCGTCGATCTGGACCGCAGAGGTCCAGACCGCGTTCCAGGCGTCATCGGCGTTGCTGTCGTCGTAGAGGTACTCGTCCCGCTGCACATTGGACGCGCTGACGCGGAAGAGGTACCCCGTTCGGCGATCCAGATTCGGGTCGAGCGCGACCTCGAAGAAGTCGTACTGTCCCCAGTCGTCGCGTCGCACCAGCTGACGGCCGATGGTGCCGGGCGCGTCGTCGTGCAGCCGGGCCCCGACGTAGAGCGCCTCGTCGTCGAACAGGATCCGCACCTCGCTGCGCTCACCCGGAGGCGCGCCCTCCTGGGGCTCCCGTTGCACGAAGTCGGCGGCGGGTGGCGCGGCCGCCCAGGCCGCTTCGTCGAGACGCCCGTCCAGCCGGATCTCGGCCGTGGTGGGGACCGCCTCGACCGCCCGTGGCCGTCGGGGCTGCCCGTCGGGCTCGGGCCCGTCTGCCGTCTGGGCGGCCACGACGGGAGGTAGCGCGAGGGCGAAGAGACCAACCAGGGACGAAGCGGCGAGGCGGCGGTGGGGCATCGAGCGGGCGCGATCCGATCTCGAGGGGTCGTGGTCGTGTCCGAGCCTTGTTCATACCACGAACGCCCGGATTCGCTCCACGGGAGCACCGACTCCACCTACGCGGGGCAGGGTCCCGTACCCCTGCCCCGCCCGCGCTCACTCCGCGCGGAGCGCGTTGACCGGGTCGGCTCGACCGGCGGTACGGGCGGGTGCGGCGGCCGCCACCACCGACACGACGAGGAGACCCGCCACGACGGCCAGATACACGAGCGGATCGACCGCGCGTTGGTCGAACAGGAGGGGCTGGACCCACCGGGACAGGAGCAACGCCAACGCGATCCCGACCACCGCGCCCGTCCCCACCCACCGCACGGCCCGCCCCACCACGAGGGTCATCAGGTCATGACGACGCGCCCCCAGTACGGCGCGCACGCCGAGCTCGTGGAGGCGTTGCGCCACTCCGTAGGCCACGGCGCCATAGAGCCCGACGGACGCCACGATCAGCGCGAGGGCGCCGAACGCGGCGAAGAGCAGCGCGCCGAGCCGCCACGGACGCTGCTGGCCATCCACCAGGTCCGTGAACGGCCGGACCGTCACGTACCCCTCCCCGGGCATCTCGGGCTGCAACGCGGTGCGCACGGCGTCGACGAACCGGGCGGGATCGCCCTGGACGCGGAGCACGAGGGCCTCCGGCACGAGGCCCGGGTACTGCGCCATCGGAAGGTAGTAGCGCAGGCGCGCATCCTCCTGCAGGCTGCTGTGGAACGCGTTCTCCGACACGCCGATCACGGTCCGGCACGGTCCACCCGGGGACTCCAGGCGCAGGCAACGCCCGAGTGCCTCCTGCCCCGGCCAGAGGACCTCCGCCATGGCCTCGCTGACCACCACCACGGGAGGCGCGCCGGCCCGGTCTTCGCTTCCGAAGCCCCGGCCGCTGAGGATCTGCGTCCCGAAGGTGGGGAAGTAGTCGGCCGACGCGGTCTGCAGCGAGAACGCTCCCAGGTTGGACACGGAGTCGAGGCCCTCGACGAACAGCGCCGTGCGCTCCTCGCTCAGGAACGGCAACGTGCTGACGACGCTGCCGGCCTCCACGCCGGGCAGGCGGGTCCCGGCCGCCAGCAGCCGCTCGCCGAGCGCGACCGTCTCGTCGGTCTCCAGCCGGGCCCCGCGCAGCTGCGGGAAGACGAGGACCAGCGCCTCGGTGTCGTAGCCGAGGCGGAGCGCGCGGACGTTCTCGAAGCTCCCCACGAACAGTCCGGCTCCGATCAGCAGGACCGTCGACAGGGCGACCTGCGCGACCAGCAACGCGCCGCGCACCCGGTCGCGTCGGCCGCCGCCCTCGCGAGGCCCGGCCTTGAGGCGTTCCACGACGTCGCCGCGCTCACCGACCAGCAACGGTCCCAGGCTGCTCAGCACGCTGGTGGCCACGGCCGCCAGGATGGCGAAGAGCAGCGTGCGTGGGTCCGTGAGGATCCCTTCGGGCACACCGACGTCCACGAGCCGGCGGAAGAGCCGCTCTCCGCCGTACGCCAACGCGAGACCCGTGAGGCAGCCGGCCGCGGCGAGCACGAGGCTCTCCGTCAACGCCTGGCGCACCAGACGTCCCCGACGTACACCCAGCGCGAGGCGCACGGCCGTCTCGCGGCTACGACGTATGGAACGGGCGACGATGAGGTTCGCGACGTTCGCGCAGGTGATCAGCAGGACCACGCCCGCCACCCCGAACACCCAGAGCAGGAGGCGGGACTGGAGCGGCGCGGCCGGTCCCGCCGCGGTGCGCAGCGCGCCCAGGACCACGCGGGGCGCGGATTCCTCGACCGACGGGCCGCCGTCGAGATCCACCTCGGCTCGCCAGCTGCGCTGGAAGGCCGTGCTCAGGTCCGCGGTGATCTCCTCCGCGTCCACACCGGCAGGCGTGCGGGCGACGATCCCCATCCAACCCCAGGAGTAGGTCGTGTACCACGCCGACGGGTCCGCGCCGGAGAGCGCAGCGGACGCGTACGCGGTGATGGGGAGGAAGACGGAGGGTGCCTCTCCTTCCGCCACGCCCACGAAGCCCTCGGGCGCCACACCGATGATCTCGCAGAGGAGGTCGCGGACCCGGATGGTGCTCCCGATGACATCGCGCCCGCCGAGCTCGTTCTTCCAATAGGAGTACCCGAGCACCGCGACGGGCGCGCCGCCGGGAGGGATGTCTTCGGACGGCAGGAAGTACCGTCCGAGCGCGGGTGGCGCATCGAAGAGGTCGAAGAGGCCGGCGCTGACGATGGCGACGTTGCGCTCCCGGGTCTCGAGGCCGGCGCCCACCGCCAGCCGGCGTTCAGTCACCGCCGCCAGCTCTGCTCCCCGCGTGCCCCAGCGCTCGAGGTCGAGGAAGCGTGTGAAGGGGACGCTGGTGCCGTTCGTCACGCGTTCGCCGCGTCGATCCCACTGCAGGTAGACCCGGTGTACCTGATCCGGCTCCCGCAGGAACGGGTGGGGACGGAACAGCGTCGCGTCCACCAGCCCGAACATCAACGAGCCGACGCCGATCCCCAGCCCCAGGGTGAGGATGACGGTGCCCGCGAACGCCGGCGCCCGCACGAAGCCGCGTACGGCGTGGCGAAGGTCCTGCAGCAGGTCGTCCAGCCAGAAGAGCGACCAGCGGTCGCGCGTAGCCTGCCGCACCCGGACCTCCGGCCCCAGCCGGCGCCGCGCGATGGCCTGGGCCTCGTCCGGGCTCGCCCCCGCGGCCCGGGCCTCGGCTTCGATCTGCTCGGCGTGGAAACGGAGCTCGTCCTGGAGCTCGCTGTCCAGGTGGCCCCGTCGCATCCAATCCAACACCCGCGTCAGCCACTCCCGCATCACCGCCTCCCCGCGGCCGTTCCGCCGCTCGTCACGTCGTGCCCATCACCCGCGCGATGGCATCCACCAACGCCGCGAACGATTCGGCCTGCTCGCCGAGCTGTTTCCGACCTGCCGCGGTGATGGTGTAGTACCGGGCTCGCTGGCTGTTGGGTGTGGTGCCCCACTCCGCCTTGATCCACCCCTTCTGGCGCATCCGCTGCAAGGCCGGATAGAGCGACCCCTCCTCGACCCGGATCACGTCCCCCGAGAGACGCTTGAGGTGCTGGGCGATGCCGTACCCGTGCATCGGCTCGTGGGTGAGCGTGCGCAGGACGAGCATGTCCAGCGTGCCGGGCAGCAGGTCGCGTCGGGTCGGAGAAGCCATGGCGGGCAATCTAAGGCCATAGACCGTCTAGGGGGTAGTCCCCCTATGGGGTCGACGCCCCCGGGGGGGGCCGGCCCGGCGGAGAGGCCGGCGCCGGACGCCCGACCTCCTCAGATGGCCGTCCCGCCCCGTTCCTCGGTGCGGATGCGGATGCACTCCTCCAAGGGGGTGACGAAGATCTTCCCGTCGCCGAGCTCTCCGGACCCGTGCTTGGCCGAGCGCAGGATCGCGTCCACGGCCGTGCCGACGAACTCGTCGTTGCACGCGATGTCCAGACGCACCTTGGGCAACAGGTCGGGCATGACCACCTGCCCCCGGTACAGCTCCTCGTCGGCCGTCTCCTCCTGGTAGCGTCCATGGCCGGTGCACCGGCTGACCGTGATCCGGGTGATCTCCGCATCGATCAACGCCTGACGCACGTCGTCGAGCTTGTCCGGCTGGATGATGGCGGTCACGAGCTTCATGGTCCCTCCGTCAGTTGAGGTTGAGCAGGCCGTAGCCATGCTCGCTGTGGAGGGCGTGGTCCATGCCCGCCCGCTGATCGGCATCGTCGAGTCGCAATCCGACCGTGGACTGCACCAGCACGGCAATCCCCCAGGTCAGCAATCCCGCGTAGAGCAGGGTGGCGCCGACGGCCGCCGACTGCACACCCAGTTGCCCCCACACCGTCCACCCGGCATCGGTGTTGGCGACCCGCCAGCTCTCGCGGATCAGGAACGTGAGCGCGAGCGCGCCGAAGATGCCGGAGCACCCATGGATGCCGAAGACGTCGAGCGAGTCGTCGTAGCCGGCGCGGGTCTTGATCTGGATCGCCCCGTAGGAGACCAACGAGGCCAGGCCACCCAGCAGGATCGCTCCGGCCGGTGTCACCACGTCGGCGGCGGGGGTGATGACGACCAGGCCGGCCAGGATCCCCGACGCCATGCCGAGGCTCGTGGCCTTGCCGTGCCGGACGCCTTCGATGAGCAGCCAGGAGAGCGCTCCGGCCGCCGCCGCGATCTGCGTGACGGTCAGCGCGTGTGCGCTGCTCTCCCCGCTCGAGACGGCCGAGCCGGCATTGAAGCCGAACCAGCCCACCCAGAGCAGACCGGCCCCGATCAGCGTCATGGTGAGGTTGTTCGGGTGCATGGCGGTGCCGGGGTAGCCGCGGCGTGGGCCCAGGTAGATCGCGGCGACGAGGGCGCTGATCCCGGAGGAGATGTGGACCACCGTGCCGCCGGCGAAGTCGATGGCGCCCTGGGCGTAGAAGAAGCCGTCGGAGGCCCAGACCCAGTGGCACAGCGGGTTGTAGACCAGGACGGACCAGAGCGCCACGAACACGCAGAAGCCCAGGAAGCGCACGCGCTCGGCGAAGGCGCCCGCGATCAGGGCCGGGGTGATGATGGCGAACTTGCCCTGGAACATCGCGAAGACGTACTCGGGCACGAGCGCGGGTGCCGAGCCCGCCACGGAGTTCTCCAGGCCGCGCAGCATGAAGTAGTCGGGATTCCAGCCGAACCACCCGCCCAGGACGCTGGGCCCGAACGCCATGGCGTACCCGCACACCGCCCACAACACCCCGACGATCGCCATCGCCGTGAACGCGTGCATCATGGTGCCGAGCACGTTCTTGGTGCGCACGAGCCCGCCGTAGAACATCGCCAGACCGGGCGTCATCAGCAGGACCAGCGACGTGCTGGTGAGCATCCATGCCGTTGCGCCCGAGTCGATCGGCGCCGGGTCCTGGGCGAAGGCGGCATCGGGAAGGAGAAGCAAGCCCGCCAGCGCGAGCCCGGGGGACAACCACGACGAGGTCACGCACTGCTCCCTGCGAGGGGTGGAGAAGGACGTCGGGAAGAGGGGCGCGCGCGGGGGCTCGCGCCAGGGGTTCACGCCACCCGCGCCTCCGCGGCCCACGCGTGGTGGAGTGGCCAGGGCGGCCGCCCGGCCTTCGGCGCTGGCCTGTCCGACCCGACCCGGCCCCCGACGACCGTCGCCGGCGGAGTCGCGGGATCGCGACGCAGCGCCGGGGGTCCCGGCCCCCGCCGGGCGGGCGCTCCTGCCTCCATGTCCATCGGCCGGGACGGGTGTCGCCGTGGGGTCTGTGGAATGCGCACCCATCGGCGCCGGGAGACGGACCATGACGCGGGTCGGCATCATCGGAGGGGGGCCGGGCGGGCTGTTGACCGCCCGCCTGTTGGAACGCGCGGCGGGAGGACGGCTCGACGTGACGGTCTACGAGGCATCGGGTCGCGTGGGCGGCAAGCTCGACACGCGGGCCTTTCCCTGCGGCTCCCGGTACGAGGCCGGCGCGGCGGAGTGCTACGACCACACCGCGCTCGGCCCGGACCCGCTCATCGAGTTGATCCAGGAGCTGGGGCTCGGGCTCCGGCCCATCGAGGGGGCGGGCACCTGGTTCGAGGGCAGGATGGTCCCGGACCTGGCCGGCTCCACCCTGCCCGGACGCGCGGCAGCCGAGGTGGCCCGCTTCCGCGACCGGGCGCAGGCGCTGCTGCCGCTCGAACGCTGGCATCCCGACGACTGGCGGGCGGACGCCGCCCATCCGTGGCTGCGGCGTTCAGGCGCCGCCCTGCTCGACGACGTGGAGGACGAGACGGCGCGGCGCTACCTGGAGACGATGCTCCATTCGGACCTCGCCACCGAGCCCCACCGCACCAACGGCCTGACCGTGCTCAAGAACGCGGTGCTCGATCTGCCCGGCTACGTCCAGTGTCGCGCGCTCGAGGGTGGGATGGGGCGTCTCGCGGACGCACTGGAGCAGGGGCTCCAGCACACGCGGATCCGCCGCGCGACCCGCGTCCGCCGGGTCGAGCAGCGGCCAGGCGCGCGCTTCCGGCTCCACCTGGAGACGGAGGAAGGCGCGGCCCTCGCGGATGAGGATGTGCTCTTCGCGGCGCTGCCGCTCACCCAGCTCGGGAGCGTGGATTGGACCGGGACCGACCTCGCTCCCGCGCTGCGCCGGCACGTTGCGCGCCACGACCATCCCGCGCATTACCTGCGTGTGACGCTGTGCTGTGAGCGTCCCTTCTGGCGCGACCGCTTCCCCGGCTCCTGGTTCATGCTGGACGCGTTCGGGGGGGCCTGTGCCTACGACGAGAGCCGCCGGCTCGGCGGCGGCGACGGCGCAGTCCTGGGCGTCCTGCTCGCCGGGAGCGCGGCGCTCGCGGGCGCCGCCGCCACGCGCGCGGAGCTCACCCGCCGCGTCCTGGACGCCCTGCCGGCCGACCTGGCACGCAGCGCGCGCCGGCACCTGCTCGGCGCCCGGGTCCACCGCTGGACGGCCGGCGTCTCCGGTCTTCCCGGCGGCCTCGTGCCCCGCGATCCCGCCCGGAGCCACCAGCCCGACCGGGACCGACTGCCCACGCTGCTCCTCGTCGGCGACTACCTCTTCGATTCGACGCTCAACGGGGTCTGCCAGTCCGCCGCCGTGGCCACCCGGCTCTACCTGGAGGAGGGGGCCGCGGTGCGCGCACGCACCGCGGCCTGAGCAGCGGACCTACTCCAGCTCCAGGGCCCGCACGGGCTGCGTCGCCGTGGCCCGGCGCACCGGGACCGCGACGGCCAGCAGGGCCGTGACCAGCACGGAGAACGCGACCGCGCCATAGGTCAGCGGGTCGGCCGCTCCGACGCCATACCACAGCGACCGCAGCGCACCCCCGAGGGCCAGCGCGGCCAACAGCCCCACACCGAGCCCGGCCAGCACGGGCAGCAGCGCCCGCTCGAGCACCTGGCGCGCCACGGCGATGCGCCCGGCGCCCAGTGCGATGCGCACACCGATCTCGTGCGTGCGCTGCCGCACCCCGTAGGAGACCACGCCGTAGACCCCGACCATGGCGAGGACCAGCGCGACCGCCGCGAACAGCCCCATGAGCAACGTGAAGAACCGCGGGACCGCCGTCTCGGTCCGCAGCACGTCTCCCCCGGTGTAGATGTCGCGCAGGGACTGCAGCGGATCCATCTCGGCGAAGACGCGGCGCACGGGTCCGATGAGCGTCAGCGGGTCCCCATCCGTGCGCAGGACGATCGCCATGCCGCGCCGCGTGATCGTCTCGTTGAGGAAGTACGCCGTCGGAGGGGCCGGCTGCTCCAACCCGTCCTGGCGCACGTCCTCCACGACCCCGAGGACGTCCACCTGCGTGTCACCCACCGCCAGGCGCCGTCCGCTCGCCGCCGTGGTACCGAAGACCTCCCGCGCCAGGCGCTCGTTGATGACCACGCTGAGGCGGGGGCTCGCCTGATCGAAGACGCGCCCGTCCACCGTCTGGATCCCCAGGGCCGCGAACGTGCCGGGCGTCACGTTGAGGATCTGGGCCGACGGCCGCTCGGGCGCGCCGGCAGGGCGTGGCCGCTGGGCGTCCTCGTACTCCGTCATCGGCTCGCCCTGTCCGCGCGCGGGGAAATGGCGGATGGCCCCGGCCGCCGTGACGCCGGGCAGGCCCCGCAGCGCATCGAGCGCCTCGCGCTGGAAGGCGAGGAACGCCGCGGGCTCGTCGTAGCGGCGGCTGGAGATCGTGAGGTCCACGGCGAGCAGGCCCTGCGGCTCGAAGCCGGGGTCGGTGGTGCGCAGCGCGGACAGGCTGCGCAGGAACAGCCCCGCGCCCACGAGCAGCACGCACGCCAGCGCCACCTCCGACAGGACCAGCGCGGACAGCGTGCGCTGCAGGGAGCGCGATCCGCCCGAGCGGGCGCTGACGCGGAGGCTGGCCGCCGGATCGACCCGGCCGGCCCGGCGCGCCGGAAGCGAGCCGAAGAGCAGGCCGGTGACCAGCGAGATCGCGAGCGCGAAGGTCAGCACCACCGCGTCGGGCCGGATCTCGGCCGCGCGCGGCAGCAGGTCGCCGCTGCGCTGCACCAGGGCCGGGACGCCGAAGACCGCCAGCACGGTGCCGGCCACGCCGCCGAGCAGACAGAGGACCAGGCTCTCCGTCAGGAGCTGCGACGTCAGACGGCTTCCGCCGCCTCCGAGCGAAGCGCGCACCGCGAACTCACGCTCCCGCCCCATGCCGCGGGCGAGCAACAGGTTGGCGACGTTGACGCTGGAGATGAGCAGCGTGAAACCAACCACCCCGAACAGCACGAGCAGCGCCGTGGAGACCCGACCGACGACCGCCTCGCGCAGTGGCACGACCGTCGCCTGCTGGCGGCCCTCGTTGGTCTCCGGCCAGGTACGGGCCAGCTCCTGGGCGATGCGCGTGAGCTCCGCCTCGGACTCCTCGACACCCGCCCCGGGCGCCAGGCGCCCCACGGCCGAGAGGAAGCGGACCGGCCGCAGGTGCAGCGGCGTCTCGTCCGGCTCGATGCGGGACAACAGCGCCCAGGCCTCGACGTCCGGCTGCGGGAACGTGAAGCCGGCCGGCATCACGCCGACGACGCGATAGGGCACACCCTCGAAGGACAACGTGCGCCCCACCACTCCGGCGTCGGCGCCGAAGCGGCGGCGCCAGAACCCGTCCGACAGCACGACCACGTGCGGGTCGCCATCCTCTTCGGCCACGGTCGGCCACCGACCCAGGGCCGCAGGCACCGCGAGCGTCTCGAAGAAGCCGGTCGAGACGCTGACGGTCGCGAGCTCCTCGCCACTGCTCTCCTCGGTCAGCACGAGCTGGCCGGGCGCGGCGCTGTAGAGACCCATCGAGGACAGGGTGGTGCTCGCGTCCCGCCAATCCTCGAAGTCGGGCACCGAGAAACCACTCTCGAACGCGGCCTCGCTGGCAGGTCCCTCGTAGAGCCGCACCAGGCGCTCCGCATCCGGGAACGGGAGAGGTCGGAAGAGCACGGAGCGCACGACGGTGAAGATCGTCGTGGTGGCCCCGATGCCCAGCGCCAGGGTCAGGATCGCCGTGGCGGCGAACCCCGGATGCCGTGCCAACGAACGAAGCGCGAAACGCAGATCCTGCGTGAGCCTTCCTTCCATCCACCGCCCCATGACCCCTCCCGTGCCGCGCTGATGTGCGCAAAATCCACCAGTGATATGCACGCTACCACGTCGGTGGCGCCGCGGGAAGGGGGTGACCCGGGACGCCTAGGGCCGAGCGGGAGCGGCCGGCGCCGGTCCGGTCGGGGCCGGAGGAGGCGATGCCTCCGCGTGCGGCGGTGTCCCGAACCCCGTCGTGCCCTGCGCGGTCGCGGCCACCGCACCGTGGTAGAGCGCTGCGTTGAACAGGGCACGGAACGTCCCGGTCGGCTGTCCGCGCCACTGGGGGCGGAAGCCCAGCAGCACCACGCGGCCCCGCCCGTGACGCACCTCCACCGCAGCCGCCTTTCCCTGCAGCCGCTCCTCGCCGAGGAGGTAGCCCGAGCGCAGGGGTGAGCCCGCGTCGGCGTAGCGGGCCAGCACCGCGCCGTCGAACTCCGCCGTGGGCGAGAAGACCGGGCTGCGGTCGAAGAACACGGACGCCTCCGCCGGCATCCCCGCCATCAGCGGGTGCGCGCTGTCCACCTGCACCTCGAGGATCGAGCCGGCGGCGAAGAACGCGTTGCGCGGCACGCCCGCCACCACGTTGTCGACGGGCAGATGCAGCGCGTCGATGCAGAGGTCCGCGGAGGCGCTCAGGCACACCAGCGTGCCCCCGGCTCGCACGAACGCATCGAGCGCGCGTATGCCCTGGTCCCCGAGACCCCCCGCATAGCGTGGCGGCACCGATCCCGGCGCGTGACCGTTGCGCAGCGACGCCGGGCGCTCGGACGGCAGGAGGATCACGTCGTAGCGGTCCCGCAGATCCCCCGCCCGCATGTCGGCGTCCCACACGTTCTGGAAGCGGAAGCGGAAGCGCTCGAGGAGCCAGCGGGTCCAGCCTTCGTCCATGCTGGCCGCCCAGGGCCGATACACGCCCAGGCGGGCGCGGGGCAGGATCTCCCCTGCCGCAGCACCACGAACCGCGCGCAGCGCGTAGTCCCGCACCATCCGCTGCCCGGCGTCCCCGTCGAGCCCGGTGACCACGTAGCGTCCGTCCGCCACCCGGACGGTGGCGCCCGCGTCCCAGGCGTCGTTCAGGGCGCGGAAGGCGTTGTTCTGGGCCGGATCGAGCAGCAGCGCCGGGCCCGAGCCGGTCACGCGACCGGCTGCGGGCACGATGGCGGCAGCGACCGGGTCGGCATCGAAGCCCACGCCGTCGACGCGATCGAAGGGCGCCGCGTCCTGGACGTCGGCGTCCCACGCCACGGGCTCCGCCCGCAGCGGCGTCAACGCCCCCGCGAAATCGGCGTCGAGGGGCTGCGTGGCCGTGACGACCCGCACGCCCATCTGGAGCGGCAGGGTCCACCCCGCGGCATCGTAGGGCTGTTCGGGCGGACCGTCGGGGTACTCGCGTAGATCCGGATAGGTCTGCACGTCCAGGAGCTGGCGCACCAGCTCTCCGAAGGCCTGGTCGGTGCGCACGACCCACGTCCCGGCCGGCCAGGTCATGCCCTCCTGTCGGGCCTCGCGGGCGAGCTGGTGCACCTGCACCCCGTTGAATGCCAGCCGGCGCAGCATCTCCACCGGCGCGACCGGGTCGCGCTGGTCCTGCGGCACGATGTACGCGTAGGGAGCGTGGCGACTGTACTTCCGGATCTGGTCCCGGCCGGACTGGTAGCGGTTGTAGAGGACGTCCTCCCGGTACTTGGCCGCATAGTCCAGCACCGCCAGCGAGGCCACGCGCATGTACTCCACGGCGTCACCCAGCCGCCACCATCCACCTTCCCACGGGCTCGGATAGAGCGACTCGGCCCGCAGGTCCCGCCGTCCGGCCGGGAAGTCCTGCAGGGTATAGAAGTATGGAGTCGCGTAGCGATACAGCGCCGTCTCCGTCCAGAACGCGGCCTGGTTCTGCAGGAGCGGCATGTAGTCCACGTAGCCCGGGTACCAGGCATCGAAGCCCGTTCCCATGTGGGTGGCGCCGGGCAGCCCGCGCGCCTCCAGCATCTGGGCGATGGTCATGCCGATCGTGTTCACCGTGCGCGACATCAACGGCGGCGCCTGGGTCGCGATCGGCTCGGCGAACGGCGGCAGCCAGATCCGCGTGGGGAACGGAGAGCTCTGGTGGTGCACGTGGATGATCTGCGGCTCCCAGGCCCGCCAGACCCGCTCGAGCACGCGCGACTCCACCATGTTGAGCATGTAGGCGTCGCGGTTGTTGTCGTGGCCCACGTACTCCTGGTAGAGCCACGGCATGGGCGCGACCTCGTACGGCGTGCCGACGTTGGACAGGTACCAGTCGGCGATCAGGGTCTGTCCATCCGGATTCAGCGAAGGCCACAGCACCGCCACCACGTTGTCGCGGATCGCTCGGGTGCGCTCGTCTTCGCCCGCCACGAGGTCGTAGGCCAGTTGGATCATCTGCTCGGGACCCGCCACCTCGCTGGCGTGCAGGCCGCCGCTGATGTCGACGATGGCCCGCCCCTCGCGCGCCAGCGCCATGGCGCCGGAATCGGTCAGCTCCTGGGGTCGCGCCAGGCGTCCCGCGATGTCGCGCCAGCGTTCCAGGCTCCGGAGGTTCTCCTCGGACGAGACGAGGGCCACCCACCACTCCCGCCCCTGCGACGTGCGGCCCACCCGCTGCATGACCATGCGGTCGGACGCGGCGTCGAGGCGCTGGAAGTAGGCGAGCGACTGCTCGTAGGTGGCAAGCCGGAAGTCGGTCCCGGGCGCGAAGCCGAGCACGGACTCGGGCGTGGGCAGCTGGGCGCCGAGCGGCGCACCGGCAAGGCCGACGAGGGCGAGCAGGAAGAGAAACAGAGTGCGCACGGGTCGGCGGTCCGGAGGAGGCGGGGGGCGTGACATCGCTCCCAGTCTGTGGCGCGCCGGCGCAGAGCGCCACCGCACGCCGTCCGGCCGACGATGCGGGGCAAGGCCCGGTGGATCGGGCGTAGTGGGTGCGCGCGTGGAGCCTGCCCGGACGGATGCGTCGCAGTTCAGGGGGCAACCGGACCAGGACCGGGTGCGGGGGCTGCCCAGCCCCCGCACCCGCCGGACCCCGTCGGTATCAGGACGGGATGTTGGGATTGGCCCGCTTCTCCTGCTCGGGAAGCGGCATGCACGTGATGGGGCCGTAGGACTGCCCCTTGTGGTTCACGCCCTGCGGAAACGCCAGACCGTGGCGGAGCATGTCGTTCAGCCGATGCCCCTCGAGCCACAACTGGCGTCGACGCTCCTCCAGGACGATGGCCAGCAGGTCAGCCTCGGTCTCCGCGCCTGTCAGCACCAGGGCCGGAAGACCCTGCGCGCCGCGAAGCTCGTCGATATGCATCTTGGCTTCGCTCGGCCGCGCTTCGGCCATGACGAGCTTGGCCTCCGCCCAGGACGCCATGGGGATGGGCGAGCCCGCGGACGTGTACTTCCTCTGGTACCAGTGGACGGTCGCGCCGTCGTGTCCCGCCTGTCCGCTGTTCTCCACCACGACGCGCGTGTCCGGCTGCCCCTCGACGAGCAACGTGCCGTACTCGTCCGGGTTGGCCGAGACGTAGCGATTGGGAACGTTCAGATTGAACACCCGGTTCTCGCGGACCCCGTCGATGGTGGAGTATTCCGCGTTCCACACGAAGCCCTCCGGGATCTCCGCCGCATCGGCGTAGGCCCCGGCTGCGTCTCCCAGGTCCAACCGGGCCCGCGCCCGACCCGCCTGGGCCAGCAGCGCGAGATCGGACGCTCCTGCTGCGTCCGCGAGGGAGAGGCCCTCGCTGAACTTGGCCTCGGCCATGGCTACGACGTCGCTGGGCTGCAGCAGCGGTCCCTGGTCGATGGCCATCTCGCAGAAGCCCTCGCCCAGCAGCAGATGGGCGAACGCGCCGTAGATCTCCAGAAGCGCGAGCATCTCGCCTTTGTCCCCGTTGACCTCGGCCTCGGGGAAGCTCTCGATCAGGCGGCGGCCCTCTCCAGTCACGTAGACCGCTTGCTGCAGGGGCGTGTAGGCGCCCAACCCCGTCGCGTTCCTGGCCGTGGGACAGCTTCCGGTGATGGTCTCCAGCTCCAAGCCCCGCCAACCCCAGCCATTGATGTTGAGCCATCCCGACGAGTTGATGGTCTCGTCGGCCAGCAGGCTGGTCGACGCCACGTAGCTGGTGTAGGCGCACTCGAACTGCCCCAGCGCTCCATTCACGATGGTCTGCGCCAGCGCCGGGTTCTCGAGATCCGCGGCCTCGACCGCGCCCGGATTCTCCACCTCCAGCAGGCTGTCACAGGCGCCGATGCCGCCCGCACACGTCACGACCGCGGCTGCCGTCGTCCACCGCGCGATCCGGCCCCGTCTGGTTCCTTGCGTTCCGATCATGGTCGCCTCCTCAGAAGCTCAGGCGCAGCGTCATGGTGACGCTCGCAGTGGGCGGGAGCACCGTCTGGTATCCGACGGAGTTGGCGCCGGTCGCGCGCACTTCGGGATCCCACACGTGCATGCCGGCGATCTTCTCGGTGACGAGGCCGCTGCGCGGCGTATCCCACCCTTCCTCGGCTGTCCACAGCATGGCCAGGTTCCGCATGCCGACGCTCACCATTCCGCGGTCCGCTCCGATCCGTCCAGCCAGGCCCGCGGGGAGATCGTAGCTCAACGAGACCTCCCGCAGGCGCAGGAAGCCCGCCTCGTAGACGCCCATCCGGTCGTTCTCCAGGGAACGGTAGACCTGCACGAGCGGGTTGTTGCGCAGCAACACCGCCTCGGTGGTGGACTGGTTGTGCGTCGCTCGGATCTCGGTGTTGTTCTGGATGTGCCCTCCGTTCCCCTCGACCCGCGCGTACAGGCGCAGATTCCCGAACAGGGTGAAGGTGTTCCCGACGCCCAGCTGCCACGTCGGCTGGCTCCGTCCCAACCACACCTGAGGAGCCTCGCTGCAGGGGACGGGCGCACCTCCCGGGTCCACGCCCTGCGGACCCGTGCCCCCGTCGCACAGCGCCCGGACCACCGCGCCGCTCGCGTCGATCTCGGCTTCCAGCACCCGCAGCATGAAGATGTCCGCGACCGAGTAGCCCTCACGGTGCTGGGATTGGGTTCCGGCGAAGATGGTCTCCAGGTCACCCAGGTCCGCGATCCGGTTCCGCGCCGTGGCGAACTGCGTGTCCAGGTCCCACGAGAAGCGGGGGCCCTGTACCAGGCGGGCGTTGACCGCCACTTCATTCCCCCATGCGTCGATCCGCCCGATATTGACCAGCTGTGAGCCGGTGAACCCGCTGGACGGGGGAAGGGGGCGGTTGATGATCGCGTCCTTCGTCGCGCGATCGAAGCGCGTGAACTCGAGGCTCAGCCGATCGTCGAAGAAGCTGGCATCGAAGCCGAGCTCGAGCTCTTCGCCACGCTCCGGCTGCAGCTCGGGATTCCCGTAGGAATCCGGGGTGAGGGCGGGATTGTCGCCGAAGCCGATCGTGGGGGCGTACAGGCGACTGGCCGCGAACGTGCCGGGTTGCCGACCGGCGGCGCCCCAGGCGCCGCGGAGCCGGAACTGGCTGATGAAGTCGAAGCTCCAGAAGTCCTCTTCGGACACCACCCACGTGCCACTGAGCTTCGGGTAGTAGGCAGCATCGATCTCCGAGCCGAACGCGCTGTGCGAGTCCATCCGCACCGCGCCCGTGAGGAAGGCGCGGTTGTTCCAGCCTACCTGCTGCTGGACGTAGAAGCCGACCATGGCCTCCTCCGCGAACGTCTCGTCACCCGTGCGCACCGCGCCACCGGAGATGGTGGTGACGGGGATCGCCGGGAACTGCGTGCCCTCGGCGGTGATGAAGGAGCTCTCGGTCTTGTAGTACTGGAAGCCCACCGACGGCGTGAACGTGTAGTCACCCCAGGTTCGATTGGCGCTGCCCGAGTAGTCCAGCGTCAGGAAGCGACGGGTTCCGCGCGAGACCTCCTTCTCGCCGAGCGCGCGCTGCCCGTAGAAGTGGGCCGCGCCCTCCGGCTGCTGGGGCAGGACCGTGAAGGCCAGCTCGTTGTTGTTGTCGATTCCGGCCACGAGGCGGTGGCTCGACCACTCGACCGGCTGGAAGCGCAGCTCCACGCTCGTGGTGGTCCGATCGCTGTCGCCACGGTCCTCGACCTTGCTCCATTCCTCGGGAGGTGCCGCCCGCCATCCCCTCCGGCCACTTCCGTCCACCAGCGTGCGCGGGTTGGACCAGATCAGGTTGCTGAAGGGATCGGTGTCGATCGAGCCCTGCGCCAGGCGGGTCTGGGTGCTGATGAACGACGAGTTGATGTTGACGGTGAGGGACTGGGTGAGCAGGGCCTCCACGTTCGCGCGCACGGCGAAGCGCTTGTTCCAGTTCCAGTCGACGACACCGACATCGTTGTCGCGCGAGATCGCCCCGAAGTAGCGCACCGCGTCCGTGCCCCCGCGCATGCTGAGGTTGTAGCTCTGCGTCAGCCCGTTCTGGAAGATGGGTCCCAGGCCGGTCTGCTCCTCGTTCTCATAGACGTTCAGTCCCACGAGCTCGCCCGGCCGATCGGGGTCGGGCATGTAGCGCAGACCCACGCGACCGGCCGGGTCCCAGAGCCAGTTGGTGCCTACGCGCGCGGTCAGGTCGAACTGCGGAGCGCCCGTCCGGCCGCGCTTGGTGATGATCTGGATGACGCCGTTGGACGCTTCCGTGCCGTACAGCGTGGCCGCGGCCGGTCCTTTGATGATCTCGATGCTCTCGATGTCGGCGGGGTGGATGTCGTTCAGCCGATTGATGTTCGCGCCACCCCGCTGTCCCGGACCGCGACGGGGATCGCTGTCCATGCGTACGCCGTCGATGTAGATGATGGGGTCGTTGCCCTGGGTGACGGACGCCACACCGCGGATGACGGGTGCAGTGCCGGTCCCCACCTGCCCCGTGCCGGGCAGCATGACCAGGCCCGGTGTCCGTTGTGCGATGAGCTGGTCCACGCTCGCGATCGGCGAGCGCGACAACACCTCGTCCGAGTTCACGGCCGTGACGACGTTGCCGATCGCCCGTCGCTGCGTGCCACCGGCGGTCCCCGTCACGATGATCTCGTCCAGCTCCAACGCCGAGGCGGAGAGCCGGAACTGTGTGACGATCGTCTCGCCGGAGCGCACGACCACGGTTTGCTGTTGGGATGCATAGCCCAGCAGCAGCAGCTCCACCGTCTGCTCCCCGGCAGGGACGTTCAACAGCAGGAAGCGTCCGTCCGCGTTGGTCAGACCGCCGATCCCCGTGCCCCGGACGCTGACCTGCGCGGAGGCCAGCGCACGGCCGGTCGCGGCATCCGTCACCTGTCCCTGGATGGAGCCGCTCTGCGCGGCGGCGGGGATCGGGAACAGGCCCAACGCCAGGATCCATGCCAGCGCTCGCCTGCGCCCGCGTGGCGCCGGCCGTGGGTTTCGGGGGTTGTCTCTGGTCATGGGATGGTCTCCGTCGAACGAGTGGGAGTGACGGCGCCCGGGTCGGTCCCTGGACGCCGCGCGGAAACCGCGCGCGGCCCCATCCCCCACGTGCAACGGCACGACGACGCTCGTTCCGGAGACCGGAGGCCGGTCCGGAGCGTCGGCGCGTGCACAGCCGCACGATGCGTAGATGTGGTCGCGGCGTGTCGCTCGATGACGGAGCCGGCGGGAGGCTCACGGGAGGGAATCGAGCGTGCTACGAAAAGCGGACTGATCTATAGGGATCCGGGCGTGCAGGCGCCAGGGTGGGGCACACTGCTACGCCGGGCCCGATCGGGCCTCCGCGATGCGTCTGGCGCAGGCCGCGCCGAGGCGCTGACGGCGCGCGGGGCCGGCGTGCCGAACGGGGCTCGTCTGCCAGCCGGGCAACGGAGGAGGAGCGCGCGCAGAGCCGCCCCTCCCCGCGGGTGCCGGTCAGGACGTGGTGCGCAGCCCTTCGCGCAGATAGTGCGCGACCGCATCGACGTCTCGCGGCTTGAGCCCTTCGAGCCCCCAGTGCGGCATGCCGTCCGCCGTGCCCACGAAGATGTGACGCCGCAGCCCTTCGTGGTCCTCCACGAAGCGCCAGTCCGATTCGCGGAAGGACGGCGGGCGGACCGTGTCCCCGCGGGAAACGAAGCCACCGTCCCCATACCCGCGCGGCCCGTGGCACTTCTCGCAGCTGAAGCGGAAGACGACCGCACCCCGTTCGTTGGCCGCCGCGGGGTTCTCCCAGGAAATGGAATCGAACGCCGCCGGATCGTAGGCCGCCTCGGCGGTACGCAGCGTATCCAGGGCGAGTGTCTCGGCGGGCGACGGTCCCGGCGACTCGTTCGCGCAGGCAAGGGCGGAGACCAGGGACAGGCAGGCCACGCGCTTCATGCAGCACCTCCGTACCGAGGACTGGATCGGGCGCTCCACGGGGGAGCCGTCCTCCCACTGGTTGGACGGTACGGGGTCGCCGGTGCGTCCGACTGTAGGGAGAACTCCGACGGTGGGGGTGGTGGGAAGCCTCGTGGCGGATGGGCCCGGCTCAGCCGCAGACCTCGAGCTCGGTCAGGTCGCGCACCTGGTCCGCGCGCACCCACGAGTGCATGCCGCAGTGCACCAGGCCGGCGTCGGCGAACAGCCGCCGGTACGTGGATGCCGAGCGCTTCTGGAAATCGTGATGATCGCCCACGATGTCGTCGCCGCTGGTGTACGTCTCCAGGAAGGCCACGCCGCCCACGAGGGGCACCAGCGCCTCCAGGCCCGCCACGATCTGCGGCCGGGTCAGATAGTGGAGCACGTCCGCGCACACCACCAGGTCGAAGGGCCGCTCGAACACGTGCAGGTGGAGGTCCTCGAAGGACCCCTGCCGGACGTTGCGCCGCGCGCCGTAGCGCTCGACGGCGTACGCGCTGGCATCGATGCCGAGATATGTGGACCGGGGACGCAACCGGGCCAGGACCGGCTGCCAGCGAGCCTCGCCGCACCCCACGTCCAGCACCGAACGCAACGGGCGGCCCAGCACGATCTCCGCCACCGCCACCGCCAACGTCACCTTGCGCTCGAGCGCGGCGCGCGAGCCGACGCGTTGGTCGCCTCGGTACCAACGATCGAAGTAGGCCCGGTCGTACCGCTTGCCGGCCACGGTCTCACCCACCCACGAGCCGGCGGAAGCGCGCGTCGTTCCGCAGGCGCTCGAAGTTGGAATCGCGCGGCAGGGTTCGACGCCGTCCCGGATTCAACTCGACGGCCCGCATGAGCGACTCGAAGGCGGCATCCGTCTCCCCCCGGCGCGCCTGCACGTTGGCCAGCGCCACCCAGGCGTTGTCGTTCCGGGGCGCCAGCTCCGTGGCCGCCCGCGCCCGCTCCAGGCCGGCGTCGAGATCTCCCGCGGCCACCGCCCGGTTCGCGTCCTGGATGATCTCGCCGGAGCGCTGCAGCTCCAGGATCCGGCGCAGCTCCTCGAGCGGACGCGTGTGGTCGTCCACCCGGATGTCGACCGCGCGATCGCTGAATCCGCCGTTCACGCGCGGCCGCACCACCAGCAGCGCTCCCGACTGCATCCCGCGCGCGTCCCCACCCGCCGCCTGTGCGGCATCCAGCGCTTCGAGCAGCCGCTCGGCGAGCGGGCCGTTGGAGGACTCGAAGGAGCGGGCCATCGCGTCCACCACCTCCGCACCCGTCAGGATGTTGCCCTGCGCACAGTAGTCCCGTCCGCAGCGATGCCCCTTCCAGTCGTTGGCGCCGGTGCCGGTCCAGGCGGCCGTGCGGCCCTGCTGATCCATCATCGCCACCTGCCGACGATCCCGGCCCTCGTCGCTGGCGACGAGCATGGCCAGCGCTTCCTCCGGCGGGTAGCCCGCTTCGATGAGCTGGATCCCCAGCGGTCCGTACATCGGATTCGCCGCCGCCTGGTGCGCGACGATGGCCACGCCACCCTTCGCCGTCATGGCCCGATTCCCGGCGGCGAACGCCTTCGACTGCACGCCCATCCCGAGCTCCCCGGTGGAGGGATCCCGGGCGATGATGGAGAAGGTGGCGAGGTAGTTCGGATCGTAGTCCTGCGCTCGCAGCGTCGCGGGCGCGGGCAGCAGGGCGAGCACCAGGAAAGCGGAACGACGCATGGGGCCTCCGGAGTGGCACAGGCGGGCAACGGCGCCGGAGACTATACGCCGCCCTGCGTCCTCCCGCACCGCGTCGCACCCCGCGACGGCGTCTCCCGATACGGCGCCCCGAGCGAGAGCGAACGGTGGGCCCGCCGCCGTCAGGACCTCGGAGAGTCCTCGGCGTCCAGCGCGGCGCAGCGCAGGGCCGGCACGCCGAGGGTGTCGGCGACGCCGTCCGCGTGCAGTGACAGGGCCAACGCCACCCCGTTCGTCCATCCGAAGCCGTCCTGCGTGGGGTATTCCCCGCCGCCCGCGGGCCGGTCCGGATCCTCCACGTCGTACTTCTCCATCATGCGCCCCGTGCTCCGCCAGGTCCGGCGGTTCAAGGCCAGCCAACGGGAGCGCGCCTCCGCGGCGAGCGTGGCCCGTCCCGCCGCGCACAGCGCCGAGATGCCCATCCACTGCAGCGGAGCCCATCCGTTCGGCGCATCCCACTGCTGTCCGGAGCGGACCTCCGTGGTGACCAGACCGCCCGGGCGGAGGAAGTCCCTCTCGAGCGTCTCCGCCACACGCCGCGCCTGACCGGGGTCCGCCAGACCGAAGAACACGGGTACCGCGCCGGCGAGCGTGGGACGGTCCCGCACGCGCGTCCCGTCCCTCCAGCGCACGTCGTAGAAGAAGCCGTCGTCGGGATCCCAGGCGGCGCGCAGGAGTGCGGCCTGCCGAAGTGCCGCGGCCCGGCTGAGTTCGGCGGCGCGGGCGGAGTCACCAGTGGCGCCTCGCGCCCGCAGCAGGGCGGCCAGGGTCTGCTCCGCATGGACCAGGAGGCTGTTCAGGTCCACCGGCGCCCGGCTCGTCGTCTCCAGGGTCGTCAGATCCGCAGGATCGCGCAGCCAACGGCTCGAGAAGTCCCACCCGCTCTCCGCCGTCGCGCGGATCTCCCGGTACAGTGCGGGGCGACGCCCCGGCGGTAGCCGTTCGGCGAGACGCACGTCCTCGCGATAGGACTCCGGCCGGGGCTCGGCGCGATCGTCCCAGTAGCGGTTGAGCACCGCGCCGTCCGGCAACCGCACCACGCGCTGGTGCGCGGTGCCCGGGGCCACGGACCCGGCGCCCGCCATCCAGAACGCGTGCTCGTCCAGCAGCGCAGGCAGGAACTCCAGCGCCGCGGCGGTATCGGCCGCCTGGGCGTAGAGGCCCACCATGGCGGCCAGGAACGGGGGCTGACTCCGACTGCGGTAGTACGAGCGGTTGCCGTTCGGGACGAAGCCCAGCGTTCGGACCAGGAATGCAAAGTTGCGCAGCATGTCGCGCACGAGATCGACGCGGCCGCTCGCGACCAGCCCCAGCATGGTGAAGTACGAGTCCCAGTAGTACACCTCGCGGAAGCGGCCCCCGGGCACGACGTAGCGGTGCGGGAGCGGGATCAGCGAGGAGAGCCCCGACGGATCGTCCGGCGGCCGGGTCAGGACCGGCCAGAGCGCACGGATGTGCGCCTCCATGTCGTCGGTGGATCCGACGTCTCCGCCGCCGATGACCGGTGGAGGATCGAACCACCGCGCGACGAAGGGCTCCAGATCCACTGCACCGCTCGCACGGAGGCTGTCCCACCCACGCAGGATCGCGGCCGGCCGCGCCCGCGGGAGCGCGTCCACGAAGGTCTTGGAGTCCTGGTACACCTCCGCCATCTGCACGGCGTGGAACAGGGGACCCAGATCGCGGGCCGGTGCGTACCCGGTCGCGGGCTCGAGCGCGGCGCCCGTGGTCGGCGCCGTCGACGTCGCCACGGCGGGACCGCAGGCGTACAGGACCACCACGGCCAGCACAGCCGCGGGACGCACGCTCCAGGCGCGCAGCGTACGCCGGACGCTCACGAGAAGACCGCCCAGAGCACGATCACGGCGGCGACCAGCACGGCGCTCAGCACGACGTCCAGCCGGTGCCAGCCCGGGCCCCGCGGACCCTGGGCACGCACGCGCGTGGCCAACGTGAGCCCTTCGACCTTCTCCGGAGGCGGCTCCGGCGTCAGCAGGCTCACACCGATCAGCACCGCGCTGCACACGAGGAAGAGCACGACCGCGAAGTGGAGGAAGTTCATGTCGGCGAACCGGAACCAGAACCCGTCCAGGCGGTCCTTCAGGATCTCCGCAATAAGGCGACCGACGCCCAGCACGAAGCCGGTGCCCAGCGCGGCCACCGCGCCCGGCGCGTTCACGCGCCGCCAGAGCAGCCCCGCCAGGAATACCGCGGCGATCGGCGGCGAGATGTAGGCCTGGACGCTCTGCAGGTACTGGTAGAGCTGCCCGGAGATGCGGTCCATCAGCGGGATCCACAGCAGGCCCAGCCCCACCAGGGCAGCGGTCGTGAGCTGACCCACCACCACCAGGCGGCGCTCGGAGGCCTCCGGATGCAGGCGCTTGTACACGTCGAGCGTGACGAGCGTGGAGGTGGAGTTGAACACGGAGGACAGCGAGCTCATGAGCGCGGCGAGCAGACCCGCGACCACCAGGCCACGCAGCCCTACCGGAAGCAGGGCCGCCATCAGGGCCGGAAGGGCCTGGTCGGGCGTATCCAACGCGAGCCGGCCCTGCTGGGAGAGCGCCCAGGCGATCACGCCGGGCAGCACGAAGATGAACAGCGGGAGCAGCTTGAGATACCCCGCCAGGATGGTGCCCCGACGCGCATGGTCGCGGTCGTGCGCGGCCAGGACGCGCTGGACGATGAACTGGTCCGTGCACCAGTACCAGACGCCCAGGATGGGCGCGCCGAACACGATGCCGGTCCAGGGGAAATCGGGATCGCTCATCGGCCTCCACAGCGACAGCATCCCGGGCTGCACCACGCCGCGCAGGCCCTCCCAGCCACCCAGGGCATCGAGCCCGAGCAGCGTGACGGCGATGGCGCCACCCAGCAGCACGAAGACCTGCAGAAGGTCCGTGTAGAGCACGGCCCGCAGGCCGCCGAAGATGGTGTAGACCCCCGTGACCACGACGACCACCAGCGCGCCGGTCCAGAAGTCGATGCCCATCAGGGCCTCGAAGACGATCCCGCCCGCCGCGATCGTCACGGAGATCTTGGTGAGCACGTAGCCCACGATGGAGATGGCGGCCAGATAGCCCCGCGCGCCGGACGAGTAGCGGCGCTCCAGGAACTCCGGCATGGTGAAGACGCCGCTGGCCAGGTAGAACGGGACGAACAGCCAGCCGAGCAACAGCAGCACCAGGGACGCCAGGATCTCGAACTGCGCGACCGCGACACCGGAGGCGGCCCCCGTGCCGGCGAGCCCCACCAGGTGCTCGGAGCCGATGTTGGACGCGAAGAGGGACCCGCCGATCAGGAACCAGCCGGCATCGCGTCCGGCGAGGAAGTAGTCCTGTGAGGTGCCACGCGCTGCGCGCTCGCGCAGCGCGGCCCAGAGCGCGACGCCGAACACGAGCGTGAAATACCCCGCCACGACCACCCAATCGAGCGTCGCGAGTCGGCCCACGTCCTCTCCGGGTTCGGGGATCGGGGGCACGTCCAAGCGAAGGCAGAAGCGGCGGCCGGGCAACCCGTCGGCATGCGCGCCGAACGGGAGAGCCCGCTCGGGCGGGGAACGACGCGGCTTCCCCCGTGCGCTATACTCCTGCCCGTCGCCCGCCCGCGGGAAGCCCCGCACGGGCCCTGCCCCCACCACGCTCCGGGTCCACCGCGTGTCCGGTCGATTGCGCTTCGCGTTGAGGTCGCTGCGCGGCCGCAACCTGCGCGTCTTCTTCGCAGGCCAGGGTGTCTCGTTGATCGGCACCTGGATGCAGCAGCTCGGGATGAGCTGGCTCGTCTACCGCCTGACGGGCTCGTCGGTGCTGCTGGGCGTCATGGCATTCTCCAGCCAGGTCCCGTCGTTGTTCCTGGCCCCCCTGGCCGGCGCCGCCGCCGATCGCTGGAGCCGGTACCGGCTGGTGGTGGCCGCACAGGCGGGATCGATGGTCCTCGCGCTTGTGCTCGCCACGCTCGTGCTCTCGGACCGCATCGAGATCTGGCACCTGATCACGTTCGCGCTGCTGTCCGGCATCCTGTCGGGGATCGACATCCCCGCACGGCAATCCCTGCTGGTCAGCCTGGTGGAGTCGCCGGAGGATCTGCCGAACGCCATCGCGCTCAACTCCTCCATGTTCAATGCGGCGCGGCTGGTGGGACCCTCCGTCGCGGGCGTGCTCATCGGCCTGGTGGGCGAGGGCCCGGTCTTCCTCATCAACGGCCTGAGCTACGTCGCCGTCCTGGTGGCGCTGTCCACGATCCGCGTGCCCCGGCTCCCGCGGCGCGATCAGGCCTCCATCCTCCAGAGCCTCCGGGCCGGATGGCGCTACGCGGCGGGCTTCGCGCCCATCCGCGCCCTGCTGCTCCTCCTGGCCGGGGTCTCGATGGTGGGCATCCCGTACACGGTGTTGCTCCCCGTCTTCGCGGCCGACGTCTTCGGTGGGAACGCGAGCACGCTCGGTCTGCTGACCTCCAGCGCGGCCACCGGCGCCCTGGCCGGTACGCTGTTCCTGGCCTCGCGCGACTCCATCCGCGGCATCGGCACACTGATCGCGCAGGCGTGCGGGTTGTTCGGGGTGGGTCTGATCGGCTTCTCGCTGGCCCGCACGCCCTGGACCGGCTCGCTGCTGCTCGTGTTCGCCGGCTTCGGGGTGATCGTCACCACGGCCGGCATCAACACCGTCCTGCAGACCCTCGTGGAGGAGGAGATGCGCGGCCGCGTGATGAGCCTCTACACCGTGGCCTTCGTGGGCCTGAGCCCGTTCGGCAGCCTGACCGGCGGCTGGTTGGCGGCGCACCTGGGCGCCCCCGTCACCGTGGCGCTGGGCGGCGCCGGCTGCCTGGTGCTCTCCGCCTGGTTCGCGCGGGTGCTCCCCGCGCTGCGTGAGGAGGCGCGTCCCGTGCTCGTGGCCCGCGGCGTCCTGCCCGAGGTCGCCGAGGGCGTGTCCACCGCCACCTGGTTCCGGCTGCGGAACTGAGGGGCGGTCGCCGCGGCCCGGTCGCGGACCCACGATCCGCGCGAACGCTCCCTCGTGCGCACGCGCCCGAGGCGCCACGTCCTCGATCCGCAATGTACGCTTCGATCCACCGCGCATCACGGTGGGGCGTGGGAGGACGCTACTGCAGCGGGTTCGGGAAGTTGGCGAGCCCGGCCACCGAGTCCGGCAGACGGCTCGTCAGCCAGTCCAGATCCATCCGGGCAGGGTGCTCGATGTACGTCTCGGGTTCATCGACGAGGTTCTGGAGATACTCCCGGCTCGCGTTCCAGGGGTCGTCGTCGGGCACCTGGTCGACCACACCGAACCGGTTCTGTTCGTAGCGCACACCGAACGTTCCCTCGCGCTGGTCCGGCGTACCGTCGTAGACGGCCACCGCCCAGGTGCGTCCTTCCATGTGGTCGTCGAGCGCGCGGATGAGCAGCCCGTAGAGACCGTGATCGCGGTTGGCGGAGAGCGAGCGATTGACCACGTCGATCGCCTGGGTGAGCAACGTGCGGGTGTCCAGCTTCGGCATGAGGGACTCCTCTCGAGGTCGAGGGGTGACGGAACTTCCGAGAGGCGGGCCAGACGGTGGAATCCGGTTCAGGGAACACCGCACAGTGTCTGCGGCCCGGTCGTCAGTCCTCTCGGAAGCCGTCGATCGGCAGAAAAGCAATCGGCGCGCCGCACCCCGGGACGGAGGGCGCCTGAACGGCGCAACCGACTCTCTCCCAATCAGTTGGGCGCCCGGGCCATCCCGGCCTGCTCACGTCCGGTCCCGCGGTCTCCCCCGGCGGTCGCGTTTCGCGCGCGCACGATACGCACGACGCCCCGCGGGCATCACCACCAGCGCAGGCCGACCCGGTGCACCGTCCGCTCGTCGTCCACGCGTCCCCAGGCATAGTCGACCCCGATCCGGTCTCCCCTGAACGCGGCACCGAGCGTCCAACCGGACGCGGGATCGTCCCCCACGGGCTGACCGTATCCCGCGCGCGCGAAGAACGTCCGTCCCTGGACCGGCCAATACGATACCTCCACCCCTCCGCCCGGCCGTACGTCCCCGCCGCGCCGGACGTCGAGTGCCGCGGCGGCCATCAGGTCGAGCGGGCCCACCGGTCTGCGGTCGGTCGCCGCGGCGAGGGACACACGGGTGGGCAGCTCGACAGCCTGTCCTGCAAGGTCCAGGTCCGCCCCCACGTCCTGCACCGCCACGCTCGCCGTGCCGAAGGGGAGGTCGATGCCCGCACCGACGTCGAAGGCCGCGCCCCGATCGGACCCACCGCCGGCCCGGACGGCCAGCAGCCTTGCGGCCACGCCCGCGTGCACCGGTCCCACCTCGCGTCCGTACCCCACACTCACTGCCGTCTCGCTCGCCGTGCCCGGGCCCTGGAGCGCGAGGTCGGCCTCCCACCGCGCCAGCGCACCCGCCGAGGTGGCGTACGTGGCGTTCAGCACACCGAGCGCCACGGCACCGCCGAACCAGTCGGCCGCGCCCGCGAAGGCGACGAGCGCGCCGGTCTCTGCGGCAGAGGAGAAGGTGGCTGCAATGCCGCTCGCCTCGCCCACCAGCCCGGGCGCGTAGAACAGCAGATCCGCGCTTCCCTGCGTGAGCGGATGCGCGTGGCCCATCCCGCCGGCGGCAGCGCTGGCGGGCAGGAGGGTGACGGAGAGCGTGGACGTGGACTGGGCCACGAGCGGTGCACACCATGCCGCCGTCGCGGCGCAGCAGAACAGGAGCGACCGGACGGAGCGGCGCGAACGCACGGTGCCCATCCGTCAGCGCCCCGCCACGGGGAGGCGGTAGTCGAGCGGAGGCTCGCGGTCGCCGAGCAGCGGCTCGTAGACGAACGCATCGCCGCGTCGCTCGTCGAACTCCGCGCGGGCGGCCGCGATCGTCGCCGGCGTACGGTAGAGGTCGATCGCCGTCAGCGTGAGTGTCTTGGCCGCGACCAGCATCCCCTTGGCACCGATCGGGGTGCCGCCCGCGGCGATGGCCTGCCAACTGTGCGCGGCCGTGCCCGGCACCCACGTCGCGGTGCTGAGGTTGGCCGAGGGAACCAGCCACGTGATGTCGCCCGTGTCCGCCGACGCGTACGTCTGCTCGAACTGGAAGGGCTGGATGGCCCAGGCCTGATCCATGGGGGGCGGGTTGTTCAGCGAGGTGCGGATGGCCTCGGCGAAGGCGCGGTCCTTCGCATCGTATTCCACGCCACCCACGGTCTCCAGGTTGGCGTGCATCACCTCCTGCAGCGCGACGTTCGGCAGGCGATTGTAGGCTCCGGCGATCACCTCGTACTCCATCGTCGTCCCCGTTCCGCGGGCGGCGCCTTCGGCGCTGGCGACGAGGCGGTCGAAGACGTCCTTCACCACCTCCGGGTCCGGGTGTCGCACGTAGTAGTAGACCTCGGCGAAGTCGGGGACCACGTTGGGCGCGCTCCCACCCGATGTGATGACATAGTGGATGCGGGTCTCCTGCGGGACGTGCTCGCGCATGAGGTTGGCCATGAAGTTCAGCGATTCGACCCCATCCAGCGCCGAGCGGCCGTGCTCCGGCGCGGCCGCCGCGTGCGCGGAGACCCCGCTGAAGCGGAACTGCGCGGACTTGACGGCCAGGTTCCCGCTGGGCCCGGCGAAGTTGGAGTCCCCCGCGTGCCAGGACAGCACCACGTCCACGTCTTCGAAGAGCCCCGCGCGCGCCATGTACACCTTGCCCGATCCCCCCTCCTCGGCGGGCGTGCCGTAGAGGCGGATGGTCCCGGACGTCCCGCTCGCCTCCAGCCACTCCTTCACGGCGATGGCGGCGTGCGTCGAGCCGGTGCCGAACAGGTGGTGCCCGCAGGCGTGTCCGGCCCGCTTGCCCTCGATGGGCTGCCGGGTGGGGACGGCATCCTGGTTGATCCCCGGCAGGGCGTCGAACTCGGCGAGGATGCCGAGCACCGGCTCACCGCTCCCCCATTCCGCCACGAATGCGGTGGGGATCCCGGCGACCCCGGCCTCGATGCGGAATCCGGCCTGGGACAGCTCCGATCGGAGGAGCGCGGAGCTCTCCGTCTCGAGGTACCCCAGCTCCGCGAGGTTCCAGATCTCCATCGCGACGTCCGTCATGTGGGCGAAGCGGGCGTCGAGGGCGGACAGGGCCGCCTCCCGGCCCTGCTGGCCGGTGGCGGAGGCCGGGAGCAGGAGGACGAGCCCGCCGAGCAGGGCGGCCCGACCGGCTGCGCGGACGGAAGGGGGAAACGCGACGGTCATGGGGACGACTCTCCTGGACGTTCGGATCGCAAGTCGTCCCAATGTACTCACCGGCGACGGCGGGCGCCGCCCACGGCCACGGGCGCGCAGGAGGCGGGCCAGGCCCGGTCGGGCCCGGCGGGCCCACGCCGTCGATGAACGGAGCGGCGGCGCGCGGGGCGTGGGTCGCGCCCTCCGCCCCGGCTCAGCCCGCCGTGCGGCTGGGCTCCTTTTCGAGATACTGGAGGAAGGTGGCCTTGTTGTGGGCGCGCATGTAGGCCTCCTGCGCGTCGATGCTGCCGGCCATCAGGAACTCCAGGATGTGCTGATCCAGCAACTGCATCCCGTCCTTCTTGCCCGTCTGGATCATGGACGGGATCTGGTGGAGCTTGTTCTCGCGGATCAGCGCCGAGATCGCGGGCGTTCCGATCATGATCTCCAGCGCGGCCACCCGCCCCGTTCCACCCTTCTTGCGGAGCAGGAGCTGCGAGACCACGCCTTTCAACGACTCCGCCAGCATGGACCGCACCTGCGTCTGCTGATCGGCGGGGAAGACGTCGATGATCCGGTCCACGGTCTTGGGCGCGGAGTTGGTGTGCAGCGTGCCGAAGACCAGGTGCCCGGTCTCGGCGGCCGTGAGCCCCAGCTCCACGGTCTCGCGGTCCCGCATCTCGCCGACCAGGATCACGTCGGGGTCCTCACGGAGCGCAGCACGGAGGGCGTTGGCGAAGCTCCGGGTCGTGGCGCCCACCTCCCGCTGGTTCACGAGGGACTTCTTGTTCTCGTGCGTGAACTCGATCGGATCCTCGATGGTGAGGATATGATCGGCGCGCGTCTCGTTGATGAGGTCCACCATGGCGGCCAGCGTGGTGCTCTTGCCCGACCCGGTGGGCCCGGTCACCAGCACCAGCCCCTTCGTCAGCATGCAGAGCTTCCGTACCGCGTCGGGCAGGTTGAGCTGGTCCGCGGTCAGGATCTCGGCCGGGATGGTCCGGAAGACCGCACCCATCCCCTTCCGTTGGAGGAACACGTTCACCCGGAAGCGGGCCAGACCCTCGATCTCGTACGCGAAGTCCAGCTCGCGGTGCTCGTGGAAGCGCGTCTTCTGCTCCGGCGTCATGATCTCGTGCAGGAGCGTCTCGGTGTCCCGTGGCGTCAGCTCCCGGAACTTCACCCGCGTCATGTGACCATGACGGCGCACCACCGGCTGGGAGCCGGTGGTCAGGTGCAGGTCCGATCCCTCCTGCTGCACGAGGATCTTGAGGAACTGATCCACTTGGGGCATATCGCTTCCTTGTCGTCGCGCCCGAGGCGCACGGGTGATCCGCTGTACGGCGTGCGCTCAGCGCGCGGGGCGCAAAGGCTCCAGCGCCCAGGTCCATTCCGTCGACTCGGCCTGCTGGAGCGTAAGCTCCCAACGGAGGCCGGCCGCGAAGGCTTCGTCGGCGTCGACCTCGGGCGGGAGTACCAGGAACGTGGTCCGCGCCAGCGATTGCGCCCGGGCCCGGACGGCTGGGTCGCGGTCGGCCAGCTCGCCCGTGAGGACGTCGAACCCGAAGCCACCCAGGGCCTGCAGGACCTCCTCCCGTTCCGGGCCTTCGGGCAGCACCACCGTGGAGGGTGGCCGGCGCGCCTCCGACCGGTCCGTGAGGTGCAGCGCGCGCAGCGAACGGTCCAGCAGGACGGCGGGCAGATGCGGGAGCACGTCCGCAGCGAAGGGCTCCGGGCTCGAGCGGACGCGGAACTTCCCTGCTCCCGAGGCGACGATCATGGCGATCTCCGAGAGGAGGTCCGCGGGTGGCGTCGGCACGGAGAGAGGATCGTCCAGCAGCGGGACCGGCTCGAACACCAGCTCCGCGCCGTCGCGCGTCACGAGCTCTTTCACGTGCACGGGAACGATGGCCTCCTTGACCCGCAGGTCGGCGTTCCACTGCCGCAAGCCGGCAGCGAGCGCTTCGCCGTACGCGGGCACCAGGGTGCGCGCCAGATCCTGCCTCCAGTGCACGTCCACCGCCGCGCGCCACGTGCGTCCGCGCGCCACATACCATCCCGTCGTGCGCAAGCCATGCGCAGAGATGCCGAAGCGATCGGCGTCGGCGAGCACCGCCTCGTCCAGGAAATCGCCGACGCGCCGGGGAACCACCGCGACGCGCCGCTCGACCGGAAGCGCGAAGACCTCGTGCACGAGCGACCGGATCTGCTCGGCGGAGGCGACGGCGCGCTCGACCGGGAGACCGACCCGTTCCTGGAGCTCGCCGAGGGCCTCACCTTCCCGGTTGGGAGCGGAGACGACGACCTTGAGGGCATCGGGCGTCCGCAGGATCGGCAGCGCCGTGTGCGCCAGCGCCCATTCGCGCGTGACGAGGCGTGCCGCCGCCAGGTCCACCTCGTCCACGCGGGGGACCACGTAGGGCAGATCGAACTGGCTGGCCAACACCCAGTCGAGCTCCTGCCGCGACACCAGTCCCAGCGCCAGGAGCGCCTCGCCGAAGAAGCCGCCATGGGCCCGCTGATGCGCCAGCGCCCGGTCCACCTCGTCCTGCGTGAGGCGGCCGATCCCGACCAGGATGTCCCCGACGTTGCGGTGCGTGCCCATGACCGTCCGATGCCCGGGCGTGGGCGTCGGATCGCGGACGGGAGGGTCCGGGCGACGCGGGGCCGGGCGCGGATGGGGCCGGGGCAGAAGGCATGCCAGTCGTGGGCGCGCCACAACGGGCGTCCGCGCGCGCTGGGGCGCTTCCGCGGAAGGGCGAGCGGTGCCGGGATGGAGACCGGATTGCCGGTCGGATCGGGCGGCGTTGCGCGGACGCCGCGGGTCCTACCAGGTCAGCTCGGCATCGATGATGGCCGCCAGCTCCTCTTCCCGCCGCCAGGTCGCCTCGTAGTCGAGCGCCAGGGACAGCAGCGCGCGCCGTTCGGCGGCTTCGTTGACGAGGATGTCCAGGGCCAGGGCGCGGGTCCGGTCCATGGTCCACAGCGACTGGCTGCGGCCTCCGCCGGCGAGCAGGGCCCTCGCCGAGCCGGTGTCCTGGATGGCCCGCGCCGCCGCTTCGATGGCCGCGGTCTCGGCCCCCGCGAAGTGCTGGTAGGCGAGGATGCGGCGGAGCGTCCCTTCCGCCGTGGGGCCCGTGAGGCGGTACGCGTCGCCCGGACTCCAGAAGTCGCACCGGGGACAGGGGATCCGCAGCTCGAGCCCGTCCTCTCCCATCACCGGATGCACGAACCACCCCGTGTCGTAGAGCAGCGCGCGGCGCACGCTTCCGCAGTTCGCGCAAGGAAGGCGTCCCGCCCACACGGTCCGTCCGAACCGGTGCCACCGCTTCACGTCGGTCAGGCCGCCGCGGTCCCAGCGCACCTTCCGCTCCTCGTCGGCGAGCCCCACGCTCTGACCGAGCACCGTGAGCGTCCCCTGGAGCAACCCGGCGAGCTGCGAGGAGGGGCGGCGCTGGAACGCGTGCCGCCGTTGCAGCTCGCGGCCGTAGCGCCACCAGCTGCGCTCCGCCAGTCCGGCGTCCCCGACGCGCACCAGCGCGACCTCATCCGCCTGCAACAACGTGATGTTGGCCGTGTTGGCCAGCGGGACGCCGCGATCGTGCGCCAGGCGCTCCATGGACTCGATCACCTCGGCGCGGTCTTCCAACGGCCAGAGGTTCCAGCAGCGGCAGCGGTCGCAGACGGCCCACAGCCGGTGTCGCGTCGCGTCGTAGGCCGCCACGCGGACCGCGGGGAATCCGTGCTCGTCGCTGGCGCTGGCCAGGGGCCGATCGCAGAAGAGACAGCGACGCTGCACGAGGCGCTCTCCAGGAGGGGTGCGGAGCTGGGTCGGCGGCCGGGGCCGCCCCTATGGGTACCGCGGGCGCGGGGGAAGGTTACGCCCGGCCCCCGGTGGAGGCGAGCGTCCTCGGCACCGGTGCCCTCGGGGACACCGCGGTGGGCGCCCTCGCCGATCGGGCGTGCTCGTCGCTGGACCCGCGGCGCCCCGGACCGCCGGGCCTCCGCGCTAGTCTCCCCGCAGCGCCTCCACCGGGTCCACACCCGCAGCCCTACGGGCCGGTACCCAGGCAGCCAGTGCGGCCACGGCCACGAGCAGCAGCGGACCGGACAGGAATGCGAGCGGGTCCCGCACGCTCACCATCCGCAGGAAGCTGCCGAGCCACTGTCCGGCCACGAGAGCGCCGACCACGCCCACCGCGCAGCCGGCCAAGGTCAGCGACAGGCTCCGCTTCACCACGGTCGCCACCACGCGCCTCCGATCGGCCCCCAGGGCGATGCGCACGCCGATCTCGCGCGTCCGCGCCACGACCCGCTGGGCCACGACGCCGTACACGCCGATCGCGGCCAGCCCCAGCGCCAGCGCGGAGAACAGCGTGAGCAGGATGCTCAGGAAGCGCTCGTCCGCGAGCGAGCCCCGGATCACCGCGGAGACGTCGCGCAGGTCCGCGAGCGGCAGCGTGGGGTCCAGGTCGGCGAGTACGGCGCGGACCTGCGCGAAGGTCGCCGCGGGCGTGTCCGAACCACGCACGACCAGCGTGGCCTCCCGCAGGCCGAAGCCCCCGTAGATGGCGCCCGCCTGCGCCTGGGGCACGTAGAACTGAGGCGTGGGCTCTCCCGCCAGCTCCGCCTGCATGACGTCGCCTACGATGCCCACGATCGTCATCACCGGGTTGCCGTTGTCGGCAGACGCCCCCATCTGCAGGGTCTGTCCGATCGCGTTCCCCTGCGGCCAGAACCGGCGCGCCATGGTCTCGCTGACCAGGACCACCGGCGGGGCCGTGGCTCCATCCTCGCGATTGAACCCGCGTCCCCGGCGCAGCGGGATGCGCAGCGCGCCGAACCACCCGGGGCTCGCCACCTGGTAGGCGGCGTTGACGCCTTCGTCCGCATCGGCGACCCCCGAGGCCGTCAGCGTCTCCAGACCGGCACCGCCGCTCAGCGGCAGCACGCGCACGGAACCCGCGGCCTCGATCCCGGCGCGGCTGGCCAGCGCGTCCTCCAGGCGTGTGTGGAAGTCCACCACGCTCCCAGGCGACGGATAGCGCGCCGCATCGAGCGCGAACGTCACGGCCACCGCGCCGTCGGGGTCGAAGCCGGGATCGACGCGCACGAGGGCCAGCAGATTCCGACTGAGCAGGCCCGCCCCGATCAGCAGCAACACCGCCAGGGCGAGCTGACCGAGCAGCAGCCCGCTTTGCACGCGCGCCCGACTCCGATCGAGCGTCGTGCCCCGCTCCTGGAGGCCCAGGCGCTCCGTTCGCGTCACGGTCCGGGCGGGCGCGAGTCCCAGGACCGCGGCGACCGCGAGGGCCAGGAGGCTGGCGAACGCGACGACCAGGCCGTCGACCCGCACGCTCGCATTCCCCGCGCTCCCACCCGGGCTACCGAGCGCGAGCAGCCCGGGGATGCCGATCGCCGCCAGCGCGACACCCAGCACGGCTCCACCCGCGCTCAGCAGCAGGCTCTCGAGCGCGAGATGCCCGACCAGCGTGCGGCGTCGCGCGCCCAGGGCGCGGCGGATCCCAAGCTCGCGGACGCGTCCTTGCGTCCGGACGTAGAAGAGGTTGGCCACGTTGGCGCAGGCGATCAGCAGGACCAGCAGCGCAGCGCCGCTCAGCGTCCACAATGCCGGGCGCACCGGCCCCGTCAGCCGCGCCTGCAGGCCCTCCACCTGTACGGGATGGCGCGCGGTGACGCCGTGCTCCCCGGGCCGTGCCTCCTCCAGACGGGCGGCCACCGCCCGCGCGTCGGCGCGGCCCGCGTCGAGATCCAGGCCCGGACGGAGGCGACCGATCACGCTCAGGTAGTGGGACGAGCGGCCGGCAGGCGCCGCGGGATCGATCCGCACGGGCCGGAGCAGATCGACGTCCTCCCCGGGGAAGGCGA
Source organism: Gemmatimonadota bacterium (assembly GCA_041390125.1). Lineage (NCBI taxonomy): Bacteria > Pseudomonadati > Gemmatimonadota > Gemmatimonadota bacterium. The sequence goes on along the minus strand of JAWKQN010000002.1, from coordinate 37,243 downwards.
AGTCCGGCGGCAGCACGCCGATCACCTGCTCGGAGCGTCCGTCGATCGAGATGGAGCGACCGATGATCGACAGGTCGCGGCCGAAGGCACGCGTCCAGAGCCCATCCGTGAGGATCGCCACCCGCGCGGCGTCGGGATGATCCTCACCGGCCGCGAAGTCCCGCCCGTGTGCCACGGACACGCGCAGCACGTCCAGGAAGTCGGCACTGACATTGGCGGACCGTACCCGCTGCGGCTGCGGATCACCGACGAGATTGACGCGGCTGGTCCAGTACGCGGCGAGCCCCGCGAACGCCGACGTGGCCGCGGAGAACTCGAGGTATTCCGGCTCCGATGCGACGATCGCGAATCCCGCCACGTCCGGATCGCGCCGGAATTCCAGCCACAGGGCCACGAGCTCCTCGGGAGCCGGATAGGGCAGCGGGCGCAATACGAGGCCCCGCACCACCGTGAAGACCGCGGTGTTCGCACCGATGCCGAGGGCCAGGGTGGCCACGACGATCGCGGTGAAGGCGGGACGGCGGCGCAAGGCACGCAGCGCATGGCGCAGGTCGGCACGCATGGGCCTGATCCGGTCGGTGGGAGCGTGGCGAGACCGTCGGCGCGCGCGCTGCGATCCCAGCAGACGCGCGGGCAGATAGTGCAGGACCAGCGACGCGGCCTCCCGCGCGTACATCTGGCCGACCGCCGAGGGACGGTCCCCACGCGCGAGGAGACCGTCCGCCCGCTCGTGCAGATCGCCGATCACCGCGGGGGAGCGGTCCGGCGGCAGCACGTGGCCGAGCACCGCGTCCGCCCAACGCACCACGCGCAGCTCGTCGGCGCTCACGGGCGGTCCAGCAGCACCGTGTGTCCCGACCACATGCGGAGCAGGGCCTGCCGGGACCGCCGTAGCGCCTCGAGCCCGTCCGGCGCCAGTCGGTAGTAGCGTCGAGGCCGTCCGGCACGGCCGCCCGTGTCCGCCTCCTGGGCCGACACGAGGAGTCCCTTCCCTTCGAGACGATCGAGCGTCGTGTAGAGGGCGCCCGAGGAGGGCCGGCGCTGGGCCACGGTTTCGATCTCGTCCCCGATGCGCACACCGTAGGCGTCTCCGCCCAGGCGTAGCACGGCGAGCAGGACGAGCTGCTCGAACTCCCCGAGGTGTGTAGGCATGGTTGGATCCCTACAATGTGAGCTTCATTGCTCACATTGTAGGATAAAGGCCGTGCGGCCGCCAGCCCCGGGTGCATCCGCCGCGCCAGGAGCCCCAGCGCGCCCGGCGCATCGAGGAGTCGGCCGGGGGCCGGTGCTGCCGTCCCCTCCGACCGGGGAAGGTCGCCGCGGGAGAGGGCGATTCCGGGCCAACTTGACCGCTCGCCCCCGGCACTGAAAGATCAGCCCCGCCGTGCCATGCCTCCGCCCGCCTTCCAGAGCCCGCGGAGGGCCTTTGCAACGCCCGACCAGGGGTGGTGGATGACGGAGAAGACGGATCAATGGGGATCCCGCCTGGGGGTCATCCTGGCGGTCTCGGGATCGGCCGTGGGGCTGGGGAACTTCCTGCGCTTCCCCGGCCAGGCTGCGGCCAACGGAGGAGGGGCATTCCTGATCCCCTACTTCGCGGCGCTGATCTTCCTCGGGATCCCGATCTGCTGGGCCGAGTGGGCCATGGGACGCTACGGCGGACAGAAGGGCTTCCACTCCGCGCCCGCGATCATGGGGGTGATCGGCAAGGGGCGCATCGCGCGCTACGCCGGGGTGATGGGCGTTCTGATCCCGCTGGCGGTGTCCTTCTACTACACGTTCATCGCCGCCTGGTGTCTGGGCTACTTCTGGGCCTACGTGACCGGCTCGTTCGGGATCGATCCCACCATGGCCATCACGGACCAGACGGCCGCGTCCGCCGCGTTCTACAACGGGTTCACGGGCACGGAAGGCAACGGCCTCCTGTTCGGCGCAGGCCATCTGCCGACGGTCGTGTTCTGGGTGATCACGTTCGCGGCCAACATGTACCTGATCGTCCGGGGCCTCTCCAAGGGCATCGAGCGCTTCGTCTCGCTCGCCATGCCCATCATGGCGCTGTGCGCCCTCGTGGTCCTGATCCGCGTGCTCACGCTGGGCACCCCGGACCCGGCGCTGCCGGACCAGAAGGTGATGAACGGTCTGGCCTACATGTGGAACCCGGACTTCGCGGCGCTCGCCAACCCGCAGACGTGGTTGGCCGCCGCGGGGCAGATCTTCTTCAGCATCTCGGTCGGGTTCGGCATCATCATCAACTACGCCTCGTACATGAAGCGGAAGACGGACGTGGCCCTGTCGGGCCTGACCGCCGCCGCCACCAACGAGGTGTTCGAGGTCGGCTTCGGCGGGCTCATCACGCTGACCGCCTCCTTCGTCTTCCTGGGGCTCTCCGGCACCGTGGCCGCGGTGGCCACCGGCACGTTCGGGCTGGGCTTCCAGACGCTTCCGGTCGTGTTCGCGCAGATGGGCTCCTTCGGACCCATCATCGGAGCGGTCTGGTTCTTCATGCTCTTCCTGGCTGCCGTCACCAGCTCGGTGAGCATGTACCAGCCGGCCGTGGCCTTCATGCGTGAGGCGCTCGGCGTGGAGCGCGGCCGGGCCGTCCTGTTCACGGTCGCCATCTGCCTCGTGGGCTCCGGCCTCGTCCTCGTGTACACGGAAGGTGGGGTCTTCTGGAACACCATCGACTTCTGGGTGGGAACGTTCCTGATCCTGGTCATGGCCATGATCGAGATCATCTGCTTCAGCTGGGTCTTCGGCATCGACCGGGGCTGGGACGAGATCCACGCGGGAGCGCAGATCCAGATCCCCACCGTGTTCCGCTTCATCATGAAGTGGGTGGCGCCGATCTACCTGCTGGTGGTGTTGATCGCGTTCTGCATCTCCAACCTTCCGGCGTCGATCGCCCAGATCGCGCAACAGCCGCTGGCCCAGGGCGCTCTGGCCCTCCTCGCGGTGGTCACGGCCATCCTGTTCGTGTGCGTGCGCATCGGGGAGAAGCGCTGGAGGGAGCTGGGTCTGGACCTGGACGGCAAGGAACCGAGTCCCAACTGGCATGCGCCGGCTGCTCAAGGAGTGAAGCGATGACCGCAGGCGGTTGGATCCTGTTGGTGGTGTCCCTGAGCTTCGTCTGGGGGCTGGCCATCTGGTGCTACTGGAAGATCCTCTCCGTTCCGGACTCCACCGAGGACTGATCCGGCGCCCGCGCGGCGCACCGGGTTCGAGAGGGCATGACGGCGTCCGCCGTCATGCCCTCTCGTCCATAGGTGTCCAGTCGTTTGCAGGTGTCCAGATCGGCACGTCTCCGTCGCCGGGTAGAGCGGAAGGAAGTCCGTCCGCCCGCCGCTGGAGTCGTTCATGCCCGCCCTGGACCGCACGGCCCGCGTCCTCGCTCTCGTCCTGTCCTGCCTGGCCGTATCCGCCTGCGCGCAGCCGGTGGGCCCGGGAAGCGACGACGGGCCGGCCCAGCCTCCACCGGAGGAGCCCGCGCCTCCGGATACGACCACGGGGCCGCTGCGGGGCTTCGGCCTGAAGGCCGACCCCGGGGCCACGGCCGTGACCCTCGTCGCGAGCGGAAGCGACTCGACCACGTGTGAGCGTCGGGCCGCAGGGCTCGTCCGGATGCGACTCCCGATCACGGGCGCCGTGCTCGCCGCCCTCGAAGCCACCTGGGACGGCGCTGGCCGCGCGTTCGTGCGACCCGTGACCACCCACTTCTTCTCGGGCCGCGGCCGTCTGTCCTACGCCGAGGCGATCGAGGTGGCGTCGTCCGGTCGCGTCCTCCACACCTTCACGCACGGAGACGCGGTCGAGGATCCCGATCCCCCGGTGGGCGATGAGGTGACGCCCGAGCTCGGCGTGATCCGCGGGGACGTGCGGGTGGGAGACACCCTGATGGTCACCCTCGCCGGCGAGGGCACGGCCTCTCTCGGGACGTGGTGTGGGTCAGGGACGGCCGGGCAGGTCCAGTGGAGGGTCCGCGGCGTGGTGCTCTGGCTGGAACGCTAGACGAAGGGACCGGGCCGGGATGCCCGGCGAAACGGAATCCGCGCCCGGCTTGACGCCACCCCGGGACGGGGCGGGTGTCATACCGGACGCGGAGGGTCCGTCAGCACGCGTGTCGAGGCGGACGGAAACGCGAAGCGTCCGCGGGCCCTGCGTCAGCCCATCCGGTCGCTGTCCAACCTCCACCGCAGGACGTCCAGGTCGTGCTGGAGCTCGGCCAGGTTCTCCGAGACCTCCGCGCGCACCTCGGCGTACTGCGCCTCTCCCGCGGCCTGCAGCTCCTGCAGGTCCTCGCGGAGCTCCTCGTGCGCGCTCCGGATGTCCTCCAGGGACTCCTGGGCTTCGCCGCGCATCTCTTCGCCGAGCGTAGCCATCCGCTGATCGACCTCGGTCAGCGTGGTCTCCAGGTCGGACGTCTGTCGCTGCACCTCCGCCTCGAACTCCTCACGCGTTTCGATGGCGGTCAGCTCGGCTTCGTTCCGCCACCGTTCGAGCCGCAACTGCTTTTGCTCGACCTCGGCGCGCAGCTCACGGGCCTCTTCACCCGTGGCCTGGCCCAGACGGTCCAGGTCCGCTTCGATCTCCTGACCCAGCTGGTCGACGTTGGTCTCGACCTCGTTCCAGCGCGCCTCCATCTCCGGCTCGAGGTCTCTTGCGCCTTGCTGCAGGTCGTTCGCGAACTCATCGATCTCGCTGCGCGTCTCGTCCAGGGCGCTCCGCGTGGCGTTCATGAGATCCTGGCTGGCCTGTTCGATCTCGGCACCGGCCTGTTCGACGGCCGCTTCGGCGTCGTTCGGGGTCTCCTGGGCGTCCTGGCAGGCAACGGTCGCCAAGAGGGCGAACGCCGCGAGGGACAGGGTACCCGCTGCTCGGGTCGACATCGGGGTCTTCTCCTGTTTGCGCATGGCATGGTGTTGTTTCGCGTCCCGGGCGGACGCACGACCACGACGCTGGCGCGTGCGTAGCCGAGGGGCAGACAGGCGCAACGGCCGTGCCTCGGCGCGAAACAGCCGGTCTGCCAGGGAGAGGCAAGGGATCGAGCCCGCGCGGCGCTCCGTGATCGTTCACGGCGACTCCGGGAGAAACAACGTGTGCCCACGGGGTGCCCATCCGGAGTAGAGGTCTCGTCCTCTCGCGTCCCGTCACGGAAGAGCGGAGGGGCCTCGACCGCTCCACGTCCTGCGTCATTCCGATGCGGAGCGCAGCAGGAGCGAAGCGCGAACGGAATCCGCACAAGTGCATCGCGCCACTGGGCTTTGGATCCGTGTGCGGCCGGCGGCACACCCGTTGCCAAAGACGTCTCCACGGCAAGGACGCCGGGAACTGGATGGGGGGAGGGAGGCGATGCTCACCGAACACGCAGCGCGGGCCACGGCCGCGGCAACCGAAGGAGCGGCCGCAGGTGCAGTGATGCTCGCCGTCCCCGAGGCGGTCGCGCTCCTCTCCGGCGGGCCCCAGTGGAGCGTGGGGCGGGCGCTCGTCGACGCCGCGGCGGTGTCCGAGCCGCTCGCCGTGGCAGCGCTGCTCGCCGCCGCCGCCGTGCTGTCGCTTCTCTACGATCGGGCAGCATCCGCCGGAGACGAGCGCGGGTGGGATCTCCTGTTCGGCGCGGGCTCCGGCGTGCTGGTGGTGCTCGCTGCCCTCAGTGCCGCGCTACCGGGCGGGACCGCCGCTCCCAGCGCAGCAGGATGGATGCTCGCGCAGGGCAGCTACGGGGCCGCGTTGGTGCTCCTGCGTCGCAGAGGCATGTCTGCCCCCGCACATGCCACGCGGACGAATGAAGCTGGCTGGGTCGACGATCCGGGTGCGCTGTTGCCGCGCGATTCGCTCCTGCCCAACGACTGACACCGCGGCCTCCTGACCCCGCGCGCCGGGGGGCAGGCGCGCCCGCAGCGCGCGCCCCCTCTCACCCCGCCCCGCCGGGAGCCCACCGGAGGAGCGCCGCCACGCCTTCCGTGCGGGACAGCCGCTCGGCGGCTTCGGCTCGCACCTCCTCCACGCGTCCGCCCTGCTCGAGGACCCGGTCGATCATCCGGTCCACGAGGTCGGCGACAGGAATCACGCCTTCCCCGCAACGGGGGCAGGGCTTCGTCGCCGTGCCGTCCACCAGGAGCCAGCCGCAGGTCCCGCACTCCCCACCGGGAAGCCGGGCCCCCGCGGCGTAGACCAGCGTATGGACCTGGGCGTCCGCGACGGCCTCGCTGACGGCGGCCGCACCGAGGCGGGATCGCCGGGGATGCTCCCAGAGGTCCTCCACGAGCGCCCGCTCCATGCTGCGCTCCACCTGATGCTCCACCCGCTCGACGGCTGCCAGGACCTCGGCGGCCGACGCGAGGAGGGAGGCGTCGACCGTCCCGCCGAGCCGCCGACGCAGTCGGTGGGGAAGCAGACGGGTGAACTCGGAGACCGTCTCCACCGGGCCACCCACCAGGATGCGGTCCACGCCGCTTCGATCGGCACGCTGCAGGGCGGCGATGGCACGGTCCACGTGCCGCCGCACGTGCCATTCGTGGTGTCTGCGGATCTTCTCTGCATCGTATCCCATCCCCACCGTCCCCGCGGTGGGCCCTTGCCAGGCGCGCTGCAGGCTCGGCCCCTGTCGATGCTTGGCGGGCACCTCGTCCTCGAACGCCTCCAGCTCCTCGATCTCGCCCATGCAGACCTCGAAGAGTCGGGTGCGGGCCTTGTCCACCAGGACGACCAGCGTCCGCTCGTGCTCGTCCAGCTCGCCCAGGACGGGTCGCAGGTAGGGACGGTCTCCCCACCGCGCCGCTACCGCGACGGGCCTACGCAGAGGAAGCGCGATCTCCACCTCTCCCAGCGGCGACGCGAACGCCGCCACGCCGCTGGGTGCCACCGGCAAAGCCGCGAGGGCGCCGGAAATGCGGTGCGCGGCCGCCTCGAAGCGGGTGCGTTCCGGCTCGTCCAGCACCGCACGCAGCGGGGAAAGCACCGCATCGAGCCGCGCGCGGAGCTCACGCCCGGCGTCCCGAGCCGGGTCCGTGCGCAGATAGACGGACAACACCTCGGTGTCGCCGGGCTTGACGCGCTCGAGGGCGTGGACGGTGCGCTCGGACGGGAGCATGCGGGCCTCCGGAAACGGGCGGTCGGTCTGGCGGCGGCGCGCAGGGTGGATCGTGAAGCGAGGCCACCCGCGTCCGACGATGCCTCCAAGAGAGCGCCCCCCGGCGTGAAGCGCCGTCGGGAGATGCCCGAACGCCGGCGCCCGTCAATTCCCGTAGGGCCTGCGCAGAACCTTCGCGCGCTTCGATCGGCTCGAGCGGAACCGGCGCGCGCCGGCAGCAGCCTGCGGGGAGCTTCCCGACGCAGGTCCGAGCCCATCCCCGACAGCCATCGGCGGGCCGACCTCCTTATCCTGGATTCGAGGGGGTGGCCCCCCGCTCCCCATCCTGCGGACCCGGAGGCTGGATGCTACGCGTCTCCGACATCATGACCGCCGACGTGTCCACACTGGACCCGTCCCACACCCTCCGGGCCGCCCTGGAGGTGCTGGCGGACCGAGGCATCCACGGCGCTCCGGTGGTCGCCGGTGACACCGTGGTCGGGGTCCTGTCGCTCACCGACATCCTGACCTTCGAAGCCTCGGAGCCCGGCGTGCCCCGCCATCGCCCCGACAACCCGGACTGGGGCGAGATGGACGTCCCGACCGCGGAGGAGGCGGACCCGAGCGACGACGCCACCTTCTTCGTGGAGATGTGGTCCGACTCGGAGAGCGACGTCGTGGGCCGCATGGAAGAGGAGGGGCCCGAGTGGGACTTCCTGGAAGCCCACACCGTTGCGGAAGTCATGACCCGACGGGTGTTCGCCCTCACCCCCTCCGCCTCCGTCGCCGATGCCGCCCGGTACATGGTCGACGGGGGCGTCCACCGTGTGCTGGTCATGGACTCGGGTGCTCTGGTGGGGCTCGTCTCCGCCTGGGACATCGTCCGAGCCGTGGCCGACCGCAGGCTCTGAACGTCCGCATTCGCTTCAGACAAGGAAGGTCGTGATGCAGATCCCCCTCGAGTTGGCCTATCGTCACGTCGAATCCACGCCGGCGATCGAGGCGATGATCCGGGAGCGCACGGAGCGGCTCGAACGCTTCGCCCCTCGGATCACGAGCTGCAGGGTCATGGTCGAGATGCCACATCGGCGCCAGCAGAAGGGCAATCTCTACCACATCCGCATCGACATCACGCTGCCGGGAGGCGAGCTGATCGTGGATCGACACCCGCTCGAGCATTCCGCCCATGAGGACGTGGCCGTCGCCATCGCGGAGAGCTTCGAGCAGGCCGAAGCGCGGCTGCAACGCTTCGTCGCCATGCACCGTGGGGACGTGAGGGCCCACGACGAGACCGTGCTCGGCGTCGTGGCGCGCGTGTTCGCGGACGAAGGCTACGGCTTCCTCGAGGGCGAGGACGGGACGGAGTACTACTTCAACGACGCGACCGTCCAGCGCGGCGCTGTCCGCGACCTGGAGCCCGGGACGGAGGTTCGCTTCCACCCGGACCACGGAACGGACGGGCCCCGCGCCAGCCGGGTGGTCGCCACCGGAATCGCCCGGGCTTCGACGGAGGAAGGCGCCCGCTGAGACCTTTCCAGGCGTCGCGTCAGGAGGGCACCGCGGCGCCGAGCGCAGACAGGATCGCTCCGCTCGGTCAGGCTTCTGCGTCCACCAGCGGGGTCTGCTGGTGGAACATGAGCTTCCAGGCACCGTCGCGGCGCACGTAGCCACTGCTGACGAGCGCGCGATAGAGCTCGGCGTCGCCTCTGCGCGCCTGCGCGCGGTACGTGATCAGGGCTACGTCATCCGTCGGCTGGAGCACCCCCTCGACCTGCAGGTCGAGGTCCCGCCAGCGCGCCGCCGGCTCGACGGTCCCAGCCACCGTGTCCCGATCGGTGACACCCGCCATCGCGGTGAACCCCATCAGCAGCGTGTCATCCAGCGCCGTCTGATACTCGTCCGAACCTCCAGTCCACAGCCTGCGCTCGATTGCGAGCAGGTCCTGCTCCAGCATGCGATCTCCTTCGGTACGAGGGTCATGCGTCGCGTCGCCCCGCCGTTCCAGGGATCAGGAAGCATGCCCGCTGGCAGGCGCTCCCACGCGTCGCTTCGGCACCGGGGAGCGGGCCGGGCGAGCGGGTGGTGCCGCGACAGGCACCCGCCGGACGTGGTGCGCGGGTCGGCGCACCTGCGGGGGGAATGCCGGCTCGGAGGCGGGCGCACCGTACCTCCGTTCGTGCACGAACGTACCTCCGATCGTGCACGATCCGGTGGATTGAAACAAAGCACACCGGTGAACGCAGGCGGCATGACGCAGCTCCATGCGCTTCGTGACCCGGTCCTCTTGTTGCACCCGTTGGACGGTCGTTGCCTCGTTCGTCCTGCAGCCTTGCAAGGAGCACGAACCATCCTGGCGAAGACCTCCGCCCCCGCACGCCAGCGGCGCCCGTCCCGTGATTCCCATGCGTCTCGCCCGGAAGACGCGGGTCGCAGACGCGTGGTGCTGCTCGACCCCAGCCCCGAGATCGATGCGGGCCGCTACGCCGCCAAGGCGGTGGCGGGCGAACCGTTCACGGTGGAGGTCGACGCCTTCACAGACGGCCACGACCGCGTAGCCTGCGCGCTCTTGTGGCGTCCCGTCGGGGAGGACGAGACCGACTGGTCCGAGACGTCCATGACGGCACTGGTCAACGATCGTTGGCGCGGGCAGTTCACGCCGGCCCAGCCCGGCCGCTACGAGTACACGGTCATCGGGTGGATCGACCGGTTCCGCACGTGGGCCGAAGACCTGCGGAAGCGCATCGACGCCGACCAGGACGTTGCCCAGGAGCTGCTCATCGGTGCCGACCTGGTCGGCGAGGCAGCGGAAGAGGCTCGCGACGACACCTCAGCAGCACTGGAGGCCTGGGCCACCCGCCTGCGGAAGGCCGGCGGTGCGCCGCTGCGCGGCAGCACGGATGCCGCCCAGGACGTCCTCGACGCGCTGGATGAGCCGCTGGCGGCCGACGCCCGCCGCTGGCAGGCGCGCCGCTTCGTGGCGCGGTATCCGCGCGTCCTTCCGCTGCAGGTCGACCGGCCTCTCGGCCGGACCGGAGCGTGGTACGAGTTCTTTCCCCGTTCGACCGGTCCCGACGGGCGTCACGGCACCTTCGCGGATGCGGAGGCCCACCTGCCGTACGTGGCCGAGCTGGGATTCGACGTCATCTACCTGCCCCCGATCCATCCCATCGGACGGACCGCCCGCAAAGGCCCGAACAACCGCACGTCCTCCGGGCCTGCCGACCCCGGGAGTCCCTGGGCCATCGGCGCTGCGGAAGGCGGCCATACCGCGGTCCACCCGGACCTGGGAACGCTGGAGGATTTCCAGCACTTCCGCGCTCGCGCCGAAGCATTGGGCCTGGAGGTGGCGCTCGACATCGCCTTCCAGTGCTCGCCGGACCATCCGTGGGTGGAGGAGCATCCGCAGTGGTTCCGCCACCGCCCCGATGGCTCGATCCGCACGGCGGAGAACCCACCGAAGCGCTACGAGGACATCTATCCCTTCGACTTCGAGACGGAGGACTGGCGGGCGCTGTGGGAGGCCCTGCGCGACGTGTTCCTGTTCTGGGTGGAGCAGGGCGTGCGGGTCTTCCGGGTGGACAACCCCCACACCAAGCCCTTCCCCTTCTGGGAGTGGTGCATCGCCCAGGTCCGGGAGCAGAGCCCCGATGTGCTGTTCCTGTCGGAGGCGTTCACGCGTCCCAAGGTGATGCACACGCTGGCGAAGCTGGGCTTCTCGCAGTCCTACACCTACTTCGCGTGGCGGAACTCCGCGGCCGAGCTCCAGGCGTACATGGAGGAGCTGACCACACCCCCCACCTGCCACTACTTCCGGCCGGCGTTCTGGCCCAACACGCCCGACATCCTCACGGAGTACCTCCAGACCGGAGGTCGGGGAGCCTACACGGTGCGCCTCGTGCTCGCGGGCACCCTGGCGTCCACCTACGGGATCTACGGACCCGCGTTCGAGCTGTTGGAGCACCGGCCCCGTGAGCCGGAGAGCGAGGAGTACCTCGACTCCGAGAAGTACCAGGTGCGGGATTGGGACCTGGAGCGCCCCGAGAGCCTGCGCGAGCTGGTGCGCTTGCTCAACCGGATCCGACACGAGAATCCGGCGCTCCAATCCAACGAGCGCCTGCTGTTCCACGACACCGACGACGAGCACGTGCTGGCCTTCAGCAAGCGCACGCCCGACGGCTCCAACCGCATCCTCGTGGTCGTGAACGTGGATCCGCACCACGCGCACGCCGCCCACGTGGATCTACGGCCCGACGCCTTCGGTCTCGACGCCGACACGCGATATCGCGCCCACGACCTGCTCGGTGGCGGGCGCTTCCAATGGCCCGCCGAACGCGCCTGGGTCCACCTCGACCCGGCGGGCCTGCCGGCGCACATCTTCCGGCTCAAGCCCTACCAACCCCGCGACGAAACCCACTTCGACTACTTCGTATGAACCCGCTCGCGCCATCGCTTCGCAGGAGACCACCCCGGGCGCGACCGCGCCCGGCGTCCGATCCGCTCTGGTTCAAGGATGCCGTCATCTACGAGCTGCACGTCCGCTCGTTCCACGACTCCAACGGCGACGGGATCGGAGACTTCCAGGGACTGCGCCGTAAGCTCGACTACCTGCAGGAGCTCGGGGTCACGGCTCTTTGGTTGCTCCCCTTCTACCCGTCTCCGCTCCGCGACGACGGCTACGACATCGCGGACTACCACACGGTCCACCCGTCGTACGGTACGCTGGACGACTTCCGGGCCTTCCTGGAGGAAGCGCACCGCCGCGGGCTCAAGGTCATCACGGAGCTGGTGATCAACCACACGTCGGACCAACACCCGTGGTTCCAGCGGGCTCGCCGGGCCCCGCCCGGTAGCCCGGAGCGCGAGATGTACGTCTGGAGCGACACGCCGGATCGGTATTCGGACGCACGCATCATCTTCACCGATTTCGAGCCGTCCAACTGGAGTTGGGATCCTGTCGCCCAGGCGTACTTCTGGCACCGCTTCTACGGGCACCAGCCGGACCTCAACTACGACAACCCCGAGGTCCACGAGCGCATCCTCCAGGTCCTGGACTACTGGTTCGAGATGGGCGTGGACGGGATGCGGCTGGACGCCATCCCCTATCTGTACGAGCGGGAAGGCACGAGCTGCGAGAACCTGCCGGAGACCCACGCCTTCCTGCGGAAGCTGCGCAGCCACGTGGATGAGCGGTTCGCCAATCGCATGCTGTTGGCCGAGGCCAACCAGTGGCCGGAGGACGCCGCGGCGTACTTCGGCGATGGCGACGAGTGCCACATGAACTTCCACTTCCCCATCATGCCGCGGCTGTTCATGGCGCTGCAGATGGAGGACCGCTTTCCCATCGTCGATATCCTCGAGCAGACGCCGGCCATCCCGGCCAACTCGCAGTGGGCGCTCTTCCTGCGCAACCACGACGAGCTCACCCTCGAGATGGTGACGGACGAGGAGCGGGACTACATGTACCGCGTCTACGCCCGCGACCGGACCGCACGGATCAACCTGGGCATCCGCCGACGCCTCGGTCCGCTGCTCGAGAACGATCGGCGCCAGATCGAGCTCCTGAACTCGCTGTTGCTCTCCCTACCGGGAACCCCCGTCATCTACTACGGGGACGAGATCGGTATGGGAGACAACTTCTACCTGGGCGATCGCAACGGTGTGCGCACCCCGATGCAGTGGAGCGCCGATCGGAACGCCGGTTTCTCGGAGGCCAATCCGCAGCGCCTGTTCCTGCCCGTCGTGATCGACCCGGAGTACTACTACGGCTCCGTGAATGTGGAGGCCCAACAGGCCAATCCCAGTTCGCTGCTGTGGTGGATGCGACGCATCATCTCCCTGCGGCGCCGCCACCCGGCGTTCGGGCGCGGATCGTTCCGCTGGGTCCACTCCGACAACCGCCACATCCTGGCCTTCCTGCGGCAGCACGAAGGGGAATCCATCCTGGTGGTGGCGAACCTCTCGCGCTTCCCGCAGGCGTGCACGCTGGATCTCTCCGATCTGAGCGGCCGGGTTCCGGTCGAGCTGTTCGGCCGGACCCGCTTCCCGGCCGCGGACGGGGATCCGTACCCGTTCTCGCTCGGTCCCTACGGGTTCTACTGGTTCCGGCTCGAAGCCACGCCCACGGACGGAGCGGAGGGAGAGCCCACCGAGGCACCGGTCCTGGCCGCCGAGACCGAGCCCGTCGAGATCTTCCACGAGGCCCGCTGGGACGCGCTCGGTCCACCGTTGCTACGGCATGCGCGCCGCTCCCGCTGGTACCGGGGCAAGGGCCGCACCGTGCGGGAGGCCGCCGTCGCGGACGTGTTGGACCTCGACGGGTCCGAGGCCCGACGGCTGGCCCTGCTCCGCGTGGGTTACGTCGCCAGCGACTCCGATGCGGACGTCTACGTCGTTCCGCTGGAGTTGGACGCAGAGGAGGACGCCGACGACGCCGCGGACAGCGGTGGCATCGCCACCGTGGAGGTCCCGGACGGATCGGCGCTCCTGCGCGACGGCCTCGAGGAGCCGGAGACGGCGGGCGTGCTGCTCGACCTCATCCTGGAGCGAGGGACCGTGGAGGGGCAGGTGGGCGCGCTGGTGGGTCTGCGCACGCAGGAAGACGTCGATACCTCGGACGTGCCGACGGCCACGGTATCGCGCGCGGAGCAGAGCAACACGTCCGTGATCTTCGGCGATCGCTGGATCCTCAAGGTCTTCCGGAAGCTCGAGGCAGGACCGAACCTCGACCGGGAGGTGGTGGACTACCTCACCCGCCGCGGCTTCCCCAACACCCCGGCGATCCACGGCGCGCTCGAGTACCGCCCGCGAAGGGGGGAGCCGGCGACCCTGGCCGTGCTGCAACAGTACGTGCGGAATCAGGGCGACGTCTGGAGCACGGCGCTCGAATCGCTCGAACGCTATTTCGAACGGGCGCTGGCATCCGGTGCGGACGCCCGCCAGGTGGACGTCCCCGCGACCGCGGACCGCGCAGTGCCTTCCATGACGGATCTGCTGGGACCCGGCGTGGTGGACCTGTTCGATCTCCTGGGCCGTCGGACGGCCGAGCTGCATCGAACGCTGGCGGACACCGACGAGCCCGCGTTCCGACCCGAGCCCTATACGCCGTTCTACCAGCGTTCCCTCTACCAGTCCATCCGGAACCTGGTGGGTCAGACGTTCCGTCTGCTGGAGGCGCACGAGCATCGTCTCGACCCTGCCGCGCGCGAACGGGCCCGACACGTCCTGCGCTCCCGGGACGACATCCTGGAGCGCTCGCGGCCTCCCACCCGCGCGATCGGTGGTAAGCGGATCCGTGTGCACGGGGACTACCACATGGGGCAGGTGCTCTCCACGGGTCGCGACGTCATGATCATCGATTTCGAGGGGGAGCCAGCCCGTCCGCTCGGGGAGCGGAGACTCAAGCGCTCCCCGCTCCGCGATGTCGCCGGCATGCTGCGTTCCTTCCACTACGCGGCGAGCATGGGCCGACTCCGCCAGGAGGAGATCACCGGTGGAGGAGACGCCTCCACCCGCGAGGCGCTCGCGGCCTGGGCCGACCTGTGGTGCCGCTGGGCCACGCGGCTCTTCCTGGGCGCGTACCTGCGCACGGAGCGCGGCGCCGGGCTGGTGCCCTCCGCGGCTGCCGATCGGCGCTTCCTGCTGGACTACTACCTGATCGAGAAGGCGCTGCGCGAGCTGGGGTACGAAGTGGAGAACCGTCCCTCCTGGGCCTGGCTTCCGCTGGAAGGTCTGCTGGAGCTGCTCGGCACGCGCCCCGGTCCGGAGTCGCGCGCGTGAACGAGCGATCCTCGACGACGCCCGCCGCAGGGGTCGATGCGGACCTGCTGCCGTTGGTCGAGCTGTGGGGGCTCGAGCCGGGCTTCTGGCCCGCCGACGGCGGCGCGTTCCGCACCGCAGGACGCGAAGCGCTCCTGGCGGCGCTGCGCACGCTGGGTGCGCTCGACGAGGGCGACGATCTGGACGAAGCCGCACGGCGTCGGCAGGCCGAACTGACCGCGCGCATCCTCGATCCCGTGACCGTGGTCCGCGCCGACGTCGACGACAGCGTGCTCCTACGCGCCCCGGCAGAATGGAGGGACGTCTCCCTGCAGGCCCATCTCGAGGCCGAGGACGGATCGGCCGACCGGGAGTGGGCCGCGCCGCTCACTCCGGAGACGTGGACGAGCCCCTCCCCCACCGCGCCCGGGTGGCCGGCACGAGACGGTCTACCGGGCCCCCTGGCCCGGCTGCCACTTCCCCACCCACTCACGCCGGGGTATTGGACGTTGCGCGTGCGGGGTGCCGGACGGAGCGTGACGTCCCGGGTGATCGCGACGCCGGGCTCCGCCTGGACCCCTTCTCCACCACGTCGGGGATGGGGCGCGTTCCTGCCGCTGCACGCGCTGCGCACGGAGCGCAGCCGGGGCACCGGCGACTTCTCCGACCTCGAGCGCCTGCTCGACTGGCTCGGGGGCCTCGGCGCAGAGTGGTTGGGCACGTTGCCGCTGTTCCCGGTGTTCCTCGACCAGCCCTACGACCCCAGCCCGTACGCACCCGTCTCGCGGCGGATGTGGAGCGAGCTGTTCATCGATCCGGCGCGCGCGCCGGAGCTCGATCGGTCCGCCGATGCCTGCGCTCTCCTGAGCAACGCGACGTTCCGGGCGGAGGCCGCCCGCGTCCGCGAGGTGGGCGATGTGGACTACCGCAGCTCGGCTGCCCTCGTGCGTCGGGCCCTGGAGCCCCTCTCCTCGACGTTCTTCGCCGACGCCCCACACGCGGAGGCCCGCCTCGCGGCATTGGGACCGGACCGGGCGACGGTCGAGCGCTACGCACGCTTCCGCGGACAGCGCGACGCGGACGCGGACCGTTCCGACATGGGCACCGCGACGCGCTACCACCTCTATGCCCAGGTTCTGGCGCGCGAGCAGATCGAGCAGCTCACCCGACGGGAGGGCACGTTCACGGGTCTGTACCTGGACCTGCCTCTCGGCACGCATCCCGACGGCTTCGACCGCGCCGAGGATCCCGAACTCTACGCACCGGCCACGAGTGTCGGTGCACCGCCCGATCCCTTCTTCGATCAGGGCCAGAACTGGGGCTTTCCCCCCATGGATCCCCATCGCCTGCGCGAACGCGGGCATCGGCCGTGGGCCGACGCCTTCGCGCATCTGGCCCGGGCCGCGCGCGCCGTGCGCATCGATCACGTGATGGGACTGCACCGCCTCTTCTGGATCCCGGCGGACGTCTCCGCCACCGACGGCGTCTACGTCCGCTACCCCGCGCACGAGCTGCACGCCGTCCTGGCCGTCGAGTCGCACCGGGCCGGGATCGAGGTGGTAGGCGAGGACCTGGGCACCGTACCGGACGAGGTGCGGGCTGCGTTGGACGCCGGGTCCGTGCGTCGGATGTACGTGGTGCCGTTCCATCTGGAGCGCGACTGGACCGACCCCGCGCCCGCCGACGGACCCCCGCCGCCGCTCGAGCCGGTGCCTCCGGGCGCGGTGGCGAGCCTGGGCACACACGACATGGCGCCCTTCGCGGCCTGGTGGTCCGAGCGTGTGCGGGCCCGGACCGGGGACGCGACGCCACCGTCACCGGAGCGGCTCGAGGACGTGCGCCAACGACTTCTCGATGCGCTCGCGGAGAGCCCCGCCCGCATGGTGCTGATCGACCTGGAAGACCTCTGGCTCGAGCACCGACCGCAGAACGTGCCCGGCACGGCGTCCGACGCGAACTGGCGGCGCAAGGCCGCCCGTTCCCTCGACGAGATCCGAGCCTCAACCACCCTCGTGGACAGCCTGGTCCGCATCGACCGGATCCGGCGTGCGGCCGAGGAGCCCCGACCGATATGATCGTACATCCCGAACGAACGCTGCTGACCGAGCAGGACCTGCATCTCTTCAACGAAGGCACGCACCGGCGGCTCTACGAGCGGCTGGGGGGTCGCCTGGTCGCCCTCGGTCCCGATGCCGAGGGGGCCCACTTCGCCGTGTGGGCCCCGAACGCGGAAGCCGTCTCGGTCGTCGGGGACTTCAACGACTGGCGGGTCGACGATGCGCCCCTGGAGGCGTTGGGATCGTCCGGCATCTGGGCCGGCCTGGACGAGCGCGCGCGACCCGGGCATCGCTACAAGTTCCACATCCGGTCCCGCCACGGCGGCTACAGCGTCGCCAAGGCGGATCCCTTCGCCCTTTCCGCCGAGACGCCGCCGGCGACGGCGTCCGTCCTGAGCCGGCTCGATCACGAGTGGGGGGACGCAGAGTGGATGGCGCGTCGGGCGCGGCACAACGCCGCCGATGCTCCCATCAGCATCTACGAGGTGCACCTGGGCTCCTGGCGCCGTCCCGACGACCCCGACCGGGAGTTCCTGAGCTACCGGGAGATGGCCGAGCCGCTGGCACAGTACGCCACCGAGCTGGGATTCAGCCACGTGGAGCTCCTTCCCGTGATGGAGCACCCGTTCTACGGCTCGTGGGGCTACCAGACCACCGGCTACTTCGCTCCGTCCTCCCGGTACGGCAGCCCGCAGGACTTCATGTACCTGATCGATCGCCTGCACCAGGCCGGCGTCGGCGTCATCCTGGACTGGGTTCCGTCCCATTTCCCGACGGACGAGCACGGGCTGGTCTTCTTCGACGGCACCCACCTGTTCGAGCACGCCGACCCGAAGGAAGGCATCCACCCGGACTGGGACAGCGCCATCTTCAACTACGGCCGCAACGAAGTGCGCGGCTTCCTGCTCTCCAGCGCCCTGTTCTGGCTGGACGTCTATCACGTGGACGGCCTGCGGGTCGATGCCGTGGCCTCGATGCTCTACCGGGACTACTCCCGGGCCGCAGGCGAGTGGATCCCCAACGAGTACGGGGGCCGGGAGAACCTGGAGGCCATGTCCTTCCTGCGGTCCCTGAACGAGGTCGTCTACGCCGAGCATCCGGACGTGCAGACGTTCGCGGAGGAATCGACGTCCTGGCCGATGGTGTCGCGCCCCACCTGGCTGGGCGGTCTCGGATTCGGCCTGAAGTGGGACATGGGGTGGATGCACGACACGCTGCGCTACTTCGCGCGTGAGCCGGTCCACCGGGCGTATCATCACGGGGAGCTGTCGTTCCGGATGATGTACGCCTTCAACGAGAACTTCACGCTACCGTTATCTCACGACGAAGTGGTCCACGGGAAGGGCTCGTTGCTGGGCAAGATGCCTGGAGACGAGTGGCAGCGGCGCGCGAATCTGCGCACGCTCCTCGGGTACATGTATGCGCAGCCCGGCAAGAAGCTGCTGTTCATGGGCGGTGAGATCGGACAGGAGCGTGAATGGAACCACGACGCCCAGCTCCAGTGGGACCTGCTGGAGGATGCGGGGCACCGAGGCCTGCAGCGCTGGGTCGCCGACCTCAACCGGGTCTACCGTGAGCAGCCCGCGCTGCACGTGCACGACTTCGATCCGGAAGGCTTCCAGTGGTTGGAGGTGCACGACTCCGGCCGAAGCGTCTACGCCTTCCTGCGGCATGGCGGTGGAGAGAGCGTGCTCGTGGTCATCAACGCCACGCCGACCCCCCACGAGAACTACCGCGTCGGCGTCCCCGCGGCCGGCACGTTCTGTGAGCTGCTGAACAGCGACGCGACCCACTACGGCGGCAGCGGGTGGGGCAACCTGGGCACGGTCGAGTCGACGCCCGTTCCCCATCACGGGCTGTGGCACTCCCTGGTGCTGACCCTGCCTCCCTTGTCGATCGTCCTGCTGACCCGGGACGATGAGGCGTCCACCGCATGACGTCCCGCACGTCCGGGGCCGCCGAGGGCGCACCCCTCGACCGCGGTCTGGGCGCCCTCACGCAGCCGCAGGGCGGGACCACCTTCACGGTGTGGGCGCCCGACGCGAAGCGCGTGCGCGTCCGCCTGTACGAGCCGGAGCGCGACGTCGAGCTGGAGCCCGCCGAGCACGGTCACCATACCGCCTTCGCCCCCGAGGTCGGGAGCGGGACGCGCTACATGGTGTTGCTCGACGACGGTCCTCCCCTGCCCGACCCCGCCTCGCGGTGCCAGCCCCAGGGCATATGGGGTCCGTCCGAAGTCGTGGCGCGGGCCTTCCCCTGGACGGATCAGGCGTGGCGGGGACGGCGGCTGGAGGAGCTCGTCTTCTACGAGGTTCACGTCGGTACGTGCACGACCGCCGGGACCTTCGACGGCTTGATCCAGCGCCTGGACGCGTTGGTGGACCTGGGCGTGACCGCGCTCCAGCTCATGCCCGTCGCCCAGTTCCCGGGCGCCCGCAACTGGGGCTACGACGGCGTCTTCCCCTGGGCGGCCCAGAACACCTACGGCGGCCCCGACGGGCTGCGCCGCCTGGTGGACGCCGCCCACGCACGTGGACTCGCCGTCTTCCTGGACGTGGTCTACAACCACCTCGGACCCGAAGGCAACGTGCTGGGCCGCTTCGGCCCCTATTTCACCGACCGCTACCGCACGCCCTGGGGCGACGCCCTCAACTTCGACGGCGCGCACAGCGACGAGGTCCGCCGCTACTTCATCGAGAGCGCGCTCTGGTGGCTGGGCGACTGCCATCTCGACGGCCTTCGCCTGGATGCGGTGCATGCGATCCTGGATCGGTCGGCCCGCCCGTTCCTGCAGGAGCTCGCGGAACGGGTGCATGCGTTGGGGCAGGAGTCGGGACGGACCCTGCACGTCGTGGCCGAGAGCGACGCGAACGACCCCACCCTGGTGGAAGCTCCCCGGCTCGGCGGGTACGGCCTCGACGCGCAGTGGAGCGACGACCTGCACCACTCCGTCCATGCCCTGCTGACAGGGGAGGAGTCGGGCTACTACGAGGACTTCGGCGGCATCGAGCAGCTCGAGCGTGCGTTGCGCACCGGCTACTCGTACACGGGTCAGCGCTCGCCGCACCGGGGTCGTCGGCACGGGCGGGTCCCTCGGTCGGTCGCTCCCTCACGCTTCGTCGTCTACGGCCAGAATCACGACCAGGTGGGGAACCGCGCACGTGGCGAACGGCTCATCCACCTCACCGACCTGGAGGGTGTGAAGCTGGCGGCAGCCACCATCCTGCTTTCGCCCTTCCTGCCGTTGCTGTTCATGGGGGAGGAATGGGGCGAGACGCACCCGTTTCCGTATTTCATCGATCATTCGGATCCGGCCCTCGTGGAAGCCGTGCGCGAAGGCCGCGCCCGCGAGTTCGCTGGGTTCCGCTGGGCGGGCGAGATCCCCGATCCGGCCGCGCCGGCGACCTTCGAGTCGGCGCGGATCGTTCCGGAGCGGGCGCAGGACGAGCCCCATCGCACCCTGCTCACGTTGTATCGCACGCTGCTGGCGTTACGCAGCGCGCGCTGGAACAGCGGCGCACGGGCCGACGCGGAGCCGCCGGACGTGGCGCGCATCGGAGCCGACACGATCGCGCTGCGGCACCGGAGCGGCCGACGTCCGACGCTCCTGCTGCTCCACTTCGGACGGGAGGCCGCCGCCGTGCCCGTCACGGTCCCGGACGGAACCTGGCGCCGACGGCTCGACACGGCGGCGGAGCGGTGGAGAGGACCGGGAAGCAGGGCGCCCGAGCGCCTGGAGGGGGAGATGCACGTGGATCTGCGACGGCGCTCGGCCGTCTTGTACATCGAGGAGGATTCATGAGTCGGGGGTTCGTTTGTATCCACGGGCATTTCTACCAACCCCCCCGCGAGAACCCGTGGCTGGAGGCCATCGAGCCCCAGGAGACCGCCGCTCCGTATCACGACTGGAACGAGCGCATCGCGGTCGAGTGCTACGCGCCGAACGCGTGGTCGCGCATCCTGGACGGGGACGGCCGCATCACCGAGATCGTCAACAACTACGCCCGGATCAGCTTCAACTTCGGACCCACGCTGCTGGCGTGGATGGAAGCACGCGATCCGGGCACCTATCAGGCCATCCTCCAGGCCGACCGCGAGAGCCGTGAGCGATTCGCGGGACACGGCAACGCGCTGGCGCAGGGGTACAACCACATCATCCTGCCGCTCGCCGACGCGCGGGATCTCACCACGCAGGTTCGCTGGGGCATCCGCGACTTCGAACATCGCTTCGGTCGGCGGCCGGAGGGGATGTGGCTGCCCGAGACGGCCGCCGACACGGCCACCCTCGAGGCGCTGGCGGCCGAAGGACTGGCGTTCACCATCCTGGCGCCCCGGCAGGCGCGCGCCGTGCGGGCACCCGACGCCGAGGAATGGACGGACGTGGACGAGTCCACGATCGACCCCAGCCGGCCCTACCGGGTGGAGCTGCCGTCCGGACGCTCCCTCACGGTCTTCTTCTATGACGGACCGCTGTCCCAGGCTGTCGCGTTCGACGGCATGCTGCGGTCCGGCGACGCGTTCGCCGATCGACTCCTGGCTCCCCTCGAGGCGCACGACCGGCCTTCGGCGCTGGTCCACATCGCAACCGACGGCGAGACGTTCGGTCACCACCATCGACACGGCGAGATGGCGCTTTCCTGGGCCCTGGAGCGGATCGAGCGCGATCCCGAGGTGGAGCTGATCAACTATGGTGCCTATCTGGAGCGGCATCCGGCCGAATGGCGGGCCGAGATCCACGACGGCAGCTCGTGGAGCTGCGTCCACGGCGTGGAGCGCTGGCGCTCCGACTGCGGCTGCCGCGCCGGCCGCGGGCCCAACTGGACCCAGGAGTGGCGCGGCCCGCTGCGTGCGGCGCTCGACGGCCTGCGCGACCGGGTACGACCGCTCTGGGAGCGCGCGGCCGCGGAGATCTTCGACGACCCCTGGGCCGCGCGCGACGGCTACATCGACGTCGTGCTGGACCGGGGGGAAGCGAGCCTGGAGCGCTTCTTCGCAGCGCACGCCGGCCGGGCCCCGGAGGGCGAGGAGCGCGTGCGGGCCCTGGAGCTGATGGAGCTGCAACGCCACGCCATGCTCATGTACACCAGTTGCGGGTGGTTCTTCGACGAGATCTCCGACCTCGAGACCGCCCAGGTGCTGCAGTACGCGGGGAGGGTGGTCGAGCTGGCCGGGCTGCTCTTCGACGTGGACGTGGAGACGGAGTTCCTGGAAGACCTGGCCGCCGCGCCCAGCAACCTGCCCCGGTGGGGGGACGGCCGCACGGTCTATCAGCGCACGGTGGGACGGGCCCGGGTGGAGCTGTCCAAGGTCGCGGCCCACCATGCCGTGATCTCGCTGTTCGAGCCCGGCTCCGAGGAGGTCTACGGGTACCGTGTGGACGTCGAAGACGGCCACGTGGTCGAGTCCGGCCGCACGCGACTCGCGTACGGGCGCTCCCTGGTCCGCTCCGCCATCACCGGCCGCAGGGGTCGGTTCACGTCGGGCGTGCTGCACCTGGGCGACCAGAACCTGGTCGGCGGTGTGCGCCCGTTCCGGGGAGAGCAGGAGTACCAGGAACTCACGTCCACCCTGCGCGACGCGTTCGACGCCGGAGACCTTCCCTCCATCGTGCGCACGCTGGACGAGCACTTCTCGGCCGGGATCCACTCCCTGCGCTCACTGTTCCGTGACGAGCAGCTCCGGGTGCTGGACCGGCTCCTGGGACCCGCGCTCGAGCGCTCCACCGATGCGCTGGAACGGGTCTATGAGGAGCACAGCGTGGTGCTGCGCTTCCTCGTGGAGCTGGACGCGCCCCTGCCGCCGGGTCTGCAGCGTCTGGCGGAGCAGGTGCTGGCCCAGCGCCTGCGCTCCGCCTTGCATCCGCCGGCGGTCGATCTGGACGTGGCCACCGACCTGGTGCGGGAGGCCGAGCAGGTGGGCGCGGAGCTGGCGGAGGCGCCCGTGGCCCACGCCGCCCGCGCGGCCGTGCTCGCACACGTGCAGGAGGTGGCCGCGTCTCCGGACGACCCGGCGCGCCTCGCCGCCGCCCTCTCGGCCGCAGGGCTGGCCCGGACGCTGCCGTTCGACGTGGATCTGTGGGAGGCGCAGAACGTCTTCCACGGGCTGATCCGGTCCGTGGATGCGGGGGATCTCGACAACGGTGGAGGGGAACGGCGCGAGCGTCTGCGGGCGCTGGGGGCGGCGCTGCGCGTCGCAGTGCCGTGATCCCGGCTCCGTTCCGTTCCACCTACCGGCTGCAGCTCACGCCGGAGCGGGACTTCGCGCACATGCGCGCGCACCTGGACGCCCTGGAGCGTCTGGGCGTGGGAGCGCTGTACCTGTCCCCTGTGTTCGAGTCCGTCCCCGGCAGCGAGCATGGCTACGACGTGGTCGATCCCACGCGGGTGCGCGCCGCGCTGGGCGGCAGGAGCGGCCTGGAGTCGCTCGCGGCCGACGCCCACGAGCGCGGGATGGGCATCGTGCTGGACCTGGTCCCCAACCACATGGCCGCCCACGCCGACAACCCGTGGTGGTGGGACGTCCTGACCTTCGGAGCGGCCTCTCCGCATGCGCGCATGTTCGCCCTCACCTGCCCCGGGACCCGCGACGAGCCGATCACCCTCCCGGTGCTCGGGAGCGCGCTCGAGGACGTGGTGGGCGCGGGCCAGCTCCAGCTCGGGATCCACGAGCACATGCTGGCCTTCCGTCATCATGAGCACCGGGTGCCGCTGACGCCGGCGTCGTGGGCGCTGGCCCTGCGCGGCGCCGACGACCCGCTCCAGGATCTCCGGGCACGCTGCGACGCCGTGGACGAAGCCGACATCGCGGCCGCGCGCGCCCTCCAGCGTCATCTGCGCGAGCGTCTGGACGCCGAGCCCGCCTTCGCAGGCGCGCTGCATTCGTGGCTGGACTCGCTCCCGGCTCGCGATCCGGAGCGCGTCCTGGCGCTGGTGCGGATGCAGCCCCACCGCCTCGTCTCCTGGCGACGCACGGGCGAAGGCCTCGGGTACCGCCGCTTCTTCGACATCACCGGCCTGGTGGGCGTGCGGGTCGAGGATCCCGCGGTCTTCGCCACGACCCATGCGCTGGTGGGCGACCTGCTGGAGCGCGGAGTCGTCGACGCCGTGCGCATCGACCATGTCGACGGCCTGCGTGATCCAGCCGGATACCTCGACCGGCTCGCCGCGTTCGTGCGCGAGCGCGCGGGCGGACCGCGCCGGATCCTGGTCGAGAAGATCCTGGCTCCCGGAGAGCGCCTGCCCGCGAGCTGGCCGGTGGACGGCACCACCGGATACGACTTCCTGGCCGCGGCCGGACGGCTGTTCGTCCGTCCCGAGGGCTTCGCCCGGCTCGTCCGCGCCTACGCGCTCCGCACCGGGCTGCCGCTGGACTTCGACTCGGTCACGGTCGTCACCAAGCGCCACGTGGCGCGGGCGCTCTTCGCCTTCGAGGTCGGTCGCCTGGCGCGCAGCCTGCCCACCGCGCCGGACGGCGCCCGCCTGGACGAGGCCGAAGCCACCGAGGCCGTGATCGAGCTGACCGCCCACCTCCCGGTCTACCGCACCTACGCGACCTCCCTGCCGCTGACCGGAGCGGACCGGCGTCGGGTGGACGCCGCACTCGCCGCCGCCGGCTCCGCGGCTACGCTGCCGGCCGGTGCCGAGACGCATCTGCGCGCAGGACTCCTCGGCGAGGCGGCGGCCGAGGCCTGGACGGACTGGGTGCTCGACTGGCAGCAGCTCTCCGGCGCAGTCATGGCCAAGGCCGTGGAGGACACCGCCTTCTATCTCTACGTCCCGCTCGCCGCCCTGGCCGAGGTGGGCGACGAGCCGGCTCCCCTCGCCGCCCACTCCGACGGAGCGAATGCGACCGCGACCTTCCACGCCTTCTGCGCCGAGCGCCGTCGCTCGTGGCCCGGCACGGCGAACGCGACGTCCACGCACGACACCAAACGAGCCGAGGACGTGCGCGCCCGGCTCGCGGTGCTGAGCGAGATCGCGCCCCGGTGGGAGGCGGCGGTGGAGCGCTGGACACGCGCCCACGCCCACCTGCGCACGGAGGGCGCTCCCGATGCCAGTGAGGAATGGCTGATCTACCAGACGCTGCTGGGCGCCTGGCCGGCGGAGGGCCCGGCGGGTCCGGAGTTCCTGGAACGCATGGACGCGTATCTCCTCAAGGCGCTGCGCGAAGCCAAGGTCAATACCGCATGGCGCGACCCCGACCCGGAGCACGAGGCCGCGGTGCAGCGGTTCGCCCGCGCCCTGCTGGACCCGCGGCGCGCATCGGGGGGCTTCCGTGCGGAGTTCGAGGCGCTGGCGGCCGACGTGGCCTTCCATGGCGCCCTGAACTCCTTGACGCAGCTCGTGCTGCGCGCGGCCGCTCCCGGTGTGCCGGACGTGTACCGCGGGACCGAGCTCTGGGACCTCAGCCTGGTCGACCCGGACAATCGACGCCCGCTCGACTACGACGCCCGCGACGCGGCTCTGACGGCCGCGGAGCGCGAAGCGCCGGCGACGCTGCTCGCGCGCTGGCCGGACGGGCACGTGAAGACGCAGGTCCTGGCCCGCACGCTGGCCGCGCGTCGCCAGCACGGGCGTCTCCTGCTGGAGGGAAGCTACCTGCCGCTGCCGGCGGAGGGATCCCGGGCGCGGCATGCCCTGGCCTTTGCGCGGATCCTGGACGACGCGTGGGCCCTGGCGCTGGTTCCCCGGTGGACCACGGCGCTGACGGCGCGCCCGCGCGCGCCGCTGGGGGACGACGTGTGGGACGGAACGCACCTTCCCCTGCCGGACCACGCCCCGCGGCGCTGGCGCAATCTGCTGGACGGAGCCGTCCACACGGTCGTCGAGGGAGACCCGCAGGAGCGCGCCGCGCTGTCCGTCGGCGCGCTGTTGTCCGAGCTCCCCGTCGCGCTGCTGGTGGGCGAGGTCGGGTAGACCCGGCCCGCGCGTTGGGGTGGCGCTGCGCTCGCGCCCGCGGTCCCGCTTCCCCCGACGCCGCCCCTCCCATTACCATCGGCGCGACGGGCCCCGCTCGGCCCACCCGCACCCGCTCCCGATCCAGGCGATGGCTTCCGCAGCACGCTCCCGCGCCCGCACCGCCCGCCGCTCTCCGAGCGCCGTCGAGGCGCCCGCGCGCGGTTCGCTGGCGTTCCTGCTCCCGCCGCTCTTCGCCCTGGCGCTGGCCGCCGTCGCGTTCGTACCGCGGATCCAGGCCAACGAGCGGCTGGCGCTGTCCTTCTTCGGGGCCGCGGCGGCGCTCCTGCTCGGATACGCCGGCCTGGCGCTCCGCCTCGGGCCGGCCCTGCGCTCGCGCGGCGTCGACCTGGTCCTGCGCCGGCAGCACTGGCTGCAGGCGGGCGTGCAGATCGCCGTCTACGCCTACTGGGGCTGGTTCTGGCGACCGGTCTACGCCCACGCCTGGCTGCTGGTGGGGCAGATCCTCTTCGCCTACGCCTTCGACCTCCTGCTGTCATGGTGGCGGCGGGAACGGACGTCTCTCGGATTCGGGCCCTTCCCGATCATCCTCAGCACCAACCTGTTCCTGTGGTTCCGCGACGACTGGTTCTATCTGCAGTTCCTGATGATCGCCGTCGGCTTCCTGGGCAAGGAATTCGTGCGCTGGGAGCGGGACGGGAAGCGCGTCCACATCTTCAATCCGTCGGCGTTCACGCTCGGCCTCTTCTCGCTGGTGCTGATCGCCACCGGCACCACCGAGCTGACCTGGGGCCAGGAGATCGCGTCCACGCTCACGCTGGCGCCGCACATCTACCTCTTCCTGTTCGCGCTGGGGCTGGTCGTGATGTGGTTCTTCTCCATCACGCTCGTCGCGGGGACCGCCGCGCTCGTGCTGTTCGGATTGAGCGCCGGCTACGCCGCCCTGACCGGCGTGCCCTGGTTCCTGGATTCGGAGATCCCCGCGGCCGTGTTCCTGGGCCTGCACCTGCTCGTGACCGACCCCTCCACGTCCCCGCGCTCCGCGCCGGGGAAGGCGTTGTTCGGCGCCCTCTACGGGGTGAGCGTCTTCGGGCTCTACGCCCTGCTGGG
This sequence comes from Gemmatimonadota bacterium, assembly GCA_041390125.1. NCBI lineage: Bacteria > Pseudomonadati > Gemmatimonadota > Gemmatimonadota bacterium. The sequence goes on along the minus strand of JAWKQN010000002.1, from coordinate 10,340 downwards.
CGCGTTCGGTGTGCCCACCTTCTACGACAAGCTGCTCGCCGTCCCGCTCCTCAACCTCAGCGTGCGCGGCATCGACGGGCTGGTCCGCCGCGTGCGGTCGGGCGCTCCGTCCGCTGCACCCGCCGCGTGGGCTTCGGCGCGCGCCAATCTGGCCTTCATGTCCGTCTGGGCCGTCTTCTTCGCCGCCATGACGGTGCTGGGACGCACCGACGGACGGCACGTCGGGGACAGCCTGCCTTTCTGGGAAGCGGCGTGCGGCGAAGGCCGCCCGAACGCGTGCGCCCGCCTGCTCCAGTTGGAGGCGACGTACTGTGCGGACAATTCCGCCTGGGCCTGCAACGAGCTCGGCGCGCACCACCGTGAAGGACGCCTGCTGCCCGCGGACGAAGCCCGCGCCCAGGGGTTCTTCGCCCGCGCCTGCGAGCTGCGCTTCCAGGCCGCCTGCCTCAACCTGGTCGATCCCACGCGCTTCCTGCGCAGCCCCCCGCGCACGCTGGACCTGCGCCTGCTCCTGCGCGAGGGCGGGCGCAACCTGATGGAGATGCCGGAGCCCGAGCTGTACGAGCGCGCCTGCCGGCACCAGTGGGGCTTCGCCTGCGAGCGGCAGGCCAGCACGGGATGAGCGCCCCGCAGCGGTGGGCCGTCCCCCTGGCCGCGCTGGGGCTGGTGGGCGCCGTGTGGATCTCCCTCGAGGTCGCCCGCGAGGCCCCGGCGGCGGAGCGCGCCCCGCTCCCCCCCGGCGGGTCCTTCGACGATCCGCGCTTCCGTGCCGACGCCTGGATGCTTCCGGCGGACGGCGCCCTGGGCTTCGTGGAGATTCCCGCGGGACCCTTCCGGATGGGGAGCGACCCGACCGCCGACGGGCTGTCCTACGACATCGAGCGGTGGACGCCGGAGGAACCCCAGGGCGTGGTGGACCTCCCCACGTTCTGGATCGGCCGGTTCGAGGTGACCGTGGCCCAGTATCGGGCCTTCGTGGAGGCCACCGGACATCGCGCCACGGACCCCACGCCCCTCCAGGCCCCTCCCGATCACCCCGTGACGTCCGTGTCCTGGCCGGACGCGCTCGCGTACGCGCGCTGGCTGGAGGGGGAGCTGCGCGCCAGCGCCACCACCCCGGCAACGCTGCGAGCCCGCCTCGACGAGGGATGGCGGCTGACGCTTCCCAGCGAGGCCCAGTGGGAGAAGGCGGCGCGCGGACCGGACGGGCGCATCTACCCGTGGGGCAGCACGCCCGACACCGCCTTCGCCACCTTCGGACGTCGAGGTCCCAGCCCGGTGGGAACCCACCCCTGCCCGGCCTGTCCCTACGACGGTCTGGCGGACCTGAGCGGGAACGTCTGGGAATGGACCCGCAGCCCGTATCAGCCCTATCCCTTCGATCCCTCCGACGACACCGCCACGGCGGACGAGGACGCGCTCTGGGTGATGCGCGGGGGGTCGTTCGCGGACGACGCGCGCAACGTGCGCGCCGCGGTTCGCGGAGGCGCCGATCCGGGCGCGCGGCGGCCGTTCCTGGGGTTCCGACTGGTGCTCACCCCTCCCTGAGCGGAGGGCCCCCGGAAACCGGCTTGCGCGGCTCGGGCGGCCCGCCGCACAATGGCCCGTTCGGGCCGTGTGCATCCGCACGGCCTCGGGCCGCACGACCCGCGGCACGTTCCCGGACGGCCCCGCCACCGGGCAGCAGCAGGGGGAGACACGCATGAGTGAGGAGAGACGAGGCCCCGCCAGGCCCCGCTCCCGCAGCCGTTTCGCGCTGGCGTTGGCCATGCTGGCCGTGCTGCCGGGAGCGGTGCAGGGGCAGGGACAGGGGGTCGAGGGAGGGCAGTGGACGTACCTGGGCGGAGACGCCTGGCACACGCGCTACACGCCCTCCGACCAGATCAACGCGTCCAACTTCCAGAACCTCGAGGTCGTCTGGGAGTGGGACGCCAGCAGCTTCGGGCCCAGCACGTCGCGCGCGACGCCGACGTACGTCGACGGCAAGCTCATCACGGTGACCGGAGACCGCCGCCACGTCGTGGCGCTCGACCCCGGAACCGGCGAGCTGCTCTGGAGCTACTCCGAGCCCAGGACCGAGCGCTGGGAGTACTCCATGCGCAAGGGATACGGCAAAGGCGTCGCCTACGGAGAGATCGATGGGCGCGGCGTGATCTTCATCACGTCCCCGGCTTTCTTCCTCACCGCCCTGGACGCCGAGACGGGTCAGCCCCTGGAGAACTGGGGTGAGCCGGTCCCGATCCCGGGCTTTCCGAAGAGCGGCGTCGTCGATCTCCTGCCGCCGCTGATCGCCGACTGGAAGCCCTGGCTCGAGTCCGGCGAGACCTACGATCCGGACCAGGGCCTTCCGCTCGAGCTCGGCTACATCACGTCGTCGTCTCCCCCCATTGTCGTCAACGACGTGGTCGTGGTCGGGAACTCCGCGGAGCAGGGCTACAACCAGACGCGGGTCGAGAACGTCCCCGGTGACATCATGGGCTTCGATGCCCGCACGGGTCGCTTCAAGTGGAAGTTCCACGTGATCCCGCGCCCCGGTGAGTTCGGGCACGAGACGTGGGAGAACGACGCCTGGGAATGGACGGGTGATGTGTCGTCCTGGGCGCCCATGTCGGCCGATCCCGAGCTGGGCCTGGTGTACGTGCCCACCAACCCGCCCACGATCGACTACTACGGCGGGTTCTCGCCGGGCGACAACCTGTTCGGAACGAGCGTCATCGCGCTCGACGTGCAGACCGGTCAGCGGAAGTGGCACCAGCAGCTCGTCCATCACGACATCTGGAACTACGACACGCCCACGGCGCCGGTGCTGATGGACGTGAACGTGAACGGGAGACGGATCCCCGGCCTGTTCCAGGTGACCAAGCAGTCGTGGGTGTATTCGTACAACCGCGAGACCGGTGAGCCCATCTGGCCCATCGAGGAGCGCGAGGTCCCGCAGTCGACCGTTCCGGGCGAGAAGCTGTCGCGCACACAGCCGTATCCGACGAAGCCCGCGCCGTTCGACCTGCAGGGCCGTCAGGAGAGCGACCTGATCGACTACACGCCGCAGATCCGGCAACGGGTGCTGGAGTTCGCGCGTGAGAACGACATGATCACGCCGTTGTTCAACCCGCCGGTCGTGGCCGGCAGCCCCGAGGCGGAGAAGCCGTCCGGCGGGCTGGTGTGTCCGGGTGGCGGAGGCGGCGCCAACATCTACAGCCCCACGGTCGCCGATCCCGTCAACGGGATCTTGTTCATCGCTTCCGCGAGCGGGTGCTCACCGGCCCTGCTGATGCCGGGCAAGGACTCCCCGCTCGACGGGCCCTTGATGACGGGCACGACCCACTCCGACTGGTCACGCGCCGTGGATTCCGAGGGCGGAGACCGTGCGGATCGCGCGAACATCGACGGCCTCTCCATCTGGAAGGGACCGGTCGGCCGCATCACCGCCATCGACATGAACACCGGCGAGCACCTGTGGCAGATCCCGAACGGGGATGCGCCCGAGCAGGTGCAGGAGCGCATCCGCAACCACCCGTTGCTGCAGGGCGCACCCAACGTGCCCACGAACCCGGGTCGGCCGGGACACGCGGTGATGGTGGCGAGCCCCACGCTCCTGTTCTCGTCCGGCCAGACCGCGGACGGGACCTGGAACCTGTTCGCGCTGGACAAGCGGACGGGCGAGCGACTGGGCGCTGTGGAGATCCCCGGCCCTACGCGCTACGGCATGTCGAGCTGGAGCCATGAGGGCAAGCAGTACATCATCATCCAGCTGAACAACGGCATCGCGGCGATGGCGTTGCCCTGATCCTCGCTCGGTCCCCGGTCGGCTCGGCGCTCGCGCGGGCCGTCCGGGGACGGACGGGCTCCCTCCGCTCCGCCCTCCCTCGGCTCCACACTCCCTCCGCTTCCGCTCTGCCCTCCGGCGCTGCCCTCCGGCTCCGCCCCCCACGTCCACCTCCTGCATTGACGCGGCCCACTAGTACTACTACATATCTTACACTTCTACTATCTCGTGACCGGAGGACCCGTGCCCCGCCCTCTCGGCGTGACCTCACTGCAGATCCTCGCCGCCCTGCGCTCCGGTCGGGCCTACGGGCTCGAGCTGGTGACCCGCACCGGTCTGCCGTCGGGGACGGTCTACCCGACGCTCGCCCGCCTCAAGCAACGCGGCCTCGTGAGGTCCGCGTGGGAGGACACCCGGATCGCCGAGGCCGAAGGCCGCCCCCGCCGGCGGTACTATGAGCCCACCGCCGCCGGGCTGCGCACGCTCGCGGAGGGCGCGGAGCGGGTCGCCGGTGTGGCCGCTCTCCTGGCCGACCCCGAGCCGCGCCCCTCGTGAGTCGCCTGGCGCGGTCCCTGGTGCGGGTAGCCGGCGCGCTGGTGCCCCGCAGCGAGCGGCGGGAGTGGCGGGAGGAGTGGCTGTCGGAGCTCGCGGCCCTGGAACGCCACGGGGCCGACGGCACGCCTGGACCCGTCTCGTTCGCGCTGGGCGCGTTCGCGCACGCGCTCACGCTGCGGCGGACATCCTGGTCGTGGACCGGCCTCGGCCAGGACCTGCGCTGGGCGCGACGGTCTCTCGTCCGCGCGCCCGGCTTCGCCCTCGGCGCGGCCCTCACGCTCGCGCTCGGCATCGGCGCCAACGCGACGATCTTCGCGCTGATCAACGGGCTCCTGCTCCGTCCTCCGCCCGGCCTGACCGAGCCTGAGCGCCTGGTGCAGGTCGCGCGCAGCTACGAGCAGGACCCGCGCTTCGACAACTTCTCCTGGCCGGCGTTCGAGGTGATCGCGGACGAGACGGCCGTGTTCGCGTCGGTGGGTGCGAGCAACCAGGCGGCGTTCGTCCTCGGGACGGGGGACGACGTCGAGCAGGTGCCGGGTCTGTACGTCACCGGCTCGTGGTTCGGCACGCTCGGCGTGCGGCCGGCCGTGGGGCGTCTGCTCCAGCCCGCCGACGACCGCGCGCCCGGCGCCCACCCGGTCGTGGTCCTGTCGCATGCGCTGTGGACGCGGCGGTTCGGCGCGGACCCGCGGGTCGTCGGACGGACCGTCACCATCGGCGGCGAGCCCTACGAGATCGTGGGCGTGGCCGCCCAGGAGTTCGCTGGCACCGAAGCGCTGGGCGCCGGACCCCAGGTGTGGCTGCCCGCCATGCAGACGCCACCGATGGGCGATCGGCTGCCGTTCGACGAATGGGGATGGAGCTCGTTCGACGTCGTCGCGCGTCTGGCCGATGGCGTGGACCTGGAGGCGGCGAGCGCAGCCATGCCCGGCCTGGCCGCACGCCTGCGCGCCGCCGCGCCCGTCAACGACGGCATCCTGGTGCTGCTGGCCGAAGGAGTGGGGCTCGATCCCGAGGAGCGGGCCGAAGCGCGGCGCCTGTCCGGTATCCTCCTCCTGGTGGTGGGGCTGCTCCTGCTGATCACGTGCACGAACGTGGCCAACCTCTTCCTCGCGCGAGCCGGCGCGCGTCAGGCCGAGCTGGGCGTGCGCGCGGCGCTGGGCGCCGGCTCCGGCCGGTTGGCGCGGCAGCTCCTGGTGGAGAGCCTGGTGCTCGCGGGCCTGGCCACCGTGCTCGCGCTCCCGCTGGTGCTGCGCGCCGGCGCCGTGCTGCCCGCTCTCTTTCCGTGGACGCTGTCCGTGCCCGTCGGGGTCGACGCGCGCGTCCTCGTCTTCCTGGCCGCCGTGGGCCTGGCCACCGGCCTGTTCTTCGGCGCCATGCCCGCCTGGGTCACCTCGCGGCGGAGCCTGGCCGGGATCCTGCGCGATGCCGGTCCCACGTCCGGTCGCAGGACCACCCGCATCCGGGACGCCCTCGTCGTGGCGCAGCTGGGCCTGTCGCTCGGGCTGGTGACGGGAGCGGCGCTGCTCGGCCGGAGCGTCTGGAACGCACGCGCGGCCGATCCGGGCTTCCGACCGGACGGGTTGCACGCCGCGGTGCTGGCCCTCGACCGCACGGGCCGATACGACGAAACCTCCGGGCTCGCCCTCTATACGCGGTTGTTGGACGAGGCAGCGGGTCTCCCGGGCGTGGAAGGCGTGACGCTCGCGAATCAGATGCCGATCGCGGGCGGACACAGTCGACAGACGGTGCGGCCCCAGCAGGATCCCGCGCTCGCATACGAGGCCGAGTACACCGTCGTTGCGGGTGACTACTTCACCACCCTGGACATCCCCATCCTGCGCGGACGGGCGTTGCGCGGGATCGGCCGCGAGCCCGAGCCGGTCGTGGTCGTCAACGAAGCGCTGGCGTCCATGTTCTGGCCCGGTGAGGACCCGATCGGGAAGGTGCTGGCCGGCGAACCTGCTGCGCGCGTCGTGGGCCTCGTCCCGGACGTGCAGATGCGCTCGTTGCGGGCACCGGGCCGCCCGGCGGTCTATTGGCCGATCGAGCAGCGCTACTCCCCGTTCGTGGCCCTGCACCTGCGGACGGCGGACGGGGCCTCGCTCACGGCGGGCGACCTGCGCGCGCTCGTGCGCCGGGTGGACCCGGAGCTGCCCGCCCCCGTGGTGATCGACCTGCGCGCCGCCGTCCGCGATTCGTTGGCGGAGACGCGCACGCTGGGGCTGCTCCTCGCCACGTTCGCGGGGCTGGCGCTCCTGCTGGCGACCATCGGGCTGTACGGGCTGGTCTCCTTCCAGGCCGCGCAACGCGTGCGCGAGATCGGGATCCGGGCGGCGCTGGGCGCACGTCCGCTGTCCCTGACCCGCCTGGTGGTGAGGCGCGGGTTGATCCTCGCCGGCGCGGGCGCGCTGGGCGGCCTCCTCGCCTCGTGGGCCCTCGGCCACGCCCTGCAGAGTCTGCTCTACGACGTGGACGCGCAGGACCCGTGGACGGCGGCGGCGGCGGCGCTGGTCCTGCTGGTCACGGCGGTGGCGGCCGCGTGGATCCCGGCACGACGCGCCGGGCGGGTGGACGCGCTGGTGGCGCTGCGGAGCTGAGGGGCCGGGAGGGGCAAGGACCCGGGTTCGTCGCCCGAGCGACCGGCTCGGCGAGTGCGGCGATCACCCGCCGGACCCGCGTGGAGTCTCGATCCAGGAAGCCGCTTCCGCTCAGCTCACCGAAACGCGCAGCATCATGAGCCGGCCGGCCCGACGCCGAACATCGTAGAGCGCGCCGGTCGGATCGCGGATGTCATAACGTCGCTCGGATGCATCGAAGAACCAGCGCTCCAACTCCACCGTCGCAGTGAGCCCCGTCGGGTCGCCGAGACGGACGCCCCCACCGATCGACCGATACCAGACCCCCGCTCCCCAGAAGTGGCCCACGCCCCCCGACAGCCGTAGCCGCGACTCGGGGCGCCCCAGGGTTCGTTCGACAACCAGACGGGACGTGGTCGTCCACAGGGGCGTCTCCAGTCCCTCCGAACGGAGACAGGGAGCGCCGGGCTCACACGGGGCTGCATCCGTGGCACAGTCGGCACCGAAGCCGGACCCCAGGACCCCCGCCTCCAGCTCGATGCGCAACGGCCCCTTCAGGTGCCAGCCCGGCCCTGCCGCAGCGAACAGCGGAACGCCAGCGTCGCAGGTGCCCACCGTGATGTCCCTGTTCCCGGGCTCGCCGATCCCGATGCCCGCCCGCCACTGGTCGGGAGCCCAGCCACGACTCTGGCCCTCCGCCACGCGGACGGTGGCGACGAGAAGAAGCGCAGCGCCGAAGAGCGCGGAGGCAGGAATCCGACGACCGCGCAGGACGACCCGCCGCCCGATCACGAGATGCCGGGACCACCGCGGCGCTGACGGCCCGGCCGGCCTGGAGATCATGTTCACGACGCCTCTCGCGACGCCGCCAATGCCTTCTTGAGCATGACGATCTGACCCGCATGGTAGGCGTCGTGCTGAGGCGCCCCGCAGAACTGGACGTACGCCTCGAACCCGGAACCCAGCTCATCCGAAAGACGCTGGGAGGGGAACGCCCGCACGGCGCTCTGGAGCCGCTCATTGAGCTGCCCCAATGCGTCCTGGCTCTCTCGCCACGCAGCCGCGCTGACCTCTGTCACTGGAGGCCACGCTTCCTGCGGCGAGAGCTGTAGCCGCTCCCCGCCCAGCCGCCGGAGGACCAAGGTGTACCCGCCGATCAGGTGCAGCACGATCTCCCAGATGCTGTGCGCGTCGGGGATCGGATGCGCCGCTGCGTCCTCGGCCGACACACCCGCCAGCACTTCACCCACGGACGGCCCGTGCCAGGCACCACCCCGAACCGCTCGGCCGATCTGATCGGCGAGGATCTCCTGATCCAGCATCGCAGCTTCTCCCGATGGTGTGTCCGTGTGCGGGGCCCCGACAGCTCGTTCAGGCCGCCTGGGATTGTGTTGCCGCACCACGCCGACTCGGAGGCAGTGGGGCCCACGCCCGCGCAACGTTGGGATCGACGCGTGGCGCAACCCCCGTCAGGGTCGACGCACCGCGTAGACTGCTACATTCTCGACGCCCAGGTCGGGACCCCCTTTCCGGGAACCGTGGTCCGCCGCTATACGTATATCATGGTGTGCACGTACGTAGGAGGCCCCGATGGCCAAGACCAAGCTTACCCTATCCGTCGAACGACGCATCATCGAGCGAGCAAAGCGCTATTCCCAGCGCAACGATACGACCGTCTCCGAGCTCGTGAGCCAGTTCCTGGCCTCGCTGGAGGAGGAGGACGGGGGCTCGACTCCGATCACCGCCAGGCTGGTCGGAGCCCTCGCGCCCGAAAGCTCCGTCGACGAGTACTACCAGTACCTGGATGAGAAGTACGGGTGACTCGGGTACTTGTCGACCTCAACGTGGTGCTGGACGTGCTGTTTCAGCGAGATCCGCACTACAAGGAGGCAGCAGTCGTCTTCCGGAAGATTGAGGCCGGCGATCTCTCTGGTCTTCTGGCGGCTCACTCCGTCACCACCCTGCACTACTTGGCTTCAAGGCGACTCGGTCCCGCGAAGTGCCGCGCACTTCTCGTCGACGTGCTCGAGCTCTTCGACGTAGTACCGGTCGACGGCGATCGACTCAGGCGGGCCCTCGGTCTCGGCTGGAAAGACTTCGAAGACGCAGTGCAAGCGGCGTGCGCCGAGGCCGCAGAAGCCGACTATCTCGTGACGCGAGACAAGAAGGGATTCCGAGCGTCGACGGTGCGTGTGATCACGCCAGGTGAGCTTGTCGCCCTGTCCGCTCCCTGAGGCCACAGGGCTGCATCCCCGCTTCCACTCGGATCGCAGCATCAAGGGCATCGCCATCGGCCGAGCGGCGCTTTTCCCACCCGGTAGGTCCGCCCAGGAGCTGCCCGGATCTCGGGCGTCCGACTACGCGGGTTGAAGCCCCGGCTGCGACATCCCTCTGGCGTAGCGCCACCGACCGTCCTGCTCACGGCGCAGCACGAGGAAGACTCGTTGTCGCTGGGTCAGCGTTTCGCCACCCTCCCGGGGCTCGATCGCCTGCACGTCCCACCCGCGCGCCACCGCGAGGTCTCCGGACAGCAGACACTCTTCCGCCTCGAAGGATGGATCGATTCGAAATCGTTCGATCGCCGCACGGAGGATCCCACGCACCGACTCCCGGCCTCGGATGGCGGGTGCGCCAGACGCCCATAGGACGTAGTCGTCCGTCAGAAGCCCGACGGCCGCATCGATGTCTCCGGTACGGATCGCCGCACGCCATGACTGATGAAGCTCCTCGATTCCGGCGTCGATCTCCTCCATGCTCCCTCCGGTCTTGATGCCCGTGATCGGATTTGCTGAGGGTCCGGGCGCCCTGACGGATCGGAACCCTGCTGCGCGACCCGCCCGATGACCCGCGACGCGTATCCATCACCCGCGACAGGCATCCATCCGCCGAGCCGGTCAGCAGCGACTTCCGGCGGGACCGTGGCGCGCCCGGTGCGAGGGGAGCCTAGCGAAGCTGGGCCAGCCACTCGAGCGAGGCGGTCGTGCGTCGGTCCAGCGGACCCCGTACCTCCAGGATCTCGACCTCAAGCTCGAGGTGATCACCGAGCAGCAGCTCCCGGAGTGCTTCGTCCACCGCGCCACGGGAATCGGTCGGATCTTCGTCCTGACCGAAGTCGATCACGTCTGGAGCTTCTACGGGTACGAAGACCACCGCATCCAGGGATCGCATCGCCCGACGCACAGGCTCGCGCCAGCGAGCGATGACCCGCTCGTCATTCTGGCACGTGACCATGAGGTAGGCCAGCAGATCCACCGGGCAGCGATCGAAGACCACGTTCGGGGCTTCATCGCCCAGAGCGTCCAGAGCGTATTCGAGCTGGGCTTCGAAGTCGTCCGGATCAGGGGGGTGGGAGAAGAGGTAGCCATCCGCCACGAGCTCGTGATACGGCTCGTCGGCGAAGTCGTGATCTCCCAGCGCATCCGCGATGGACTGGGCCAAGG